>NZ_MTBP01000004.1:0-300000 GCF_002911665.1 Actinomadura rubteroloni
TTTGGCGAGAGGGAAACACCCGGTTCCATTCCGAACCCGGAAGTTAAGCCTTTCAGCGCCGATGGTACTGCATGGGAGACTGTGTGGGAGAGTAGGACACCGCCGGACTTATTGTGGTTGAGGGCCATCCTTAGGGGTGGCCCTCAACGCATTTCCAGGCACTTTTCGGGGCCCCGCCGACGGCGGGGCCTTTTTTGTGTTCGGGGTGGTTAGTTGTTCTTGGGTGGGCGGCGTTTGCGGAGGGCAGCTGAGCGCGCATGTGGTCGCGGGTCGTCTAGGGCGCGGGGGAGTCCAGGAAGGACGCCAGGGACGGGAGTTCCGACTCGGTGAAGACGCGCAGGCCTGCTTGGGCGAGCAAGGCGGCCGTGATGCCTTCTCCGGGGAGGGAGCGGCCCTGAAAGGTGCCGTCGTGGATGCGGTGGACGCCGCAGGACGGACTGCCCTCCTTCAGGAGCGCGATGCGGGCGCCGGCGCGGCGGGCGCAGTCGAGGGCCAGGCGTGCGCCGTTCACGAATGCCTCCGTGACGTCGTCGCCTGAGGCGGTCAGAACGCGTGCCGTTCCGGCCAGGACGGCCGCGCCGCCACCGGCTGCCGGGACGATCTCGGCGGCGGGACGGGGCACCGTCAGCCCGCCCGATACCTCCGGGCAGAACGGGACTAGCCGTCCCTCGGACCGCCAGCGCGCGAATAGGTCGTCGGCCACTGGCTTGGCCGCGCCGTCGTAGCGGACGGGCCGGCCGAGCAGGCACGCGCTAACGAGGATCCGCTCCATCCGTCCAGCGTAGGCGTCGACACGAACGCGCCGTCCGGCACCTGAGGGAGGAGGCGCGTAGGTGGCCGCGCTGCCCCTGCCCGGGGCGGGCGACGCGGAGGGGACTGGAATGCGGGGGCGGCCGGGCAGATGACGCGGAGTTGATCAACTGTCATCTGTCAGTAACATAAACATAACAATCACGATCTTCTCCGCGAACCGCAAGATGCGCCCCGAATCACCGCGATACGGTCCGATCCCATTCGGGGTGAGGGTCCGCGGGGGTCAAGATGGGAACAGGTCGCCGGGGCCGCGGCCAGTCGGTTCGCGCCAAGATGTTCCTTCTGCTGTTCCCGCCGCTCACCGCGCTCGTCCTGCTCTGGGGATTCGTCGCCGCGACGGCGCTCACCGACAGCCTCCGCCAGACGCGGGCGAAGACGTTCACGACCAACGTCGCCGAACCCACCGACACGCTGATCGCCGCGTTGCAGGACGAGCGCCGCATGTCCCTGTCGTCGCTCGGCGACGACGCGACGATCGGCCGCGCCGGGTTCGACGCCCAGCGCGCCCGCACCGGGGACGCCCGCGACGCGTTCCGCCGCGCCGCCGCCGACCCCGGCACGCGCGGCGCGACCCGGCCGGAGACGCTCCAGCGCATGACGCGGCTCGTGGACGCGCTCGGCGACCTCGACGCGCTCCGCCAGGCCGTCGACCACCGCGCCATCGACCGTCCGCAGGCGATGACGCGCTACAGCGCGCTGATCGACCTCGCCGCCGACGTGTACGACGACGTCCCGTCCAGCGACCGGCGCGTCGTGCGCAACTCGCGGATGCTGATCTCGCTGGAGCGGGGCCGCGAGCAGCTCGCCCGTGAGGACGCGCTGGTCACCGGCGTCCTCGCGGCCGGCCGGATGACCGCCGACGAGCGGCTGGAGATGATCCGGCTCGCCGGTGCCCGCCAGGCGCTGTACGACGAGGCGTCGCGGTCGCTGAGCGGCGCCGACGCCGCCCGGTACCGGGAGATCGTCACCGGTCCGGACGCCGCGCGCTTCGATTCCCTCGAACGGCTGGTGATCCGGCCGCAGAGCCGTCCGGGCGCGGCGCCGCCGCTGGACGTCGGCGCCTGGCACACCGCGACGGAGGCCGTCGGCCGTGAGCTGACGGGCCTGGCCACGCGGATCCGCGCCGTCACGACCGACCGCGCCCGCGACACCGCCCGCGCGTTCCTGCTGCGGTTGGTGCTGGCGGGCGGGCTCGGGCTCGTCGCGGTGGTCGTGTCGGTGGTGCTGGCCGTCCGCATCGGGCGGACGCTGATCCGCGAGAGCCGCGACCTGGCCCGCGACGTGTCGGCGTTCGCCGCCGAGCGGCTGCCGGGCGGCCCGGAGCCGGACGCCCCCGAGCGGCGGCTGCCCGCGCGTCCCGGCGACCCGCCGCCGCCCGAGCGGCTGGAACCGGCGCCGACCGCGCCCGACGCGCCCGGCCCGGTCTACACGGTCGGCGAGATCCGGCGGATCGGGGACGCGTTCGACCGCGCCCGCGACGCCGTCCGCCGCGCCGCCGCGAACGAGGAGGCCGCGCACCGCAGGCTCAACGAGGTGTTCGTGACGCTGGCGCGCCGCAACCAGTCGCTGCTGCAGCGGCTGCTGGCGATGCTGGAGGCGATGCAGCGCCGCACCGAGCGTCCCGACGAGCTGGAGGCGCTGTTCGCGCTCGACCACCTCGCCACGCGGATGCGGCGGCACGCCGAGGGCCTGGTCGTGCTGTCGGGACGGCCCGCCGGACGGTCCTGGCGCGACCCGGTCCGGCTGGTGGACGTCGCCCGCGCCGCCGCGGCCGAGGTCGAGGACTACACGCGGGTGGACGTCGCCCCGATGGGACGGACCGCGCTGCGCGGCTCCGCCGTCGCCGACACCATCCACCTGCTCGCCGAGCTGATCGAGAACGCCACCACGTTCTCTCCGCCGACAACGACCGTGCGGGTCTCCGGCGAGCTGGTCGGACGCGGGTTCGCGATCGAGATCGAGGACGGCGGCCTCGGTCTCGGCACCGAGGAGTTCGAGGCGTGCAACGAACTGCTCGCGACCGATCCGGACGGGAGGCTGGGCGACACGACACGGCTCGGCCTGTTCGTCGTCGCGCGGCTCGCGGCGCGGCTCGGCGCGAAGGTGACGCTGCGGCCGTCGGCGTACGGCGGGGTGACGGCGATCGTGCTGCTGCCGCTGGACCTGGTGGTGGAGCCGGGCCGCGAGCCGGCGCCGGACGTCCCGCGCGAGACGGCGGCGGGCCTGCCCGCGCGGCGGCGCCAGACCCATCTCGCCGAGCGGCTGCGCGTCGACGAGCCGCTGCTCGCCGCGCCCGTCGTCGAGTCGGCCGCCGAGCCGGCCGTCGGGCCGCGCTCGCCGGAGTCCGCGCAGCGGCTGCTCACCGGCCTGCAGAGCGGGCTGGAGCGGGGCCGGGCCGCCGCGGCGGACGAGGACGGCCCGGCCGTGCCCGGGGGCGAGTGATGCCCGAGGGTCCCGAGGAGCTGTGGGTGGACGAGATGGCCGGCCCGGTCGTCCGTCCCTACGCGGTGGCCAAGGGACGCGCCCGGCACGCGGGCGGCGACGCGCTGGACCTGCTCGCGACCGTCCAGGCGCGGGAGCCGCTGCCCGATCCGGCGGTGCTGTCGCCGGAGGAGGAGACGATCCTCGACCTGTGCCGCGGCCCGGTGCCGGTCGCCGAGATCGCGGCGGAGCTGGCGCTGCCGCTCGGCGTGGTCCGGGTGCTGCTCGGCGATCTGCTGGAACGCCGTCTGGTGACGGCGCGAAGCCCGGAGACGGTGTCCGGGCGTCCCGACACGAACCTGCTGAAGGAAATGATCGATGGTCTGCGCGCGCTCTGACGGTCGGAGGCTGCGGGCGTGGCTGGCGGGGCTCGTGCTGCTCGCGGCGGCGCTCGGCGCGTCCGGCTGCGGCCTGCTGGGCGGTCCGGCGAACGCCGAGACGGTCCCCGGCGTGACGTCGCGGCCGTGCCCGCACGCGGTGAACCGGAACCACGGCTGCATCTACCTCGGGACGCTGTCGGACCTGTCCACCGGCCCGTTCAGCGCGCTCGGCGTGCTGCTGACGCGGGCGCAGCGGGCGTTCTGGGAGCGGGTGAACGCCGAGGGCGGCATCGGCGGGTACGACGTGGACGCCGTCACCTATGTCCGCGACACCGGGTACGTCCCGAGCCGTCATCTCGCCGCGTACCTGGAGATGAAGGACCGGGTGCTGGCGCTGGCGCAGACGCTCGGGTCCTCGACGACCGAGGAGATCCTCGGCGACCTGCGGACCGAGCGGATGCTGGCGGTGCCCGCGTCGTTCCAGTCCCGCTGGGAGTTCGAGGACGTGATCCTGGAGTCGGGCACGTCGTACTGCTTCCACTACATGAACGCCGTGGACTACGCCGTCCGGCAGGGCCGGGTGCGGCGGGTGATGAGCGTCCACTTCGCGGGCGACTACGGCGCGGACGGCGCGGGCGGCGGACGGGTCGCGGCCCGCGCGCACCGGCTGGCGTACCGGAGCGTCCAGACGCCGCAGGGTCCCGACCGGCAGGCCGCGGCGGTGCGGTCGATCCTGAAGTTCAAGCCGGACGTGGTCCTGCTGTCCACCGGCCCGGCGGAGACGGCCGCGATCGTCGGGCAGGCCGTCGCGCACGGCTACAAGGGCCGGTTCTTCGGCGACCAGACGACCTGGAACGTCGCGGTGATGAAGTCGCCCGTCGCCACCGCGATGCGCGACCACTACCTCATGACCGCGACGTGGAAGCCGTTCGCGACCGACGCGCCCGGCTACACCGCGATGCGCGCCGCGCTCGGCGCGGTGGTGCCCGACGACACCCTGACGGTCGGTTGGTCGATGCAGTATCCGCTGAAGGCGGTGCTGGAACGCGCCGCGCAGAACGGGTGGCTGACGCGCCAGGGCCTCTACACGGCGATGAAGGAGACCACGTTCGTCGACTACGAGGGCATGATGCCCCCGGCGGCGGGCGACTTCTCCGGGACGCCCAACGCGTCGGCGTTCCGGGAGACGGTGTTCGAGCGTCCGGACCCGTCCCGGTACACGGGCCTGCGGGTGCTGACGGACTACCAGGCGGGCGCGACCGCCGACGGCTACCGGCTGGACGCGCCCTGCTCGGGCGTGACCTGAGCCGGGGGCGGGGAGGCACCGCCCCCGGCGAGGCCGTCCAGGAGGCCGCTGCCGCTCACTTCTTGCCGGACAGCACCTTGTCGACGGCGAACTGCGCGACGCGCACCGCCGCCGCCGGGTTGAGCCGCACGCCCCGCCACGCGGCGCGGCCGTGCGCGGGCGCGACGATGAGGGCCTTGTTGCGGTCGACGCCGCGGATGATGTCGCGGGCGAGCTTCTCGGCGGTGTAGAGCCGGGGGACCGCCTTCTTGATGTCCTCGGTGGCGTTGCCGCTCATCGCCGTCTCCGGCAGGCCCGGGTTGACGTTGGTGAGCAGCGGCGTGTCGACGAAGCTCGGGCAGACGACGCTGACCTTGACGCCGCGTCCGGCCGCCTCGGCGCGCAGGCCGAGCGACAGCCCGACGACGGCGTGCTTGGTGGCGGTGTAGGGGATGCCGATCGGCATCGGGACGAGCCCCGCGAGCGACGCGGTGTTGACGATGTGCCCGGACCCCTGCTCCAGCATGATCCGGTACGCCGCGTCGACGCCGTGGACGACGCCCTTGAGGTTGATGTCGATCGCGCGGTTCCAGTGGTCGAGGGTCAGTTCCTCGGCCAGGCCGCCGATCGAGATGCCCGCGTTGTTGAACACGAGGTCGAGGTGACCGTGCTCGTCGCGGACGGCCTGGTACAGCTCCGCCACGGCGGCGGCGTCGGTGACGTCGAGCGGCGCGGCCGACGCCTTGCCCCGGCCGAGCGTGTTGAGCTTGTCGGCGACCTTCCGGGCGCCCTCGGCGTTGATGTCGCTGACGACCACCGTGTCGCCCCGGTGGACCAGGGACGTGGCGATGGCGCGGCCGATGCCGGACGCGCCTCCGGTCACGATCGCGATGCTCATGGCGTGCTCCGCTCGGTTGGAACGCCGGGCCGCGGGGCCGGGAGACCCCGGTCCCGCGACGGCGGCAATTGGATGAAGGGTGGAATTGAGGGGCGAGTCTACGGCCCGTGCCCGGTGCGCGACAGGGCGCTCAGCTCGCGGCCTTCCCGGCGATCTCGAAGTCCGCCGGGTCGAGGCGGCGCGTGCGCAGCCAGTAGTTCACGGTCGAGGCGGGCCACGCGGCCCGGTTCACGCCGTTGCGGTCCAGGTACCAGCTCGTGCAGCCGCCCGCGACCCACACCGCGCCCTCGGACTTGGCCTGGACCCAGCGGTTGAAGCGGTCCTGCGCGGAGGCGCGCACGGCGATCCGCCCGGCGCCCGCCGCGTCCCGCATCCGCAGGCACCGCAGGACGTACCGGACCTGCGCCTCGATGACGAAGATCATCGAGTTGTGGCCGAGCCCGGAGTTCGGCCCGAGCAGCAGGAACAGGTTCGGGAAGCCCGCGACGGACACGCCGAGGTGCGCCTCGACGCCGTCCTGCCACGCGTCCTGGATCTTCACGCCGCCGCGGCCCACGATGTGGGCGTGCTCGAAGGCGTCGGTGACGTGGAAGCCGGTGCCGAAGATGATCGCGTCGACCGGGTGCTCGGCGCCGTCCGTCGTGACGATCGAGTGCGGCCGGATCTCGGCGATCCCCTCGGTCGTGACCTCCACGTTGGGACGGGTCAGCGCCGGGTAGTAGTCGCTGGACACCAGCGTCCGCTTGCAGCCCATCGTGTAGTCGGGCGTCAGCTTGCGGCGCAGCTCCGGGTCCTTCACCTGGCGGTTCAGGTGCCACTTCGCGAGGCCGCTCGCGGCCTTCAGCAGCTTGGGGTTCTTGAACCCCAGCACGAAGCTCTCCTGCATCAGGTAGATGCCGTTGCGGTAGCCGCGCTGCACGCCGGGGACGCGCCGGAACAGCGCCTTCTCCACGCCGGTGACGCGGCGGTCGGGCTTGGGCAGGATCCACGGCGGCGTCCGCTGGAACAGCGTCAGCGCCCCGGCCTGCTTCGCCACGCGCGGGACGAACTGGATCGCCGACGCGCCCGTCCCGATGACGGCGACGCGCTTGCCCGTGAGGTCGTAGTCGTGGTTCCACTCGGCGGAGTGGAACGTCGTGCCCTCGAAGGAGTCCAGGCCCGGCAGGTCGGGGATGCTCGGCTGGTGCAGCGGGCCCATGCCGGCCGCCAGCGCCCGTCCCCGCACGACCTCGCCCGGCTCGGCGCCCGCGCCGGCGATCGTCACGCCCCAGGTGTCGTCGGCGTCGTTGTACTCGGCGCCCGTCACCTCGGTGTTGAACCGGATGTGCTGCTCCAGCTCGTACTTGGCGACGACCTCCTTGATGTACTCCAGCAGTTCGGCCTGCTTGGGGAACATCCGGGACCAGTCGGCCTTCGGCTCGAAGGAGAACGAGTAGAGCAGCGACATGATGTCGCAGCCGCAGCCGGGGTAGGTGTTCTCCCGCCACGTCCCGCCGACCTCGCCGGCCTTCTCCAGGATGACGAAGTCGTGGACGCCGGCCTTTTTCAGCCCGATCGCCATGCCGAGGCCGGAAAAGCCCGTCCCGACGATGACGACGCCGTAGGCCTCGCCCGGCCCCGCCGCGGGCGTCACCACGGCGGGGCTCTCGTGCGCGCCCATCGTCAGGCGGCCTTGGCGGGGGCGGCGTCGGTGCTCAGCGGACGGCGGGTGCCCGGCTTGTCCCAGATCCCGAACGCCTTCCAGACCTGCTTGTTGCGCCGGTTGACGAGCCCCAGCTCGTTCATCAGGTCGCGGATCTTGGCGACGGAGTTGGAGATCTCTGCCTTGCTGTCCGGGTCGTGGTAGGCCTCGCGGACGACCTCGGACGGGATGTTGAAGTGCCGCACCATCGGTCCGGGCGGGGCCAGCATGATCCGCGCCATGACGCCGAGCACGACGGGCGTGAGCACGCCGAGGATCGCCTTCTGCGTGCGGTTCAGGTTCGGCACGCGGTGCTTGAGGTAGTGGCGCGCGAACGAGATGTGCCGCGCCTCCTCGGCGATGTGGATCTTCATGATCGTCTCTTCGAGCGGGTGCTTGATGTGCCCGCCCTTGAGCGACTTGCGCTGCACGTAGTCGATCGGGTCCTCGCCGCCGAGCACGAACACGAAGAACAGCTCGGTGCTGACCAGGGGGATCCACGGCGCGACCTGCGCGATGAGGCTCAGCGACCGGGGCATGCCGCGGATGGGCATCTTCGTCCGGTTCACGAACTCCTGGAACATCATGCCGTGATGACATTCCTCGGTCGTCTCGTGGTAGACGTACCGGAACTCCGGGCGGCCGTTCGGCAGCCGGTAGGCGTAGTTCAGCAGGCCGCGCTTGAGCAGGTTCTCGAACTGCAGGCCGATCTTCATGGCCGTCGCGACGCGCCACAGCCCGATCTGCGCCCGGATCTCCGGCGGCTGCGCCTTGTACCAGGCGGTGTCGCCGAGCCGGTCGAACTGGGGAAGGACCCAGCGCGGGTCGTTCTTGTCGACCAGGAACTCGGGGTCGTCCCACGGGATGTCGGCGTACGCCTCCCAGTGCTTGTCCACCGACGCCTTGTTCAGGCGGCTGATGACACCGAGATAAGCCTTCTTGTCCTTGACCTGCTCGCGGACTTCCTCGGCGAGTTCGGTGGGGGCTTTGGTCATGATGGCGCTCCCTCGGGGGTGGTGCGTCCGGCGTCGCCGCCGTCTTCGGGGGTGGGGGTCGGGATGGGGGAGGGGGTCAGGACGGGTCCGCCGGTCTCGGGGACGATGAGCAGGGCGATGGCCTTGAGCTGCGCCAGCACCTCCGCCTGGTGACCGTCCGCGTCGTCGTCCAGCGCGTTCTGCACCGACAGCCCGATGTACAGCGCGTACAGGGCGCGCAGCAGCGTCGAGACGAAGTCGGCGGGCAGCGTGTTCGCGGGGAACAGCCGGACGAACGTCTCCATGATCACCTGGATGATCCGCTCGTTCATGTCCCGGCACAGGGGGCGCAGTTCGTCGTCGGTGCGCCCCGCGACGGCCAGTTCCATGAGCGCTTTGGCGGGACGCCCGCGGAAGACCTCCCACAGCAGGTCGAGGGCTCCCTCGACGTTGCGGCGGGCGGCCGGGAGGATCGCGAACGCCGTCTCGTACGCGAGCCGCTGCGCCTGGAGCATGTGCTCCAGGGCCGCGGTGACCAGCTCCATCTTCGTCGGATAGTGGTGCTGCTGGGCGCCGCGCGAGACTCCGGCGCGCCGGGCGACCTCCGTGGTCGAGGTCCCCGACCAGCCGAGATCCACCAGGCACTCCATCGTCGCGTCCAGCAACCGCCGACGCGTCGTCGACCGCCGCTCCTCCTGGGTGCGGCGACTCGGCGGGGGCCCGTGTCGGCGACTGCTTACTGTCACACCACGAAGGTACGAGCCGACATACAAGCAAGCAAGCCTGCTTGTATGTCGGTCGCATCACAATCCGGAGTAAAGCGACCCGGCGGGAGCGTGATCGTCCGCGGATAGGCTGGAAGCCATGCAGGTCACCCAGTCGGCGAAGCTCGGCAACGTCTGTTACGACATCCGCGGCCCCGTCCTCGGCCGCGCGCGGCAACTGGAGGCCGCGGGGCACCGCATCCTCAAGCTGCACATCGGCAACCCCGCGCCGTTCGGCTTCGAGTGCCCGCCCGAACTGCTCCAGGACATGGTCCGCAATCTGCCCGACGCGCACGGCTACAGCGACTCCAAGGGCATCCTGCCCGCGCGCCGCGCCGTCGTGCAGCGCTGCGAGGAACTGGGCATCGCCGACGTCGACGTCGAGGACGTCTACCTCGGCAACGGCGTCTCCGAGCTGATCGTCATGACGCTGCAGGCGCTGCTCAACAACGGCGACCAGGTCCTCATCCCCGCGCCGGACTACCCGCTGTGGACGGCGTCGGTCGCGCTGTGCGGCGGGCAGGCCGTCCACTATCTGTGCGACGAGGGCGCCGACTGGATCCCCGACCTCGCCGACATGGAAGCCAAGATCACCGACCGGACGCGGGCGCTCGTCCTGATCAACCCCAACAACCCGACCGGGGCGGTGTACCCCCGTCCGGTGCTGGAGCGGATCGTCGAGCTGGCCCGGCGGCACCACCTGCTGATCTTCGCCGACGAGATCTACGACCGGATCCTCTACGACGGCGCCGTCCACACCTCGATCGCGTCCCTCGCCCCCGACCTGCTGTGCCTCACGTTCGGCGGGCTGTCCAAGAACTATCGGGTCGCCGGGTTCCGCGCCGGATGGGTGGTGCTGTCGGGGCCGAAGCAGCACGCCGCGTCCTACATCGAGGGCCTGGACATCCTCGCCAACATGCGGCTCTGCCCGAACGTCCCCGGCCAGCACGCCATCCAGGCCGCGCTCGGCGGGAAGCAGACGATCGAGGAACTCGTCCTGCCGACCGGACGGCTCGGCGAGCAGCGCGACCGCGCCGCCGACCGGCTCAACGCGCTGCCCGGCGTGTCCTGCGTCCGGCCGCAGGGCGCCCTGTACGTGTTCCCGCGCCTGGACCCGGACGTCTACCCGATCGAGGACGACGTCCAGTTCGCGTTCGACCTGCTGGAGGAGCAGAAGATCCTCGTCGTGCAGGGCAGCGGATTCAACTGGCCGCGCCCCGACCACTTCCGGATCGTCACGCTCCAGTACGCCGACGACCTGGAGGAGGCCATCGGCAGGATCGGCGAGTTCCTGCTCTCCCGCCGCCGGGGATGATCCGCGCGTCCGCGGGGAACGACGACAGGGGAGTTGCCAGGGAGGCGAGTGATGACCACGTCGGACGGATTGCCCGAGAAGCTCGACCGGGACGAGTGCCTGCGGCTGATCGCGCCGGGCGGGATCGGCCGCGTCGGGTTCGACGACGGCGCGGGGCCGTCCGTCCTGCCGGTCAACTACGTCGTCGCCGGTGACACCGTCGTCTTCCGGACGAGCTTCGGCGGCCGGATCAGCACCGGCGTCACCACCGTCGTGCGCGGCGCCGAGGCCCGCGTCGCGTTCGAGGTCGACGCGATCGACGCCGAGCGGCACGCGGGCTGGAGCGTCCTGCTGCGCGGCCCGGCGCACCACCTGTCGGCGGCGGAGATCGAGGCGCTGCCGGACGTGCGGCCGTGGGCCGGGGGCGAACGCGAGTCCTATGTCTCGCTGACGCCCGTCGAGGTCAGCGGCCGGCGGGTCGGCTGATCAGCCCGCCGCGGCGTCCAGCCGGCGCAGCGCGCCCCGCGCGACCTGCGGGTCCGTCGTCGCCCAGAACGGCGGCAGCGAGTTCTTGAGGAAGCCGCCGTAGCGGGCGGTCGCGAGCCTCGGGTCCAGGATCGCGACGACGCCCCGGTCGTCCATCGACCGCAGCAGCCGTCCCGCGCCCTGCGCCAGCAGCAGCGCCGCGTGCGTCGCCGCGACGGCCATGAACCCGTTCCCGCCGTGTGCCGCGACGGCCCGCTGCCGCGCCGAGGTCACCGGGTCGTCCGGGCGCGGGAACGGGATCCGGTCCATGATCACCAGTTGCAGGGACGGGCCGGGCACGTCCACGCCCTGCCACAGCGACAGCGTGCCGAACAGGCACGTCCGCTCCTCCTCGGCGAACCGCTTGACCAGCAGGGACGTCGTGTCGTCGCCCTGGCACAGCAGCGGATGCGACAGGTGGTCGCGCAGTTCGTCGGCGGCCTGGCGCGCCGCGCGCATCGAGGAGAACAGGCCGAGCGTCCGGCCGCCCGCCGCCTCGACCAGCTCGGTGATCTCGGTGAGGCAGGCGTCGGCGAGACCGTCGCGTCCCGGCTGCGGGAGGTGCCTGGCGACGTAGAGGATGCCCGACCTCGGATGGTCGAACGGCGACCCGACGTCCAGGCCGGACCACTTCAGCTTGTCGTCCTTCGCGTCCTCGGCCGGGAGGCCCCACTGGCGGGCCAGCGGGTCGAACGAGCCGCCGAGCGTCAGCGTCGCCGACGTCAGAATGGTCGTGCGGTCCTCGAACAGCGTGCCGCGCAGCAGCCCGCCCACCCCGATCGGCGCGACGTGCAGCGTCGGCGGGCGGCTCGGCCGTCCCTCCTGCGCGAACGGCTTGGCCAGCCACACCACCTCGGTGCGCGCCGCGATCTCCGCCGCGAACGCGTCGACCAGCCGGACCGCCGTGTCGTGCAGGTCGTCCAGCGCCGTCCGGGCCGCCTTGCGCGCGCCCATGTCGGACGGGTCGGCGTCCTTCTTCTCCGGGCCGAGCGCCGTCAGGCAGGCGTGCGCGGTGTCGCGGACGACCGCGAGCGTCGTGCCGAGCGCCGGGGACAGGACGTCCATCCGGCCTTCGGGCAGATCGTCCAGCAGGACGCCGAGCGCCTCGCCCGCCTCCTTCAGCCGGTCCGCCACGGCCTCCTCGACCAGCCGGCCGAGCCGTCGCGCCGCCGCCTCCACGCCGGGGCCGCTGAGGTCGCCGGTCGCGACGGACGTCACGCGGTCCACCAGCTCGTGCGCCTCGTCCACGATCACGACGTCGTGCTCGGGCAGGACCTGGAAGTCCTCCAGCGCGTCGATCGCGAGCAGCGCGTGGTTGGTGACGACGACGTGCGCCTCGCCCGCCGTCGCCCGCGCCCGCTCGGCGAAGCACTCGGTGCCCTGCGGGCAGCGCGTCGCGCCGACGCACTCGCGGGCCGTCACCGCGACCTGCCGCCACGCCTGCTCGCTCACGCCGGGGACCAGCTCGTCGCGGTCGCCGGTCGTGGTCTCCTCGGCCCACTCGTTCAGCCGCTTCACCTGGCGGCCGAGGCCGGAGAGCTGCTGCGGGTCGAACAGGGACTCCTCTTCGGGGTCCTCGGGGGCGCCGGTCTGGACGCGGTGCAGGCACAGGTAGTTGCGGCGGCCCTTGAGGATCGCGAACTTCGGCTCGACGCCGAGGTGCGGCTCCAGCGCCTTGGCGAGCCTCGGCAGGTCGCGGTCGACGAGCTGGTTCTGCAGCGCGATCGTCGCCGTCGAGACGACGACGGTCTTCTTCGCCGCCACCGCGTGCCGGATCGCGGGGACGAGGTAGGCCAGCGACTTGCCCGTCCCGGTGCCGGCCTGCGCGGCGACGTGCTCGCCGGACTCGATCGCGTGCGCGACCGCCTCGGCCATCGCCATCTGGCCGGGCCGCTCCGCGCCGCCGACGGCCGTCACCGCTGCGGCCAATAGGTCCTTGACGTCGGGAACGTCGGAGCTCGGCGCGGATTCGCTCAGGAGTTCGGGGGCTGGCACGGGGCAACGCTACAGGGTCGTGCGGGGGCACGCGGTCGCTCCGCGTCGCCCGCTGGCCGTCACGGCCGCACGCGTTCCCGGCCGTCTGGCGCGCCGGAACGGCGCCCGCATCGCACCGGGTACTGCCGTCGCGGGCACGCGTGTTCCGGTCTCGTAGTCTCCGCTGCTCCGCGCGCCTGTTGCCGGTGTTCCGGAGGGGTCGGCGTGCGGGATCGGGGAGGATGGGAGTGTGTCCGCGTCGAGAGAAGTCCTCACCTGGGAGCTGTTCGGCACGGCGAGCCGGGAGCTGGCCGTGGCGGTCGCGTCCGACGGGTACCGGCCGGACCTGATCCTGTCGATCGCCCGGGGCGGGCTGTTCGTCGCGGGCGCGCTCGGTTACGCGCTGGACGTGAAGAACCTGCACGTCATGAACATCGAGTTCTACACCGGCGTGGACCAGCGGCTGGAGATGCCGGTCATGCTGCCGCCCACGCCGAGCGCGGTGGACCTGTCCGGGGCGCGGGTGCTGGTCGCGGACGACGTGGCCGACACGGGGGCGACGCTTCGGCTCGTCCGGGACTTCTGCGCCGACCATGTGGCGGACGTACGGTGCGCGGTCGTATACGAGAAGCCCCGCTCCGCAGTGAAGTGCGAGTACGTGTGGCGGCGCACGGATCGGTGGATTGATTTTCCCTGGTCAGCGGACCCTCCCGTCCTTTCTCGCGACTCGTCCTGACTCCTGGGTTTTCCACAAGTTGCGACGGGGCTTTCGCTTCGCCTCTCCCGGCGGCGAGGCTCGACGCATGAACGAGCCTCTGAAGATCGGCGACCCTCGGGACGCCATCGCCGCCGTGCCCTATCTGCTGGGCTTCCACCCCGCCGACAGCCTCGTCTGTCTGGCGTTCGGCGGCCCGCGCACCGCGTGCGCCGTCCGGCAGGACCTGCCCGACGTGGACGAGCAGACCGCGCCCGTCCTGGCCCGCAACGGCTTCGAGCAGGCGATCGTCCTCGGCTACGGTCCCCCGGACCGGACGGACGACGCGGCGCACGCGCTCGCCGCCGCCCTCGACCGCCACGGCGTCAAGGTGATCGACATCCTGCGCGTCCTGGGCGACCGCTGGTGGCGCCTCGGCTGCCCCGACGAGACGTGCTGCCCGCCGTCGGGCCGTCCGATCGACACCCGCGCCGCCCGCGTCACGGCCGAGGCGGTCTACGCGGGCCACGTCGCCCTGGCCGACCGCGCCGACCTGGCCCGGACGATCGCTCCCGTGACCGGCCAGGCCGCCGCCGCGATGCGCGCCGCCACCCGTCGCGCCGAAGACCGCCTGGCCGCCTTGGCAAGGGGTCCGTCCGCCACCGGCCCGCCATCGACCCCGACCCTGCTGACGGCCGAAGGGATCCCCTTCGTCACCTGCCTGCTCGAACGCTTCCGCACGGACCGAACCCCGCCGACCGACGACGACACAGCCTGGCTTGGCCTTCTGCTGACGTCCCTGCCCGTCCGGGACGAAGCGTGGAAGCACGCCAACGACGCCCCCGCCGACCACCTTCACCTCTGGTGCGACACGACCCGCCGCATTGCGCCGCACTACACGGCCGCTCCCGCGTCACTCCTCGCCTACACGGCCTACCTTGTAGGGAATGGAGCCCTGGCGAACCTGGCTCTCGACAGGGCATTGACCGCCGCCCCGTCCTACTCGATGGCCGCGCTCCTGCGCGAGATCATCGCCCTGGGCGTCCCGCCGTCCGACACCCAGGCCCGCCTGGCCCGCCACTTCTGACAGCCCGACCTGCGCCGACCACGCCCAGACTGTCCTGTGGGCGAAGAGAAGAGTTAGGAGGCGACGGCTTCGCCGGGGGTGCCGGGGTCCAGGCGGCGGTCGCAGTTGCGTTCGTTGTAGGCGCGCATCCGGGGCGGGTAGCCGACGATCTGGACGTCGTAGATGGGGAGGCTCAGGTTGCGGGCCACCTTGGCGATCACGCGGGGTGAGCCGACGCGGCGGCGGGTCCATTCGCCGTCGTGGGCCACGGCGACCGCCGTCGTGTCGGTGGCGAAGGTCTCCGGCTCCACGAAGAACTCCACGCCCCGGCGGGAGCGGGCGAAGGCGATCAGGGCCTCGACGTCGGCGTCGGTCGCCTCGCGGTCGAGTGTGTTCTGTCGCGGCCCCCGGTTCTTGCGGAGCCCGAAACGGTCGCGGATCCTCATCGGCGTCCCCCGTTCGCGGTGCCCGGAATCCTTTTCCGGGTCGATGAGCGGACTATGACCATAAACGGTCTTGGGGACGCGCGGGTTCCCACCGGCCGCCTTTTCGGGGCGCGCGGTTCTAGGATGACCGGCATCGGGGCCGGTAGAAGGGGGACAGATGGCGAGTCGCGTGCGCTTCGCCGCGGTGGTCACCGCGGCGGCGGTCCTCTGCGGGTGGTCGAGCAGTTTCGGGAGTGTTCCGGCCGCGGCGGACCGTTCCTTTTCCGCGGTGCCCGCACCGCAGGCCGGTCCCGGGAATGTGCGGGGATCGGGGAAGTCGGTCGAACGTCCGGCCGTCGCTCCCGGACGGCGCGGGGCGAATCCCGGACGACCGGGACTCGGCAGCGCACCCGTCCGGCCGGGTACGGCGGGCGGTCCTGGAACGCCCGCACCGGCGGGCACCCTGCCGCCGACCGAGGAGCCGCCGACGGAGGACCCGGTGACGGCCGGGACGGGCGCGCCCCGGCACATCGACTGCGCGAAACAGAAATGCGTCGCGCTCACGTTCGACGACGGACCGGGCCCGAAGACGGGCACGCTGCTGCGCATGCTCGCCGAGCGCGGCGTCCGCGCGACGTTCTTCGTCGTCGGACGCAACGCCGCCGCCCAACCGGCCGTGATCCGCCGCGAGATCGCGGACGGCCACGTCGTCGGCAACCACAGTTGGAGCCATGCCGACCTCGGCCGGGCCTCGGCGGCCACCGTCCGCTCCGAACTGCTGCGCACCCAGCGCGCCGTCCGCCGCGCCGCCGGTGTCACGCCGGTGCTGATGCGTCCGCCCTACGGTTCGACCGACCGGACGGTCGCCGCCGTCACCCGCGAGCTGGGCCTCGCGCAGATCCTCTGGGCGGTCGACCCGCTCGACTGGAAGGACCGCAACAGCGGCATCGTGACGCGGCGCGTCGTGCGCGGCACGAAGCCCGGCTACATCGTCCTCATGCACGACATCCACCCGACGACGGTCGCGGCCGTCCCGGCGATCATCCGCGCGCTGAAGGCCAAGGGGTACGTCTTCGCGACCGTCCCCGAACTACTCGGCACGCACCTCAAGCCCGGCCACCGCTACACCATGCGCAAACACTGACCCACCCCGCCCAACCCCGCCGCACGCGGCACCCGGCGCGGGTAACGACGTCCCACCGCGCGGGCCACGCCGCCGCACGGAGCGCCTCACCCAACGGAGCACCCGACCGCACGCGGCACCCCACGGTGCGTGGCACCCCACTGTGCGTGGCACGCCGCCGCGCGGGGCACCTCACCGCACGGGGCACGCCGCCGCACGGGACACCCCGCCGCACGGGGCAGCCCGCCGCACGGGGCACGCCGCCACACGCGACACCCCGCCACACGCGACACCCCGCCACACGCGACACCCCGCCGCGCGGGGGCGCCTGACGGCACGCGGCGCCTGACGGCACGCGGCGCCTGACGGCACGCGGCGCCTCACGGCAGGCGGCACCCCGCCGCAGGCGGCACCCCACTGTGCGCGGCACTTCGCCGCACGGGACACCCCGCCGCACGGGACACCCCGCCGCGCGTGGCAGCCCGCCGCGCGGGGATCGGCGATCTTCTTCTGGAGGCGTGAAGGTGCCGGGTGGCGGGCCGGGCGCATGCGTCTTGACCGTGGAGGCGCTCGGATCCACGATGGGTCGTCAATGGAGACTCCCGACACCCAGTCCGCGCGCTTGGCGGCGTTCGGCGACCAACTGATCGAGGTTCACGACTGGCTCCGCGCGGAACTCGCCCGTCTGAGCGAGGGCGTTGACGCCCGGCTTGATGGCGGCCCGGCGCCGGAAGAACTGCGGGCGCACTGCCTGACCTTCTGCACCGCGCTGGAACGCCATCACACCGGGGAGGACGGCGGGGCTTTCGTCGCACTTGCCGAGCGGCATCCCGACCTGGCGCCCGTACTGGACAAGCTGCGCGAGGACCATCGGCTGGTCTCCGACATCCTGCGCCGTCTTCGAGAGCTCGTCGCCGGCATAGATCCCCGCGCCGCTGACCCCCGGCAGGCGCAGCGCGTGCGCGGCGAACTCGACGGCCTCATGGCGATTATGGAATCGCACTTCGCTTACGAGGAGCGCAGCATCGTCACGGCGCTCAACGCGCTGGACGTCCCGGAGTGGGAGGAACGGCCGCCCGAGTTCCTGCGCACCGATCCAGCCACATGACTCCAGCGGGCACGAGCGCGACGGCCGCTTAGAGCGCTCCCTGGTCGGCGACGATGTCGCTCGCCTCGCGTGCGACCGCGCGTCGACAATCGCCTGCGTCGGCTTGGGATGGTCTGCTACCGCAGGCGTGCGCGTCCATAACGCGTGCGTCCGCCGCGTGCGTGGACGTCCATAATGCGTGCGTCCGCCGCGTCCGCCGCGTCCGCCGCGTCCGCCGCGTCCGCCGCGTCCGCCGCGTCCGTTGCCGTCCGCCGCGTGCGTTGCCGCGCGATGCCGTGCGTGTTCGGGGAGAACTGCGGCCGTGTGTGACGGTGTGCGTGTTGTGGCGTGCGTGTGGTGGCGTGGGTGGGTGTGGGGCGGGACCTTGGGGGGAGGGCGGGTCAGGGTTGGGTCAGGGACGTCCCCGATGGTGGTGGGCGTGCGGGGAGCGCACCATGAGGGCATGGACGGGAATCAGTTCGGCGGCGTCGAGGACGTCGGCCGGCTTCGTGTGTCCGATGCCGAGCGGGACGCTGTCGTCGGGCGTCTTCAGGACGCCTATGCCGAGGGGCGTCTCGATCACGACGAGTTCGATCTCCGTACTCACCTGGCGATGACGGCCAAGACGCGCGGCGAACTCGACACCGTGCTCGTCGACCTCGCGTCGGGCCGGGAGGACGGGACGCGGACGGGTGAGCTGAGCGGGGAGGACCGGGTGCTCGCCGCGTTGTCGCACGCGCTCGGTGTTCCGACGCTCTTCGTCGGTCCGCTCGTGCTGATGCTGACGAGCGGCAAGCGCTCCGCGTATGTGCGGCGGCACGCCGTCGAGGCCGTCAACTTCCAGTTGACTCTGCTGTTGGTCACGGTGGTGACGTTCGGGATCGGGGGCGTGCTCTACGCTCTGACCTGGGCCGTCGCGGCGGTCGCGGCCGTCGTCGCGCTCACCGGGAAGGGTTTCCGGACGCCCTGGATCCTGCGCCTCGTGAGATAGTCGGACGGCCGGTACTCCCTGGGGTGTGTGAGCACCCTCTCGCCCAATTATGTGGACGATACATGGGATGACCGGTTTACTGTCACGGGGAGGGTGAGATGACGGACCTGCTGGTCAACGGTGATCACGAACAGGCGGTCGAGGCGTTGCGCCGCTCGTACGCGGCGATCCCGGAGGGGCAGCCGATCCGGCTGGCGAAGCGGACCTCGAACCTGTTCCGGTGGCGCGACCCGTCCGACGCCCCGGGCCTGGACGTCTCCGGTTTCGACCGCGTGCTGAGCGTCGACCCCGACACGCGCACCGCGCAGGTGCAGGGCATGACGACCTATGAGGACCTGGTCGACGCGACGCTGCCGCACGGCCTCATGCCGACCGTCGTCCCGCAGCTCAAGACGATCACGCTCGGCGGCGCGGTCACCGGCCTCGGCATCGAGTCGACGTCGTTCCGGTTGGGCCTGCCGCACGAGGGCGTCCGGGAGCTGGAGATCCTCACCGGCGACGGGCAGGTCGTCGTCGCCACGCGCGACAACGAGCACAGCGACCTCTTCTACGGTTTCCCGAACTCCTACGGCACGCTCGGCTACAGCCTCCGCCTGAAGATCGACCTGGTGCCGGTGAAGCCGTACGTCAAGCTGCGGCACCTGCGGTTCGCCGACGCCGACGCGCTGAGCCGCGCGATGGACGAACTCGTCGCGAGCGGCGTCCACGAGGGCGAGACCGTCGACTTTTTGGACGGCACGGTCTTCAGCGCCGACGAGCAGTACCTCACCCTCGGTTTCTTCACCGACGAAGCGCCCTACACGTCCGACTACACCGGCCAGAACATCTACTACCGCTCGATCCAGCAGCGCTCGGTGGACTTCCTGACCGTCCGCGACTACATCTGGCGCTGGGACACCGACTGGTTCTGGTGCTCGGGCGCGTTCGGGGTGCAGAACCCGCTCGTCCGCCGCGTCTGGCCGGACCGGGCCAAGCGCTCGGACGTCTACCGCAAGCTCGTCGCCTACGACCGCCGCTACCAGGTCATCGCGCGGATCGAGCGGTGGCGCGGGCTGCGTCCCCGCGAGGACGTCATCCAGGACATCGAGGTGCCGGTCGGACGGCTGCCGGAGTTCCTGGACTTCTTCCACGCCAAGGTCGGGATGGCGCCGATCTGGCTGTGCCCGCTGCGCGCCCGCGAGAATTGGCCGCTGTACCCGCTGGAGCCGGGCCGGACGTACGTCAACGCCGGTTTCTGGGGGACGGTGCGGCTGCCCCCCGGCCAGATCCCCGAATACCACAACCGGCTCATCGAGCGTGAGGTAGCGGCCCTCGACGGGCACAAATCGCTCTACTCGACCGCTTTTTACAGCCGGGACGAGTTCTGGCGGCACTACGACGGGGAGACCTACCAGCGGCTGAAAGCGGGTTACGACCCCGGGAAGCGGCTGCTGGACCTCTACGACAAGTGCGTGCGCGGGCGCTGAGGCGTTCCGCGCCTGGGGAGGGGCCGGTCCCGCGCGGGCCGGCGCGATCCCGTCGCCTCGGCGGGGCGTGGAGACAGGAGGAAGAAAGATGACGCTGGCCAAGGTCTTCGAGCGCCTGGCCGGGCCTGCGGCGCCAGTGGAGTTCGCGGCCTACGACGGGTCGCGCTCGGGGCATCCGGGCGCGGACATCCGGTTCGACGTGCGCTCCCCGTACGCGGTGTCGTATCTCGTGCACTCGCCGGGCGCGCTCGGGCTCGCCCGCGCGTACGTGAGCGGCATGGTCGACGTGAGCGGCGACATGTACACGGCCCTGTCGACGATGCAGAAGGTGCTCGGCGACGTGACGCCGCGCGAGAAGCTGCGGATCGTCGGGGGCGTCCTCGGGGACCCGTTGCTGCGCGGCGCGGTGTCGCGCCGGCTCCCGCCACCGCCGCAGGAGGCGCCGTTCAGCCGGGTCCCGGCGTGGTTGCGGCATTCCAAGCGGCGGGACGCGCAGGCGATCTCCCACCACTACGACGTTTCCAACACTTTCTATGAGTGGGTTCTCGGTCCTTCGATGGCGTACACGTGCGCCTGTTTCCCGGAGGAGAACTCCACGCTGGAGGAGGCGCAGTTCCACAAGCACGACCTGGTGGCCAAGAAGCTCGGCCTGAAGCCGGGGATGAGGCTGCTGGACGTGGGCTGCGGCTGGGGCGGCATGGTGATGCACGCCGCCAAGGAGTACGGCGTCAAGGCACTCGGCGTGACGCTGTCCAAGCAGCAGGCGGAGTGGGCGCAGAAGGCCATCGCCGACCGGGGCCTGTCGGAGCTGGCCGAAGTGCGGCACATGGACTACCGGGACGTTGCCGAGTCCGGGTTCGACGCCGTCAGCTCGATCGGCCTGACCGAGCACATCGGCAAGGCGAATCTGCCGTCGTACTTCTCGTTCCTGTACGGGAAGCTGAAGCCGTACGGCCGGATGCTGAACCACACCATCACCCGTCCGGACAACCTCGCGCCGTCGATGAAGCAGAGCGGTTTCATCAACCGGTACGTGTTCCCCGACGGCGAGCTGGAGGGCCCGGGGTTCATCCAGCAGCAGATGAACGACGCGGGCTTCGAGATCCGGCACCAGGAGAACCTGCGCGAGCACTACGCGCGGACGCTCCTCGGCTGGTGCCGGAACCTGGACGACCACTGGGACGAGGCCGTCGCCGAGGTGGGCGAGGGCACCGCGCGGGTGTGGCGGGTCTACATGGCCGGGTGCGTCCTCGGGTTCGAGCAGAACTGGATCCAGTTGCACCAGACGCTCGGCGTGAAGGTGGACGACGAGGGCGGGGCGCGGATGCCGCTGCGTCCCGACTGGGGGGTCTGACGCGGCGGCGGGCGCGGGGGCACGCCCCCCGCGCCCGCTGTGGGGGCTGACGGCCGCCGCGTCCCGGGGTACGTTCACGATCATGGACGAGCTGCGGGCCGCGGACGTGAACCTGACCGACTGGGCGTTCTGGCGGGCGCCGCACGAGCACCGGCACGCGGCGTTCGCGGCGCTGCGCGGCGAGCCCCGGCTGCCCCGGTTCGAGGAGCCCGAGGTCTTCGTCGTCCCGCGCGGCCCGGGTTATTACGCGGTGACGCGGCACGCGGACGTGGTCGAGGCGTCGCGCCGGCCGCAGGACTTCTGCTCGGGCCGGGGCGCGATCAGCATTCCGGACATGCCGGGCGACATGCACGAGTACTTCGGCTCGATGATCAGCATGGACGACCCCCGGCACGCCAAGATCCGCCGGATCGTGTCGCGCGCGTTCTCGCCGCGCATGGTGCGGCGCTTCGACGAGCAGGTCCGCGAGGTCGCCGCACGGCTCGTGGCCGGCGTCGCGGCGGGCGAGGGCACCGGCGACTTCGTGGCGGACGTCGCGGCCCGCCTCCCGCTGACGATCGTCTGCGACCTCATGGGCATCGGCGCCGAGCACCACGCGGCGGTGCTGGCGGCGTCCAACACGATCCTGGCGGGCAACGACGCGGAGTTCATCCCGCTCGGCGAGCCCGACCGGATCGTGGTGGCGCTGCTGGACGCGGCGCAGACGCTCAAGGCCATCGTGGAGGACCTGGCGGCGCGCCGCCGCGCCGAGCCCGCCGACGACCTGACGTCCGCGCTGGTCAACGCCAACATCGACGGCGAGTCGCTGACCGACCAGGAGCTGGGCTCGTTCTTCATCCTGCTCGTCGTGGCGGGCAACGAGACGACGCGCAACGCCATCGCGCACGGCCTGGACCTGTTCACCCAACATCCCGAGCAGCGGGAACTGCTGCTGGCGGACTTCGAGGGACGGATCGGCGGGGCCGTGGAGGAGATCGTCCGGTACGTCTCGCCGGTGATCTGGATGCGCCGCACCGCGACCCGCGACACGACGCTGAACGGCCACGACGTCGCCGCGGGCGACAAGCTGGTGCTCTACTACTGGTCGGCGAACCGGGACGAGTCGGTCTTCCCCGAGCCCGAGCGGTTCGACATCCTGCGCGACACGTCCGGGCATGTCGGCTTCGGCGGTCCCGGCCCACACTTCTGCCTCGGCGCGCACCTGGCCCGCCGCGAGGTCTCCGTGCTGTTCCGCGAGCTGTTCGGGCGCCTGCCGGACGTCCGCGCCACGGGCGCGCCGGACCGGCTGGAGTCGGCCTTCGTCAACGGCATCAAGCGGCTGCCGTACACCGGCTGAGCGGCCCGGGGACCGCGCCGTCGTCCCCGGACCGCGGCGGATCAGCGCAGCGCGCGCTTGAGGATCTTGCCGGTGGCGGTCATCGGCAGCTCGTCGCGGAACTCCACGATGCGCGGGTACTTGTAGTTGGCGAACTGCTCCTTGCCCCAGGCGATCAGCTCGTCCTCGGTGACGGTCGCGCCGGGCGTGCGGATCACGTACGCCTTGATCTCCTCGCCGTGCGACTCGTGCGGGACGCCGACGACCGCGGCGAGGGAGACGTCCGGATGCGTCATCAGGACCTCCTCCAGCTCGCGCGGGTACACGTTGAAGCCGCCCCGGATGATCATGTCCTTCGAGCGGTCGATGATGTAGTAGTAGCCGTCCTCGTCGCGGCGGGCGACGTCGCCGGTGCGGAACCAGCCGTCGCGGATCGCGCCCGCGGTGGCCTCGGGACGGTTGTAGTAGCCCTTCATGATGTTGTGGCCGCGGATGGCGATCTCGCCGGGGCCCTCGCCCTCGATCGTCTTCCACTCGTCGTCGATGAGCTTCATCTCCACGCCCCAGATCGGCAGGCCGATCGAGCCGGGCCGCTGCTCGCGGTCGGGCCGGTTGAAGGACGCGACCGGGGACGTCTCCGACAGCCCGTAGCCCTCCAGGATGCTCACGTCGAACTTGGCCTTGATCCCCTTGAGGACCTCCATCGGCAGCGCCGACCCGCCCGACGACGCGACGCGCAGGTTGTCGCGGATCGTCGCCACGTCCTCGGGGGAGGTGTCGTCGGTCAGCAGCGCCCAGTACATCGTCGGGACGCCCGCGAAGACGTTCACCTTCTCCTTCACCATCAGCGCGACGGCCTGCTTGGCGTCGAACCGGGGCAGCAGGACGAGCGTCCCGCGCCGGAACAGGCCGACGTTCATCATGCAGGTCTGCCCGAAGATGTGGAAAAGCGGCAGCGCGACGAGCAGCGTGTCGTGCAGCGTCTTCTCGAACAGGCTGTCGGAGACGATCGCGTTCATCAGCAGGTTGC
The DNA here is from genome assembly GCF_002911665.1 of Actinomadura rubteroloni. NCBI lineage: Bacteria > Bacillati > Actinomycetota > Actinomycetes > Streptosporangiales > Thermomonosporaceae > Actinomadura > Actinomadura rubteroloni. Next base: position 23,561 of record NZ_MTBP01000004.1, read on the forward strand.
CGTGCGTCAGCTCGGCGCCCTTGGGCTGCCCGGTGGTGCCGCTCGTGTAGAGGACGACGGCGGTGTCGTTGGCGTCGGTCTGGACGGCCTCGAACGTCCCGGGCTGCCCGCCGATCGCGGCGAGGAACGGCTCGGCGCCCTCGATCGGGGACGCGGTCGCGGTCGGGTCGGCGGGCATCAGGAAGAAGTGCTCGCAGGCGTCGGTCTCCTGGAAGCCGGCGAACCCGGCCTCGCCGAGCGGGAGCTGCGGCGTCCCCTCGAAGCAGAAGAACGCCTTCGCCTCGGAGTCGGCGAGGTGGTAGGCGATCTCGCGCGGCTTCAGCAGGACGTTCAGCGGCACGACCACCACCCCGGCCTTGAGCGCCCCGAAGTACACCATCGGGAAGTACGGCACGTTGGGCGACGCCAGGGCGATCTTGTCGCCGGGCCGCAGGCCGCGCGCCGCCAGCAGGTTCGCCACCTGGTTCGCGACCGTGTCCAGCAGCGCGTACGAAAGCCGTGTGTCGCCGAGGACGACCGCGTCCCGGTCGGGCGTCTCGCGGGCCGCGTCTTCGAGAAGGACGGAGAGATTGAGCATGGCACTCCTCGTACCGGGTGGTGTCACCAGGCGGTTACTACTGGCGAGTGTACGAACCGTAGTGCTCATCCTGATACATAAGTTGCGGCCGACGCCATATGTGGTGCTTGCTTGACATCAAGGTTGTGACCATCCGGTCGGTTCGGTGGCCGTTATCGACCGCGCGACGGCCTTGCCCCTGCGCTAGTCTTGTTGTATGCGGACCACGGCCCTCCTTCTTCGACCGCCGCGCTGAGCCCTACCCGGCGAGCGCGGCGACCCCTCCTGTGCGAGGGGTTCTTTCATGTCAGGGCATGTCCGTGCAGGCCCCTCAACGACCGGAACCAGTGGAGCAGCGACGTGAGCAGCGACGAGACCTCGCGCAACGACCAGGCGGCCGACGGGTACGACCCGCGGGCCGTCCAGGACAAGTGGCGGGACCGCTGGGCGCGGCTCGCGCCCCACCGGGCGGGCGGCCCGGACGACCCGCGCGAGCGCCGCTATGCCCTGGACATGTTCCCCTACCCGTCCGGTGACCTGCACATGGGCCATGCCGAGGCGTTCGCGATCGGGGACGTGTCCGCCCGCTACTGGACGCAGCGCGGGTACAACGTCCTGCACCCCATCGGCTGGGACTCCTTCGGCCTGCCCGCCGAGAACGCCGCGATCAAGCGCGACTCCCACCCCGCCGAGTGGACGTACGCCAACATCGAGACCCAGGCCGAGTCGTTCCGGCGCTACGCCCCGTCCTTCGACTGGACGCGGCGCCTGCACACCTCCGACCCCGAGTACTACCGTTGGACGCAGTGGCTGTTCCTGCGCTTCTACGAGCGCGGGCTGGCCTACCGCAAGGGCGGGCAGGTCAACTGGTGCCCCAACGACCAGACCGTCCTGGCCAACGAGCAGGTCGTCGGCGGCCACTGCGAGCGCTGCGGCGCGCTGGTGGAGCGGCGCGTCCTGACCCAGTGGTACTTCAAGATCACCGACTACGCCGACCGGCTGCTGGACGACATGGACCAGCTCGAAGGCGGCTGGCCCGAGCGCGTCCTGCTGATGCAGCGCAACTGGATCGGCCGCTCCACCGGCGCGGACGTGGACTTCGTCATCGAGGGCCGCGCCGAGCCCGTCACCGTCTACACGACGCGTCCGGACACGCTGCACGGCGCGACGTTCATGGTCGTCGCGGCCGACGCGCCGCTGGCCGAGCAGGTCGTCGCGCCCGAGCAGCGCGCCGCGTTCGAGGCCTACCGCGAGGAGGTGTCGCGCGAGAGCGAGATCGAGCGGCTGTCCACCGAGCGCGAGAAGACCGGCGTGTTCCTCGGCCGGTACGCGGTGAACCCGGTGAACGGCGAGCGGATCCCGGTGTGGGCGTCGGACTACGTCCTGGCCGAGTACGGGCACGGCGCGATCATGGCGGTGCCCGCGCACGACCAGCGCGACCTGGACTTCGCGCTGAAGTTCGGGCTGCCGGTCCGCGTCGTCGTGGACACCGGCGCGCCCGACCCCGCGGCGACCGGCGTCGCCACGCCCGGCGAGGGCACGCTGGTCAACTCCGGGCCGGTGGACGGCCTGGGCAAGGCCGACGCCATCGCCCGGACGGTCGAGCTGCTGGCCGAGCGCGGCACCGGACGCGCCGCCGTCAACTTCCGGCTGCGCGACTGGCTGGTCTCGCGGCAGCGGTTCTGGGGCTGCCCGATCCCGATCGTGCACTGCCCGGCGTGCGGCGAGGTGCCCGTCCCCGAGGACGAGCTGCCCGTGCGGCTGCCCGACGACCTGCGCGGCTCGGACCTGGCGCCCAAGGGGACGTCCCCGCTGGCCGCCGCCGAGCAGTGGGTCAACGTCGACTGCCCGAAGTGCGGGGGCGCCGCCAAGCGCGACTCCGACACGATGGACACCTTCGTGGACTCGTCCTGGTACTACTTCCGGTACTGCTCGCCGGACTACACCGACGGGCCGTTCGACGTCGAGGCCGTCCGCCGCTGGATGCCCGTCGACCGCTACACCGGCGGCGTCGAGCACGCGATCCTGCACCTGCTGTACAGCCGGTTCTTCACCAAGGTCCTGTACGACATGGGCCTGGTGGACTTCACCGAGCCGTTCAAGCAGTTGCTCAACCAGGGGCAGGTCGTCAACGGCGGCAAGGCGATGTCCAAGTCGCTGGGCAACGGCGTCGACCTGGGCGAGCAGATCGGCGAGTACGGCGTGGACGTCGTCCGGCTGGCGATGCTGTTCGCCGGCCCGCCCGAGGACGACATCGACTGGGCCGACGTGTCCCCGCAGGGCATGGCGAAGTTCCTGTCGCGCGTGCACCGCGTCGCGTCCGAGGTCGCGTCCGCGCCCGGCGCCGACCCCGCCGCCGGGGACCGCGAGCTGCGCCGCGTCACGCACCGGACGATCGAGGAGGTCACCGGGCTGGTCGAGGCCACCCGGTTCAACGTCGCGATCGCCCGGCTGATGGAGCTGGTCTCGGCCGCCCGGCGCGCGATCGACTCCGGGCCCGGCGCCGCCGACCCGGCCGTCCGCGAGGCCGCCGAGACCGTCGCCGTCCTGCTGTCGCTGTTCGCGCCCTACACGGCCGAGGAGGCGTGGGAGCGGCTGGGCCGCACCGCGCCCGTCGTGACGGCCGGCTGGCCCGCGGTGGACCCGGCGCTGCTCGTCCAGGAGTCGGTGACGTGCGTCGTGCAGGTCGCGGGCAAGGTCCGGGACCGGCTGGACGTGGCGCCCGGCATCGACGCGGGCGAGCTGGAGGCGCTCGCGCTGGCGTCCGAGCGGGTCGTGGAGGCCCTGGCCGGAGCGGAGATCGCCAAGGTGATCGTCCGCGCGCCCAAGATCGTGAACATCGTGCCGCGCCGCTGAGCACGCGCGAAAGCCCCGTCCGGGACGTCCGGGCGGGGCTTTCGCGTGTCCGTGCTCGGGGACGGAATCACGGGGCCGTTCGGGGCCGTCGCACTGGACGGTTTGTCAATGCGGGAAAGATTTCGGTCCGCCGGACGGGAACGCCGTGGTATGTCAGGATTCTCCCGTCACATCTTGCGGAGAACCGCGACCACACGTCCCAGAACCGACGCTTCGTCACCCGGAATCGGGTCATACGCCGGGTTCTGCGGCATCAACCAGATATGGCCGTCCCTGTGCTTCAGCGTCTTCACGGTGGCCTCGCCGTCGATCATCGCGGCGACGATGTCGCCCTGCTCCGCGACCGGCTGCTGCCGGACGACCACCCAGTCGCCGTCGGCGATGGCCGCGTCGATCATCGAGTCGCCGGTGACCTTGAGCAGGAAGTGCGTGCCCTCGCCGACGAGCTGCTTGGGCAGCGTGAAGACGTCCTCGACGGCCTCCTCGGCGAGGATCGGGCCGCCCGCCGCGATCCGGCCGACGAGCGGCACGTACGCGGGCGCGGGCCGCGTCCCGGCCGGCTCGGCGCCGTCGACGTCCTCGGCGGTGCGCACCGGCGTCGCGCCCGGCACCCGCACCTCGACCGCGCGCGGACGGTTCGGGTCGCGCCGCAGGTAGCCCTTGCGCTGGAGGGTGCGGAGCTGGTGGGACACGCTGGAGGTGCTCGTCAGGCCGACGGCCTCCCCGATCTCGCGCATCGACGGCGGGTAGCCGCGCCGCTGGACCGAGTCGCGGATGACCTCGAGGACCATGCGCTGCCGCTGGGTCAGCCCGCTTCCCTCGCCGGAACCGTCGGGCAGCTCCCGGGCCTTGCTCATCGCTCGTCGCCTCCAGGCGGTCGGATCCGTCACTCCTCGTCCAGGGAACGCTACCGCCTCCACGACCGATGATCAAACAATTGTTCGAAGAAGATGCTCGCCTTCCCCCACTGCCGTGCGATAGAACATCGTACACACGTTCGATCGAAAATGCATTCGAAACGTCGGGTGCGGACCGGTCGCGGAGGGGCAGAGATGGGTGATTCGCTCCAGCGGGGACAGGTGGCGGTGTGCGGCGGCGGCCTCGTCGCCGGGCACGAGGAGCGCGGTGCTCCCGAGGACGGCGCGCGGCGGGGGTTCCCGCGCCGCCGGGGGCATCTGCGACTGATCATCGGCGGGCGCGGCGAACCGCTGGCGGACGTCCCGGCGTTCGTGGCGCCCCGCGTCGTGCGCCGGGCCGAGGCGCGGGCCGTGAGCCGGCCGGAGGGGCGGCCGGGGCTGCGGCTGACGCGGCGCGGACGGATCGTCGTCGGCGTCCTCGCGGCGGGGGTCGCGCTGGCCGTGCTGTGGCCCGTCGCCGGCGCGCTGCACGCCGGGACGCCGCCGAGCCCGCGGCCCCGGCCCGTCCGGGACGCCGCCCGCACCGCGACGGTCGTCGTGGGCGAGCGCGACACGCTCTGGGACATCGCCGTCCGGGCGGACCCGCACGGCGACCCGGGCGCGACCGTCCGGCGGATCCGCGACCTCAACGGGATGTCGGGGTCGATCGTCCAGCCCGGGAGCAGGTTGCGGGTCCCCGCCCGCTGACCCGCGCGGCGGGAGTAAGTTGCTGCGCCGGCGCGACACGCCGGAATGGTGCGCGCGAGGTCCGATGTGATCAGGGTCTACGCGCGGGACGCCAGGTCAGAGTTGCGTAGCGTGCGTCGGCGCCCTACGGTTGACCACAACATCTAGTAGTCGACGCGGTATCATTAACCACAGATTGTGGTCGTGTGACGTCCGTGTGACGCGGCCTTGCGTCAGGGGAGAGGAAGACACGTGCACTGCCCGTTCTGCCGCAACCCCGACACCAAGGTCATCGACAGCCGCTCCGCCGACGACGGGGCCGCCATCCGGCGGCGCCGCTCGTGCCCGGAGTGCGGCAAGCGGTTCACGACCCAGGAGAACGTGCTCCTCATGGTGGCCAAGCGCAGCGGCGTCACCGAGCCCTTCTCCCGGGAGAAGATCATCGCGGGGGTGCGCCGGGCCTGCCAGGGGCGGCCCGTCGGCGAGGACGCGCTGGCCCAGCTCGGCCAGCGGGTCGAGGAGGCGCTCCGGGGGACCGGCTCGGCCGAGATCCCCTCGCACCAGGTGGGCCTGGCGATCCTCGGGCCGCTCGGCGAACTCGACGAGGTCGCCTACCTGCGCTTCGCGTCCGTCTACCGGTCCTTCGAGTCCCTGGACGACTTCGCCCGGGAGATCGAGGACCTGCGCGGGCGCACTCCTGGAGAACACGCGCCGCCCCGGTGAGCGGCGGATCGGCACAACAGCACTGAGAACGGACAGCCCGGGGACGCCATCGTCCTCCGGGTTCAATCGTCCTGGACAGGACCCGGCGGGAGGGTCCGGAGGGGGAAGCCCATGACCGAGACGGTGAGCGGATCGTCGGCCCGGCGCGGCAAGGGAGGCCGCAAGGGCCTCAAGGTCGAGCGGATCTTCACGACGGAGGGCGTGCATCCGTACGACGAGATCCGCTGGGAGCGGCGCGACGTCGTCATGACCAACTGGCGCGACGGCTCGGTCAACTTCGAGCAGCGCGGCGTCGAGTTCCCCGACTTCTGGTCGCTGAACGCGGTCAACATCGTCACGTCGAAGTACTTCCGCGGCGCCGTCGGCACGGCCGCGCGCGAGTGGAGCCTGAAGCAGCTCATCGACCGCGTCGTCCGTGCCTACGTGGACACGGGCCTCGCGGAGGGCTACTTCGCGTCCTCGGCCGACGCCGAGATCTTCGAGCACGAGCTGACCTACGCCCTGGCCCACCAGCTCTTCAGCTTCAACTCTCCCGTCTGGTTCAACGTCGGCACCAAGTCCCCGCAGCAGGTCTCGGCGTGTTTCATCCTGTCGGTGGACGACACGATGGAGTCGATCCTCGACTGGTACAAGGAGGAGGGGATCATCTTCAAGGGCGGGTCGGGCGCCGGACTCAACCTGTCGCGGATCCGCTCGTCCAAGGAACTGCTGTCGTCCGGCGGGACGGCGAGCGGGCCGGTGTCGTTCATGCGCGGCGCGGACGCGTCCGCCGGGACGATCAAGTCGGGCGGCGCGACCCGCCGGGCCGCCAAGATGGTCGTGCTGGACGTGGACCACCCCGACGTGGCCGAGTTCATCGAGACCAAGGCGCGCGAGGAGGACAAGATCCGCGCGCTGCGCGACGCCGGGTTCGACATGGACCTCGGCGGCCGGGACATCGCGAGCGTCCAGTACCAGAACGCCAACAACTCGGTGCGCGTGTCCGACGAGTTCATGCGCGCGGTCGAGGAGGACGGCGAGTTCGGGCTGCGGTCGCGGCTGAGCGGCGAGGTCATCGAGAAGGTCCGCGCCAAGGACCTGTTCCGGCTGATGGCCAAGGCGGCGTGGGGGTGCGCCGACCCGGGCATCCAGTACGACGACACGATCAACGACTGGCACACCAACCCCGAGACCGGCCGCATCACCGCGAGCAACCCGTGCTCGGAGTACATGTCGCTGGACAACTCGTCCTGCAACCTCGCGAGCATCAACCTGCTGAAGTTCCTCGGCGCGGGCAACGTGTTCGACGTCGAGCGGTTCGCCAAGCTCACCGAGCTGATCATCACGGCGATGGACATCTCGATCACGTTCGCCGACTTCCCGACCGAGAAGATCGCGCGGACGACGCGGGACTACCGGCAGCTCGGCATCGGCTACGCCAACCTCGGCGCGCTGCTCATGGCGAGCGGGCACGCCTACGACTCCGAGGGCGGGCGGTCGCTCGCCGCCGCGATCACGTCGCTGATGACGGGCGTCGCCTACCGGCGGTCGGCGGAGCTGGCGGGGATCGTCGGCCCGTACGAGGGGTACGCGCGCAACGCCGACGCCCACAAGCGGGTCATGCGCAAGCACGCCGCCGCCAACGACGACCTGCGGACGCTGGACGCGGTGGACCGCGCCGTCCACAAGGCCGCCACCCGCCAGTGGGCCGAGTGCCTGAAGCTCGGCGAGCGCAACGGCTACCGCAACGCGCAGGCGTCGCTGCTCGCGCCGACCGGCACCATCGGCCTGATGATGGACTGCGACACCACCGGCATCGAGCCCGACCTCGCGCTGATGAAGTTCAAGAAGCTCGTCGGCGGCGGGTCCATGCAGATCGTCAACCAGACGGTGCCGCGCGCCCTCACCCAGCTCGGCTACCAGCAGGAGCAGATCGAGGCGATCGTCGAGTACATCGCCGAGAACGGGCACGTCGTGGACGCGCCGGGGCTGCGTCCCGAGCACTACGAGGTGTTCGACTGCGCGATGGGCGAGCGGGCGATCAGCCCGATGGGGCACGTCCGGATGATGGCGGCGGTGCAGGCGTTCCTGTCCGGGGCGATCTCCAAGACCGTCAACATGCCGGAGCAGGCGACGATCGAGGACATCGAGCGCGTCTACTTCGAGGGCTGGAAGCTCGGCCTGAAGGCGCTCGCGATCTACCGCGACAACTGCAAGGTGGGCCAGCCGCTGTCGGCGGCGGGCAAGAAGGAGACCGCCGCTCCCGCGGCCGTGGCCGAGCCGGCCGAGGTGCGGCCCGTCCGCAAGCGGCTGCCCAAGCAGCGTCCGGCGACCGTGACGCGGTTCTCGGTGGCGGGCGCCGAGGGCTACATGACGGCGTCGTCCTACCCCGACGACGGGCTCGGCGAGGTCTTCCTCAAGCTCGGCAAGCAGGGGTCGACGCTCGCGGGCGTCATGGACGCCTTCTCGATGGCGATCTCCATCAGCCTCCAGTACGGCGTGCCGCTGGAGACGTGGGTGGAGAAGTTCACGAACATGCGGTTCGAGCCGGCCGGGATGACCGACGACCCCGACATCCGCATGGCGACGTCGGTGATGGACTACATCTTCCGCCGGCTGGCGCTGGACAACATGCCGTACGAGCAGCGCGCCGAACTCGGCATCTTCACCGCCGAGGAGCGCGCGCGGCAGGCCAGCGGCGAGGACCCGGCCGCGCTGCGCGCCGAGGACCACGACGCGCTGGCGCAGTCGGCGGAGATCACCCGTCCGGCGCCGTCGCCCGCCGTCGCCGCGCCGCCCGCCCCCGCGCACTCCTCGATGGAGATCATCGAGAGCACGCAGGGCCGGACGGCCGACGCGCCGCTCTGCATGACCTGCGGCACGAAGATGCGCCCCGCCGGTAGCTGCTACGTCTGCGAAGGCTGCGGCTCCACCAGCGGCTGCAGCTAACCGAACGCCCCGCGAGCCGGGGGCCGGGCACCCGCCCGGCCCCCGGCTCCGTTACGCCTGGTCGTCGGCGCCTAGTTCGGGGTCTGGGCCTTGGGCGCTGTCGTCCGGCGTCCAGTGCTCGGTCAGGTCGAGGTTCCGTTCAGCGCGGTCGATCAACTGCTTGTAGCTGATCACTTCGACTCTGCTCAGATGTGAGTTGAGGACGCGCAGTGTTTCGTTGATCGTACGCTCGCTCACGTTCTCCTCGAACTCAGGATGGCCGACGACGACTGTGGCGCTGGCCCGCCTTGTATCGATCTCGAACTCGTCGAGCAGTTCGCTTCTTCGCTCGTCGAGCAAGGTCATGTAGTTCATCACTTGGCCGACGCCTTCGTGGACGGCCCGTGCCGCGACGAAGCCGCTCCGGTGTTTTTTAACAATTCGTAGCGATGGTTTCTTCAGCTCTACGATGTGGAGGACACCGTCCGGTCGCAGTAGCGGGATGTCGAGTTCGAGGCCCGGTGTGAGCCGACGGCGGACGGCTTCGTTCACGTACTCGCCGCCGAAAATCCACGACAATTTTTTCAAGGCTTGATGGACTTCGCCTTCGCTACTTGACCTGGACTCGACCAGCACTTTCAATTCGGCCAGCTTTTCTCGCCTCAACTGCAGTTGTGCCGCTTCGAGGACGGTCGCCGAGTCGCCGCGGTCCAGCAACTGGTTGATCGCCTCTTCGAGGTCGGGATCGTCGTCCCATGGATCTTCTTCGTCTTCTTCGTCGGCAAAGCTGATCCCGTCCTTGGCGGCTCGCAATGCGGGAAAACATTGCCACCGGGCGAGGCCGCCGTCATTGAACCCTTCGCCGAAGCCGTGAAGGTGGGGGTCCTCGGTGTTAACTTCTACGGGCTCCCGGTTGGTCTCCTCGGCGTTAGTTTCCACGTGTTCGGCAAGTTTCTGCATGCCATGGTAGGTGACAAGGTTTTGCAGGAACAAGGCTGGCTTATCGCCCGTGTAGAGGTGTGTGTACTCTCGTTCGAGGTCGAGACCCAGAAGTCCCCTGTTGCGTTCTCGGAACATCATTCGAAATACGGCCGGTACGTTCCCCGCAAGCCATGTAAAGTGGGTCGTTCTCAATCGCGCGCACGGGTATAGTCGATGGAAAATGGGGGCGGGGAAGGGTAGCAAATCCTCGTGAAGGATTGCGAAGACCTCTCCAGGATGTCCAGCGCAGGCTCCCTGGAGCATGGCTTTCCATTTCTCGCCTATCCGCAACCAGATTGCGTGGACCTCGTCGGGTGGAGAGGTGACGTTGTTCATGGCTGCACGCTGTACCCAGTTCTTTTGCTGTTCCGCGAGAGTGGCAATGGCCTTGTCGGGTCGAATGCCCTCCTCGATCTTTTTCAAGTATTTCGTAAAGACGTAGCTACGCGAAATCAGCCGGCCTGCCGTCTCTGCATCCCATTCGTCCGAATTTAGCGGCGCAAATTCACGTTCCGCTGCCGCCAGGAAATCCTCATATTTCTCCCAGCGGCCATATGGAACGCGAGACGCTGTTTGATGGCGCAGTGCTGCTGCCGCGATGATGATCGGAAGTCGGCTGGGGATTTCTTCCAGTATGGACTCGGTCAGTTGCTTCCTGCGTGAAAGGCAGAGCTGCCAGACCTCCAGAAGAGAGGCCTCCGTGAGCGTCGGATGCTCTTCGGGTAGCGTGCTCGGTGAGAAGATCGAGAGATCGAAGTCGCCCTCAGCGAAACGAATCGCCTTCCTGATGGTCTCAGTATCGAATTTGAGGAGAGCCCGCGCCGCCGTGAGATAGGTGGCCAGAGTGCCGTCGGGCGCGCAGTGCAGGCCCCCGGGCTGGGCGACGTCCGCGAGCGTCCCGCTATACGGCTGGGTCTGGACGATCTCTCGCAGAGCGTCGTTGAGTACCCGGCACGTCCGGTCTCCGTGCCAGATCTTGCCCGAACGGCTGCGCCATAGTTTCAGCTCTACGCCGCCGAAGGGGCCTAGCGGCACGTCCTCCCGGCTCAGTGGCTCGAACATTGTCTGCATCCTTTTGGTGGAGGGATGTTCGTCAGTCTTTCAGGGGTCACTGACGCCTTGGGCACAGACCGGCTTGGACGTTGATGTGCTCGGTGCCTGTCGTCGCCGAGCAGGTGGGGTGAGGATTCGGGGTGGGTGGTTGAGGGGCACGGGAGGTGGGGGTCACGTTGGGTGCGGGTTGACCTCTAGTGCGGTTGAGGTTGGAGGGTTGGGGTGTCGATCGAAAGGGGTGTGGCACATGCGTGCTGTTGTCGTTACGGCGTTCGGGGGACCGGACGTGTTGGTGGCGAAGGAGGTGCCGGAGCCTGGTGTGGGGGACGGGCGGGTGCTCGTCCGGGTGGAGGTCGCCGAGATCAACTTTGTGGAGACGCAGTTGCGGCGGGGGTTCTCGCCGGGGCCGCCGTTGCCCGAGGTGCCGTTCGTGCCCGGCGGGGGTGTCGGGGGGACGGTCGTGGAGGTCGGGGGCGGTGTCGATCCCGGGTGGGTCGGGCGGCGCGTCGTCACGCGGACGGTCGATGGGCGCGGTGGGAATGCCGAGTTCGCTGTCGCGGACGCCGAGTTCCTGGTGCCGGTGCCGGACGGGCTTGGGACGCCCGAGGCCGCCGCTTTGCTGAACGATGGGCAGACGGCGCTCGCGTTGTTCGAGCGCGCCGCGATCCGGCCCGGGGAATGGGTGCTGGTCGAGGCGGCGGCCGGGGGGCTCGGGAGCCTGCTCGTTCAGCTCGCGCGCGGTGCCGGGGCGCGGGTGGTGGGCGCGGCCGGTAGCTCCGCGAAGCTGGACGTGGCGCGTGCGCTGGGTGCCGAGGCGGTCGTGGACTACTCGCGTGACGGGTGGACGGACGCCGTCCGGGCCGCGACCGGCGGGCGCGGGCCCGATGTCGTGTTCGACGGGGTCGGCGGGGCGATCGGCCGGGCGGCGTTCGAGGTCACGGCGCGCGGGGGACGGTTCTCGATTCACGGCGCGTCCAGCGGGGCGGCGACGTCGGTCGACGCGGCGGAGGCCGCCGCGCGCGGGGTCACCGTGATCGGGCTCGATCAGCTCTTCGCGCTGGCCGGTGCGGCGGATGCCCGGGACCGGGTCGCGCGGGTGCTGGCGGACGCCGCGGCGGGACGGCTCCGGCCGGCCATCGGGCGCACGTTCCCGCTCGCGGACGCGGCGGAGGCGCATGCCGCGATGGAAGCGCGCTCGGTGCCGGGGAAGACGCTCCTCGTCGTCTGAGTGCTGCGACGGGGGCGGGCGCGGGGCCGTGCGGCGGCCCCGCGCCCTTCGGCGGTCCGCCGGGCGGTCGACAATGGGGGCATGGCCAGAACGCATCATTACGGACTTGCCGTCACGTGGACCGGGAACACCGGGACCGGGACGAGCGGATACCGCGCCTACGAGCGGGCGCACGATCTGAGCGCCGAAGGCAAGCCGGTCATCGGCGGGTCCTCCGATCCGGCGTTCCGGGGCGATCCGGCGCGGTGGAATCCCGAGGAACTGCTCGTCGCGTCGCTGTCGCAGTGCCACATGCTCTGGTACCTGGGGCTTTGCGCGGCGGAGGGCGTCGTCGTCACCGGCTACGTGGACCGTCCCGAGGGGACCATGAGCGAGGAGCGGGACGGGTCCGGACGGTTCCAGGAGGTCGTCCTGCGTCCCGAGGTGACGCTCGCGCCCGGCACGGACGTCGAGCGGGCTCGCGCCCTGCACGAGCGCGCCCACGAGATGTGCTTCATCGCGTCCTCCGTCAACTTCCCGGTGCGGCACGAACCGGTGTTCGGGGGCTAGGGCGGGAACCTCGGCGGGCGCTCGTCCGTCTCGCTGGGAGGACGGGTCGTCGAGCGAGGAGCGTTCATGTCGTTGCAGAAGGGCGCCAACACGGCGGTGCCTGCCGCCGCGGTCCGGGTCGAGCTGGGGTGGCGCGGTGGTTCGGGGGCGCCCGACGCCGACGCGTCCGCGCTGCTGCTCACGGCGGATGGACGGGTCAGGGACGACGCGGACTTCGTGTTCTACAACCAGCCGGGCCATCCGTCCGGCGCGGTGCGGCACGAGGGCAAGCAGCCGGGGGTGACGGTCCGGGACGTCCTCGCGGTCGATCTGGCGCGCGTCGAACCCGCCGTGGAGCGGGTCGTGATCGCGGCGTCGGCGGACGGCGGCACATTCGCGCGCTTCGCGGACCTGTACGTCCGGGTCGTGGACGCGGCCGACGGCGCCGAGATCGCCCGCTTCGACAGCGCGGGCGCCACGACCGAGACCGCCTACGTCCTCGGCGAGCTGTACCGCAGGCAGGGCGCGTGGAAGTTCCGCGCCGTCGGGCAGGGCTACGACTCGGGGCTGGCGGGTCTCGCCACCGACTTCGGCATCTCGGTGGACGACGCGCCGCCGCCGCCCGTCCAGGACCAGTACGCGCCGCCGCCGCCGTACGAGCCGCCGCCCGTGCAGCACCAGTACGCGCCCCCGCCCGCTGCGGCACCGCCCGGCGCGGGGGCGGGCGGGAAGATCTCGCTGACCAAGAGCGCGCCGTCGGTGTCGCTGACCAAGCACGGCGCGACGTCGGGGAACATGCGCGTCAACCTCAACTGGACGGCGCGCACGGGCGCCGCCCGGGGCCTGCTCGGCAAGCGCCGCCGCGGCGTCGACCTGGACCTGGACCTGTGCTGCCTGTGGGAGCTGACCGACGGACGGCGCGGCATCGTCCACGCGGTCGGCGACATGGGCGCGCTGGACCGTCCCCCGTACGTGCAGCTCGACAAGGACGACCGCACCGGGACCGTCGAGACCGGCGAGAACCTGGTGATCAACCTCGACCACACGGCGAAGTTCAAGCGGATCCTGGTGTTCGCCGAGATCTACGACGGCGCCGACGACTTCCGCGGCCTGGACGCGATCGCCACCCTCTACCCGGTCGGCTCGCCGCCGATCGAGATGCGGATGGACGACTGCGCCGACGCGTCCCGCGACGCCGTCCTCGCGCTGATCGAGAACGTGGGCGGCGAGCTGGTCGTGCGCCGCGAGGGACGGTTCGTACTCCCCCCGCCGGGCCGCCCGCGCTGGGGCAAGATGGCCGTGGACGAGGCGTACAACTGGAAGCTGGAGTGGGTCGCCTCGCGCGGAAAGGACTAGGCGCGTGCGACGGCGTCGGCGAGCTTCTTGTCCCGCGCGACGCGGACGAGCCCGGCCGTGAACCGCGCGACGTCCTTGCCGGGAACGCCCGCCTTGCCGGGGTCGCCGGGCAGTCCGACGCGGTCGGCGCCGCGCAGCGCGAGCCGGTCCACGTAGGGCCGCAGCCACGGCCAGACGGCCTGCGCCTCGCGGCAGAAGATGTCCGCGCCGGTCGGTCCGATGCCGGGGAAGTGCTCCAGCAGCTCGGCGGCGCGGGACCGGTCGCGTCCGGCCTTGTCGGGCAGGCGGCGCAGGTCGCCGCCGTACACGTCGAGGACGATCTCCGCCATGCGTCCGAGCCGTGTCGAGGTGCCCTCGTCGTAGCGGCGGTAGTGGGCGCGGCCGAGCGCGTCCACCCGCTGCTGCCAGCTCAGGCCGGCCATGCCGCGCGGCGTGCCGCCCCCGGCGGCGAACAGCTCGCGCGCGGCGGCGACGGCGATCTTGGCGGAGATGCGGGTGCTCAGCAGGTTGGCGAGGACGAGCAGCTTCCACAGCGCGGCGGGCTGGTCCTTGACCGGGATGCCCGCCTCCTCGGCGTAGGTCTGCCGTCCGGCGTCGTCCAGGAGCTTCTTGGCCTTGGCGTCCATGCGCAGCGCCTACCCACGACGGGCGCGCCGCTCACATCAGGCTGAGCTGGCCCTCGCCGGCGTTCGGGTCGCGGTGCCGCTTGAGGTGCCGCCAGCGCGGCAGGTCGTCCAGATACGACCAGCTCAGCCGGTGGTGCGGCGTCGGGCCCGACTCCCGCAGCGCCTCCTGGTGGACGGGCGAGGGGTAGCCCGCGCTGTCGGCGAACCCGTAGGCGGGGAAGTCGGCGCCGAGCGCGGCCATGTGCTCGTCGCGGTGGACCTTGGCGAGGACGGACGCGGCGGCGACCGTAACGGAACGTTGATCCGCTTTGATCTCGCAGCGCACCCGCCACGGACGGCCGAGGAAGTCGTGCGAGCCGTCCAGCAGCACGATGCCGGGCGGGACGGGCAGCGCCTCCAGCGCCCGGACGGCCGCCCGGCGCAGCGCGGCGGTCATCCCCAGCTCGTCGATCTCGGCGGGCGACGCGGAACCGAACGCGTGCCCGGCCAGCCAGTCCGGCAGGACGGCGGCGAACGCGGACCGATGCGCGGCGGTGAGCAGCTTGGAGTCGGTGAGCCGGACGGTCTTCCCGCCGCGTCCGGGCAGCGACGGCGGCTCGGACAGATCGGTGACGGCCGCGCAGACCACCACGGGCCCGGCCCAGGCGCCGCGCCCGACCTCGTCCACCCCGGCGATGACGGGCGCGCCGCCGAGCGCATCCCGCAGGGCGTGCTCGATCGCGTAGTCCGCCCGCTCGCGCGGCACGGGCGCGGGCGCCGCAAGCAGCTCGTCCATGCGGGAAAGCCTAGAGCCACCCGTTGTCGCGCGCGGTGTGAAGCGCCTCGACGCGGTTGCGGGCGCCGGTCTTCCCGATCGCCGACGACAGGTAGTTGCGGACCGTGCTCTCCGACAGGTGCAGCGCGCGGGCCACGTCGGCGACCGTGGCGCCGTCGGACGCGGCCGACAGCACGTCGCGCTCGCGCGCCGTCAGCGGGTTCGGCCCCACCGACAACGCGGCCGTCGCGAGCGCCGGGTCCACGACGCGCTCGCCCGCGAGGACGCGCCGGATCGCGGCGACCAGGTCCTCGATCGGCCCGTCCTTGACCAGGAAGCCGTGCGCGCCCGCGTCCATCGCGCGCCGCAGGTAGCCGGGACGGCCGAACGTCGTCACGATGAGCACCCGGCAGCCGGGCAGGTGCTCGCGCAGGTCGGCGGCCAGCTCCAGCCCGGTGCGGCCGGGCATCTCGATGTCCAGGACGGCCACGTCGGGACGGGCCGAAAGCGCGGCGGCCAGCACCTCGGCGCCGTCCCCGATCTCCGCGACGACCTCGATGCCGTCCTCCAGCCCGAGCAGCAGGGCGAGCGCGCCGCGCATCATGCCCTGGTCCTCGGCGAGCAGCACCCTGATCACGGCACCTCCGTTGTGAGCCGGACGGTCAGCGCGAACCCGCCGCCCGGACGCGGCCCGGCGGTCAGCGAGCCGCCCGCGTCCGCGACGCGTTCCCGCAGGCCGCGCAGCCCGTGCCCGCCGGACGGCGTTCCGGTGGCGGAACCGTCGTCCACGATCGACAGCACGTCGTCCTCCAGCGTGATCGTGCAGGTCCGCGCGCCGCTGTGCCGGACGACGTTGGTGACGCCCTCCCGCACGGCCCAGCCGAGCAGCGCGTCCGCCCCGGGCGGCAGCGGGTCGTCCGAGCGCCGCACGACCGGCTCGATCCCGGCGGCGGCCAGCGCGGACCGCGCCGCGTCCAGCTCGGCCGCCAGGCCCCGCCCCCGGTACCCGGCGACGGCCTGGCGGACCTCGCCGAGCGCGTCCCGCCCGACGGTCTCGATGTCGGCGGCCTGCCGCGCGGCGAGCGCCGGGTCCCGCTCGGCGATCCGCCGGACGGCCTGCGCCTGCACCACCATCAGCGACAGCGTGTGGCCGAGCAGGTCGTGCAGGTCGCGGGAGAAGCGCAGCCGCTCGCGCTCGACGGCCGCCGACGCCAGCTCCTCGCGGGCGTCGCGCAGCAGCGTGATCACCAGGAACAGCCGGACGACGATCGTGGTGACGAGCCCGGCGGTCAGCGTCGTCCAGGCGGCGGCGGCGACCCCGCCCGTCCCGAGCCCGCCGAGCCACGCCGACCCGGTCGCGACGGCCGTCACGCCGCCGACGCCAGCGAACATCGGCACCTCCAGGCCGCCGCGCGGACGCGGCAGGTGCCCGATCACCGCGCCCGCCGCGACGCCGAGGACGCCGAGCGCCGACAGCCAGTGTCCGCCGAACCAGGCGATCGCGGCGCCCGTCGCGGCGGTCTGGGCGGCAAGCAGCAGGACGGCCGCGCGCAGCGGGCGCCGTCCGTCGAACGCGGTGCGCAGTGTGGCGACGAACAGCACGGCGACCACGGCGACGAGCAGCGCGGCGGCCCAGCGCGGGCGCGCCGACCCCGACACGACGTCGGACGCGGGCCACGCCAACACCACGACCCACACCGACAGGCCGCGCGCGTCCGGCCCGGAGCCGTCGATCCGGGCGAGGTCGAGCGGCGGACGGCGCCTCACCTGGGACTCTCTTGATCCACGCCGCAACCGTACCTGCGGTGTTCCGACGAACCCGCGGCGAAGAGTCCCATTCGGCCGAGTCCTGCGATTTACTCATGGGGATGGCACGGTTCGGCGGCTTCCGCTCCCGCCCGGCGACGGCGATCGCGACGACGGCGCGGGATCTGTTCGAGCGCCTGCGCTCGCGGTACTTCCAGTTCCCCGCGGGACTGCGGTTCCTCGGCGGCCTGGTGCTGCTCGCGGCCGTCGCTGCGGCGGCAGTCGTGCTGGGCGGCCCGGTCGCGCTCGTCGCGGGCGCCGCCGCGGTGCTGCTGACGGTCGGGCACCTGGTGCTGCGGACCCCGGCGGGCACCGCGCTGCTGCTCGTCGTCGCCGGCTGGGTCGCGGTGTCCTTCCCGCTCGACCACCTCTACCGGGCGCCCTACGACGGCAACACGCTCGTCCTGGCGGCGCTCGCGCTGCCCGTCGCGGTCGCGTCGTCGCGGCTCGGCGGGTTCGCGCCGTGGCGGACGGCCCTGCTGGCGTTCGGGACGGGCGGGCTCGTCGCCGCCGCCGGGGCCGCCGTCGCGCCGCGCGCCGGGATCCTCGCGGCGATCGCGGCGATGGCGGTCGTGCTCGTCCACCGGTGGCTGCGGTCGCGGGAGACGGTCGCGGCCGAGGCGTACGAGACGGGCTGGGTGCAGGAGCAGTCCGAGCCGGAACGGGCCGTCCCCGTGCCCCGCGCGTCCGAGCCGCCGTCGGAGGTCGCGGCGGAGGCCGCCCCGGCGGCGGGCGTGCCCGCGGCGTTGCAGGCGGCCTACGAGCAGCGCGTCGCGGCGTCCCCGGGCGACGCGCCCGGCATCTCCGTCGAGGACGCGCTCGCCGAGCTGGAGGCGATGGTCGGGCTGGAGCCGGTGAAACGGCAGGTCCGGTCGATCGCGGCGTCGCTGGAGGCCGCGCACCTGCGCGCCGCCGCCGGGGTGCCGACCGAGAAGCCGATGCGGCACTTCGTGTTCGTCGGGCCGTCGGGGACGGGCAAGACGACCGTCGCGCGCGTCCTCGCCAAGATCTTCTACGCGTTCGGGCTGCTGCCCTCGCCGCTGGTCGTGGAGGCGGGCCGGGCGGACCTGGTCGGCGAGCACCTCGGCGCGACGGCGATCAAGACCAACGCGCTGATCGAGTCGGCGCTCGGCGGCGTGCTGTTCATCGACGAGGCGTACGGGCTGGTCAACGCGGGGGAGGGGCGTTCGGACCGGTTCGGGGACGAGGCCGTCCAGACCCTGCTGAAGCGCGCCGAGGACGACCGCGACCGCCTGGTCGTCATCCTGGCCGGCTACGAGACGCAGATGGACGCCTTCCTCGACTCCAACCCGGGGCTGGCGTCCCGGTTCGGCACCCGCGTCCACTTCCCGAGCTTCCAACCTGACGAGCTGCTGCGCATCGCCGAGTACCACGCCGGGCTGCGCGGCGACCGGCTCGCCCCCGACGCCCGCGCCCGCCTCGCCGATCGGTTCGCGGACGTCCAGCGGCGGGGCATCGTGGACGAGCTGGGGAACGGACGGTTCGTACGGTCGCTCACCGAGGGCGCCGCGCGGGCGCGGGACGTCCGGGTCGTCGGGGACGCCGCGTCCCCGCCCACCGCCGACGACCTCGTCACGCTGCGCGCCGTGGACGTCGACGCCGCCTTCGCCGAGCTGACCGAGCGCTACCGCGGTTTCGCCGAGACCCCCACCCTGGACGAGGCCCTTGGGGAACTGGACGCGATGATCGGTCTCGCGCCGGTGAAACAGCAGGTCCGCGAGATCGCCGCGCAGGCCCGCGTGGCACGGCTGCGGCAGGAACAGGGGCTCGTCACCCGTCCGCCGACCCGGCACTTCGTGTTCACCGGCCCGCCCGGCACCGGGAAGACGACCGTCGCGCGGCTGCTCGGCCGGGTGTTCGCCGCGCTCGGGCTGCTCGCCCGTCCGGTCGTGGTCGAGGCGCAGCGCGCGGACCTGGTCGGCGACCACCTCGGCTCCACCGCGCTCAAGACCAACCGGCTCATCGACTCCGCGCTCGGCGGCGTGCTGTTCATCGACGAGGCGTACGCGCTCGCGGGCTCGGGGTACGCGGGCGGGGACGCGTTCGGCGCCGAGGCCGTCCAGACGCTGCTGAAGCGCGCCGAGGACGACCGGGACCGGCTCGTCGTCGTCCTCGCCGGCTATGAGGCCGACATGGACCGGTTCCTGGCGTCCAATCCGGGTCTGGCGTCCCGGTTCGGGACGCGCGTGACGTTCCCGTCCTACGGCCCCGACGAACTGCTGCGGATCGCTCAGCTCGTCGCCGAGCAGGGCGGCGACGTCTGGGCCGACCGGGCGCTGGACGACCTGGCGCTCGTGTTCCAGCGCGTCGTCGGGCAGGGCCGCGTGGACGAGCTCGGCAACGGCCGGTTCGCCCGCACCCTGTACGAGAAGGCGTGCGCGCTCCGGGCGCTGCGGGCGGCGGAGCTGGGGGACGCCGCGACGACCGCGGACCTGACCGTCCTGACCGCCGAGGACGTCCGGGACGCCTACGCCGGGCTGGGGCGCGTCTCGTCCTGACGGTTCTGTCGGCGGCGCGTGGTTGGATCGGGCCATGCTCTCGGTGACGTGGCCGCAGGTGCTGGCCTGGCGGATGCGACGGCAGTTCGTCACCGACCCCGGCGCGGACACGGCCGCCGGGGTCGCGCGGCGGCTCGGCGGCGTGCAGGCGCAGGTGGCGTCGGCGGCGGAACTGGCGCTCGCGGTGCGCGGCGCGCCGCCCGCCGCTCCGGCGCTCGCGGACGGGTCGCTGGTCAAGACGTGGGCGATGCGCGGCACGCTGCATCTGCTCCCGTCCGACGAGCTGGGCGCCTATCTGGCGGTGTGCGCTCGCGTCCGGAACTGGGAGAAACCGAGCTGGCAGCGGACGTTCGGCGCCACGCCCGCCGACCTGGAGGCCATCGCGGCGGCGGCCGCGGACGCGCTGGCGGGCGGCGCGGTGCTGACCCGCGAGGAACTGACCGCCGCGATCGTGGAGCGGACCGGGTCCGAGCACCTCGCCGAGGTGCTCGGCTCCGGCTGGGGGACGCTGCTCAAGCCTTTGGCCTGGTGGGGCGTGCTCTGCTACGGGCCGCCGCGCGGCACGCGGGTCACGTTCACCGCGCCGGTCGGTGTCTCGTCGCCGCCGCTGGAGGAGGCGGGCGCGCTCGTCGTCCGGGCGTTCCTCGGCGCGCACGGGCCCGGCACGCCCGCCGCGTTCGACCAGTGGCTGACGCGCGGCAACCTGCGCAAACGCGAGGTCGCGGGCTGGTTCGACGGCCTGGAGGACGTCGCGGTGGACGGCGTGCCGATGAAAGCCCGTCCCGGCGACGCCGCGGACATCGCGTCCGGCCCGCCCGCCCCGCCCGTGCGGCTGCTCGGGCCGTTCGACCAGTACGTGCTGGGCGCGGGGACGTCGGCGGGCTACCTCGTCCCGGCCGAACACCGTGCGGCGGTGAGCCGCGCGGCGGGGTGGATCTCGGCGGTCGTGCTGCACGAGGGACGCGTCGCCGGGGTCTGGGAGGCCAAGGACGGCGACGTCGCCGTCACCACGTTCACGGACGTGCCCGCCGGGCCGCTCGCCGCCGAGGTCGACCGGGTGCGGGCGCTGCTCACCTGACCGCGCGGAACCGGACGTTCTGCCCCGGGCGGAGTTGCGCGGCCAGCGGCACGTCGGCGGCGGCGACCACGGCGAGCACCGGGTAGCCGCCGGTCGTCGGGTGGTCGGCGAGGAACAGGATCGGCAGGCCGTCCGGCGGCACCTGGAGCGCACCGGTCACCATGCCCTCGCTCGGCAGCTCGCCGTCGCGGGCGCGGGCGAGCACGGGGCCGTCCAGGCGCACGCCCACGCGGTTGGACGCGTCCGTCACCGCGTAGGGGGCGCCGGTCAGTGTGGCGAGCGCGTCGGACGCGAACCAGTCGTCGCGCGGTCCCGGGCGGACGCGCAGCTCGGGCGTCTCGGGCAGCGTGGGGACGGGGGCGAGGTCCACCGCGATGGGGTCCAGGCCGTCCGCGCGGCCGAACGGGACGACGTCGCCCGCCGTCAGCGGACGCGGCCCGAGCCCCGACAGCAGGTCGGCCGAACGGCTGCCGAGCACCGCGTCCGGCGTCAGCCCGCCCCGCACCGCGACGTACGTCCGCACGCCCCGCACGGGCGCGCCGACCTCCAGCGTCGCGCCCGCCGGGACGCGGAACGGCGCGTTCATGCCCTGCTGCCGCCCGTCCACGGCGACAGGCGCGGGCGCCCCGGTCACCACGGCCCACACCGCGCCCTCCGGCCGCAGGGCGGCGCCGCCGAACGTCAACTCCAG
Organism: Actinomadura rubteroloni; assembly: GCF_002911665.1. Classification (NCBI taxonomy): domain Bacteria; kingdom Bacillati; phylum Actinomycetota; class Actinomycetes; order Streptosporangiales; family Thermomonosporaceae; genus Actinomadura; species Actinomadura rubteroloni. The sequence continues at coordinate 44,806 of NZ_MTBP01000004.1, forward strand.
CCCGGCCGCGCCCTCGGGATTGCCCACGAGCCGGTTCGCCAGCCGCAGCGCGGGGACGTCCGCCGCCCCCGACCCGGGCACCCCGAGATGCGCCAGCCCGGCCCGCCCGAGATCCTGCACCGTCGCCAACGGCCCCGCCCGCAACACCACCAGCCCGCTCACGGTGTCTCCCGCAAGCCTGCGGCGCGCTCGATGCCGCGCGCTTCCCTCGTCGCTCTGGTCGCAAGCTCCCGCCGCTCCTCAGTCCAGCGCACGGCGCACGCCTCCAGCTCGCGCTGTGTTCCCCGCGAGCCTGCGGCGCGCCTGATGCCGCGCGCTTCCCTCGTCGCTCTGGTCGCAAGCTCCCGCCGCTCCTCAGTCCAGCACGCGGCGCGCGCCTCCGGCTCGCTCACTGTGTCTCCCGCTCGTCCGCCTGGACGAAGCGGACTCGGGCGCCGGGGGTCAGGAGTGACGGGGGGTCGCGGTCGATGTCCCACAGCGGTGCGTCGGTGCGGCCGAGCAGGCGCCAGCCGCCCGGCGAGGACGACGGGTACACCGCCGCGTACGGGCCGGCGATCGCGACCGCGCCCGCCGGGACGGACGTGCGCGGCGTCGGGCGGCGCGGCACCCGCAGCTCGTCCGGCAGGCCCGTCAGGTAGCCGAAGCCGGGGGAGAAGCCCAGGTAGGCGACCGTGTACTCGGCGGCGGCGTGCCGCGCGACGACCTCGGCGGCGCTGAGGCCGGTCAGGTCGGCGACCTCCGCGAGGTCCGCGCCGTCGTAGACGACCCGGATCTCCACCGGGGGCGCGTCGGCGGCCGTGCGCGGCGGGGGCGCCAGCGCGGCGACCCGCTCGGCGAGGCGGTCCGGGTCGCCGGTCGTCGTGATCAGGACGGTCCGCTCGCCCGGCACGACGTCCACCACGCCGGGCAGGCCCGCCGCGCGGACGGCGGCGTCCAGCCGGTGCGGGTCGGCGGTCTCCACCAGCAGCGCCGCGTCCCCGGCGCGCCGGATCCTCATGCGAACGGCTCCGGCGTGACCCCGGCGGCGACCAGCGCGTCCCGGACGGCCCGCGCCAGCCCCACCGCGCCCGGCGTGTCCCCGTGGACGCAGATCGACCGGGCGCGCACCGGGACCGGCGTCCCGTCGACGGCCTTGACCTCGCCGTCCACCGCCATCGCGACGGCGCGCCGCACCACCGCCTCCGGGTCGTGGATCACCGCGCCGGGCTCGCGCCGCGACACGAGCCGTCCGTCGGGGGTGTAGGCGCGGTCGGCGAACGCCTCCGCGACGACCGTCAGATCGTCGGCCGCCGCGAACACCGCCGAGCCCGGCAGCGTCAGCAGCGGCAGCGCCGGGTCGTACGCGCGGACGGCCGCCGCGACCGCCGCCGCCTGCACCGGGTCCCGCGCGATCCGGTTGTAGAGCGCGCCGTGCGGCTTGACGTAGGCGACCCGTCCGCCCTGGGTGCGCGCGATGCCGTCCAGCGCGGCGATCTGGTACAGGATCTCGGCGGTCAGCTCGTCGGGCGGGACGTCCATCTCGCGCCGCCCGAACCCGGCCAGGTCCCGGTAGGACACCTGCGCGCCGATCGTCACCCCGTGCTGCACCGCGCCCGTGCAGACGCGCCGCAGCGTCAGCGGATCACCCGCGTGGAACCCGCACGCGACGTTCGCGCTCGTGACGATCGAGAGCAGCGCCGCGTCGTCGCCCAGCTCCCACCGGCCGAAGCCCTCGCCGAGGTCGGCGTTGATGTCGATGACCGCCATCCCGCCATTGTCGCGGACGGCGCGGGCCGGCGGCCGTCAGACCCACTCCTCCCGCAGTTCCGCCACGTCGCGCGCCGGCGCCCACGCCTGGTAGACGCCCCGGTCGAAGCACTCCAGGCCGAGCCGCTCCGCGAGGGGTGCGCGTCCGCCGGTGTACTCGACGCGCAGCCACCCGTCGTGGTGGGCGAGGACGAGGAACGGCTCGCCGCGCCACACGCAGCGCGTGGTGACGTACGACAGGTGCTCGACGTCCGCCAGCGGGACGATCCGGACGTACCGCCCAGTCCCCGCCGGGACGAACCCCGTCGCCGCCCGCGTCCCGTACAGCCGGACCTGGGCGCCGCAGGGACTGGCCTCGTAGTCGGTGCCGCCCCAGCCCGCGTAGTAGCCGTGCCGGATCGTCAGCGTGTCGGTCACCGCCGCGCCCCTTCCGCGTCCCCGCCCGCCGTCCGCCGCCACTGCCGCCGGTCCGCGTCGAACCGGGCGATCGGCGTCGCCTCGCCGGACCGGTCGATCCGGTAGATCTCCGCCTCGTGCGGCAGCCGCTGGCTGTCGATCTTGAACTCGGGGATCGGGGGGCCGTCGCCCGGCGCGTAGCCCGAGCCGGGGAACGGCGCGTTCTCGATCACCCAGCCGCCCGGGATGATCTCCATGCTCCACTCGTCGATGCCGCCGAGCGGCGTCCGGAACAGCGTGGGCTTCACGGCGGGCCAGCGCAGCACGTGGATCGTGTCGTCGGACGCCGAGAACGGCGTCCCCTGGTAGGTGAGGCCGAGCGCGCGGACGATCTCGGTGGGCGTCCGCAGGTCCGCGACGTCCTTCAGCCGGTGGACGTACCCCGCGACCAGCTCGTACCCGCCCTCCACGTAGTGCCGGACGTGCTCGGGCCGCAGCACCTTCTGCATCACGACGAACTCCGCCGACGTCGGGCGGATCCGCGTCGGCGCCGCCCGCTCGACGGTCGGCAGCGGCTTGGGCGCGCGTCCGTCGGCGGGCACGGGGTCGGGCTGCGTCATGGACGGCTTGGGCGCGTCGACACGCGTCTCCGACGGCGTGCGCGTCCCCCGGCCCCCGCCCGGCGGGTCCGGCGTCGTGCTCCCCGGGACGGGCGCGACCCGCCGATCGCCCAGCCGCGTCCCGCCCGGCGCCTGCGGCAGCGCGTGCGCCGCCGCCGCATGCCGCTCGACGGGCACTGGCTTCTCCTGCGCGTGCGAGGCCGGCTCGGCCGCCCAGCGCGGCACGTCCCGCAACGGCTGCCGACCGGCCTCGGGCGCCGCGGGCTGCCGCGCCGGAACGTCCGGCACGGCGGGCTGGCGCGGCGGTTCGGGCGGCGTGGGCTGGTAGCCGAACTCCTGCGCCGCGACAGGCTGCCGGGCGCCGGGCCGGTGCGGCGGTTCAGCGTGCTGCGCGGCGGGTTGCCGGGCCGGGACCTCGGGCGTGCCGGGCCGTCGCGGAGCCTCGGACGGCGCGGCGGCGGGCTGCCGCACTGGAACGTCCGGCACGGCGGGACGGCGCGGCGGTTCGGGCGGCGCGACCTGACGGCCGGGCTCCTGCGCCGCAGCGGGCTTGCGCGCCGGGACGTCGGGCGTGCCGGGCCGAGCCGGTTCGGGTCGGTGGCCGAACTCGTGCGCGGCCGGTTGGCGCACCGGGACGTCCGGCCTGCCGGGCTCGGCCGGGGTACGCGGTGAGTCCGGCGCTGCGGGTGTCGGGGTCGGCGCAGGCGTGGTCTGCGGTGTGCGGACGGCCGGTTCGGGCTGCGGGGGTGTGGCGCGGCGCGGTGGTTCGGCCTGGCGGTCCGGCTGGCGCGGCGCGATGTCCGGTGCGGCGGGGTGACTCGCCGGTTCGGGCGCCGGACGGCGCGGGGGCGTGTCCGGCGCGGGGGTCGCGGCGGGTCGGCCCGGCGTGGGCGTGGCCTGCGGGGTGCGGACGGGGGGCTGCGGGGGCGTGGCCGGTGCTGCGGCGGGTCGGCCGGGCATCGGCGTGGCCTGTGGTGTGCGGACGGACGGCTCGGGCTGCGGGGGCGCGGGGCGGCTCGGCGGCTCGGGCACGGCCTGCGGGGCCGGGGGTGCGGGCGGGCGCGGCGGGGCGTCCGGTGTGGTGCGGGAGGGGTCGGACGGGGCGGGCTTCCCCGCGACGCGCTTGTCGTCCGGCTCGGGCTTGGCGGGCGGCTCCACCGACGGCAGCGGCGTCGTCCGCACGGAGGGGGACTCCGGGACGGGCGCCGCCGCGGGACGGGCCGCGAGGTCGGCTCCGGCGGTCCTGGCGACCGTCTCGGCGTCCAGGTAGGCGGCGCTCGGCAGGCCCGGGTCGACCGCCAGGCCCCACTCGCGGCGTGGCCACGCCCGTGCCAGTTCCGCCAGCGTCACCGGACGGTGGTGGACGGCCTGACCGCGCAGCGACCGGTCCATCGCCTCCGGGGAGGTGAACCCGAGGACGTACGTCCCGTCCCCGAACTTGGCGGTGGCGAACTGGTCGGCGGCCTCCGAGCCAGGCTCGCCCGGCACCGGCAGGCACAGCGTGGCCCCGGCGAGCAACGCGAGGTACGCCTGCTCGTCGCCGCGCCGCCGCGCGGCCGTCAGCTCGGCCTCCAGGTCGTCGACGGCGGGCGGCGGGGCGAGCCCGGCGGCCTCCGCGGTCGTCTGCTCGGCCTCGGGGATCGCCAGCGGCAGCCCGAGGCCGGGCAGGGCGAGGCCGCCGCCGTCCCCGGAGGTGCGTCCGGCCTGGTAGACGAGGTCCAGCGGCGACCGGACGCCGTAGACGTCCCGGAACGCGGCGACCATCCGGTCGGCGAGCCGGTCCACCTCGGCGGACTGCAGCGGCGTGAGCCGCATGCGGGGCGGCATCGTGAGCCGGTGCGACCAGTTCAGCCGGTCCCGGCCGTCCGGTTTGCGCCAGCCGAGCGCGCCGAGCCGCCGCTCCTGCCGGTGCGACAGCGGACGCGGCAGGAACGCGCTCCCGACGGCCTCGGCGTCGATCGCGCTCGTGGACCGCATCGCCTGCACGTACGGCAGCCCCGTGGGACCCTGCACGATGATGAACGACCGGACCGGGAGGCGCTGCAACTCCCGGGACAGCCGTCCGGCGAAGTCTTCCCAGTCCACTCCCGCTCCCGCCAATCGTCGACACGGTCTCAGCGAACGGTAGCCGCCCCGCGCCGTTATTGCGTCATTCGGGAGGATGGCCCGGAAGCACGTCCGCGCGGACGGGCGCCCACACGCCGCCGATCGCGTCGTACACGGCGACGGGGACGGCCGTGGTCTCGCGGCCCTCCTCGACGTCCACCCGCCAGAGCCGCGTGCCGTGCGGCGGACGCAGCACCGGAACGTCCTGCACCGGCGGCGGCGACGGCGGCGCGGCCGGGGCGGCGGGCGCCTCGGCGAGCCGGTCGGCGCCGAGCCGCGCGACGGCGGCGGCGTCCAGCAGGACCTCGCTCGGCAGCCCCGGGTTCACCGCGAGCTGCCACGCCGGGTCGGCCCAGGCCGCGCCGAGCTCGGCGAAGGACGTCCGGCGGTACGGTCCGGGCGGCCCGCCGTCCCGGCTCATCGCGGCCGGGGACGTGAACACTGCCACGAACGTCCCGCCGCCGATGGAGATCAGCGGCAGGCCGTACGGCTCGTCGGGCCCGCCCGCGCCCGGCAGGACGAGGTCCGCGCCGCGCAGCAGGTCGAAGTAGGCCGCGTGGTCGCCGCGCCGCCGCGCGTCGGCGAGGAACCCCTCCAGGTCCGACGGGGGCGGGACGGGAGCGGGCGCGGGCGCCGGCTCCGGGTCGGGCACGGGCGCGCCGAGCAGCCCGGCCCCGGCGAACGCCCCCGCCGACCCGTTCACCGCCGACCCGTTCATCCCGAAGTGCCCGTCGTCATGAGTGAAGTGCGGCTCGTCCCGCACCAGCGCCTCGGCGAGGACGGACACGGTCGAGCGCCGCTCGGCGATCCGCGCCGGGTCGGCGGTCTCGATGCCGAAGTCCAGCAGCTCGATCAGCCCGGTGCCGTGCCGGTGGAACGACTCGTAGACGAGGTCGGACGGCCGCCGCACGCCCTGCACGTCCCGCAGCGCCGTCACCATCACCTCGGCCAGCCGCGCGTGGTCGGCGGGCGAGGCGTAGGCGGGCAGTTCGGTCCACCAGTTGCGCGGCGCGGGATCGGCGGGCGGACGCCAGCCCGCCTCGCTCATGACCTCTTCGTCCGCGAGGGTCAGGAGCAGCGGTCCTTCGAGGAAGTTGTTGCTCACCGCCTCGGCGTAGAGCCGGTCCGGCTCGCGCATCGCCTGGACGTAGTGGCGGCTCTCCTCGCGCTCGCGCACGATGAGGATGGTGTCCCGGTCGAGACCCGCCAGCTCGCGCCCCAGCCGCCGGGTGAACTCGGACCACTCCAACAAGATCACTCCTTATGCCCGCGATCGGCCCCCCTGAGCCGCGCGGGAACCGGGGTCCCGGAGTAATGATGATTGTCGCCCCGGACTCCTTCTGGCAAACCGGCGTTCAGCCCGGCGGCGGCTCATGCCGCAGGGCGCCGAGCGCGTCCCGGAGTGCGTCCGGATCGTCGCCGGCCCGTTCGAACGCCCCGATGAGCCGGTGTAGGACGTCATGACGCTCGAAACCGACGTCCAGCAGCGCCTGCGCCGTCTCCCACAACTCCGGCGGATCGCCGTCCCAGAGCCGGGCGGCGAGACGCTCGTGCGCGTCGAGATGTTCCTGGTCGGCCCCCGGATGCTCGAATTCCAGCAGGATACGGCGGTCGGCCGGCGCGGACGGGTCCAGCGCGCCGAGATCGACGACGCCGTGCCGTCCCGACAGCCGGTGCCGTCCGGACAGGAACGGCAGCGCGAAGGCCCGCCGGGGCAGCGCCTCCAGGTCGCCGTCGGGCAGCAGCCGGTCGACCAGCGCGCGGTCCAGCCCGGCGGCGGCCGGGTCGCGGTAGGCGGCGGCGAACCGGACGGTGGCGTCCCAGACGGCGTCCAGGGTCGCGCGGACGCCCTCGTCCGGCAGCCCCGTCTGCCGCGCCGCCCACCGCACCCACGACGCCAGCACGTGCGGGACAGCCTCTTGTTCCGCCGGGGAGAGGAGAACCTTGCGCGGCAGCCAGTCCAGCAGAAACATCTCGGCCTTGAGCGGGCTCACGCGCAGCGGACGGCCGAAGTCCTGCGCGCAGCCGTAGTCGATGATCCGGTCCACGCAGCGTCCCGCCGCCGACAGGTCCGACAGGCCCTCCGCCTCGTCCGACGCCAGGAACCGCGCCGCGAGCGTGGCCCGCCGGTCCCCGCCGTGCGGGACGGGCTGCGGCGCCCGCCCGCCCGGCGGCAGTGCCCGCACCCGCGCCCGCAGGAACGCGTGGTAGGACGCGAAGTCCTCCCCGACGGGCGGGTTCACGGTCGCGTTCGTGTGCTCCAGCGCCCGGTGCAGCATCGCGCGCGTGTCGGCGGGGTCCAGCGGCTCGAACCGCATCAGCGGACGGTCCCGGCTCTCCGCGCGGCACTGCGCCAGCAGGCGTTCCACCCGCGAGGACACCCACGCGTCCCGGACCATCCCGTACGCGGGGACCGTGCCGCGCGGCGTCCGCCCGCCCGCGCCGACCGGCTCGGCCTTCGTCCGGTCCACCAGGACGACGAGCGCGTGCCGCCGCGGGCCGCCGTAGGAGAAGGTGCAGACGATCGACTCGTGGTCGCCGTAGACGTCGCCGGACACGAAGCACTCCTCCGGCATGACCGTCCCGAGCCGGTCCGCCCACGCCGGACGGGCGACGCCGCGCGCCATGAGGTCCAGCGCGGCCCGCTCGGCCTCGGCGGCCTGCCGCGGCGTCCCGAGGTACCCGATGCCGGTGAGCAGCGCGAGCGCGGCCGGGGTGCCGGCGCCGGCCGCGTACCGGACGAGCCCGTCCCCGACGACCTCCTCCACGTCGCCCTCGACGACGCGCCGCCCCCACCACGCCCCGAGGATCCGGCTGACGATCAGCTCGGCGTCCAGCGGCCCGCGCACCGCGAGCAGTTCCCGCGCATGCTGAAGCATCCCCTCGTAGACGAGCGTCATCTCGTCGGGGGGCGGCGGACGATCGGGCTCCCCGGCGGAACGGCGGCTGCTGCGGGGACTCACGCCTCTAGCTTCGCAGATCCGCCGCCCGCCGCGTCACCCCGCGTCCGCGCCCGCCCCCGCGGCCCGCCCCCTAAGCTGGGCACATGCCCACGACGGTCCATCTCGCGCAGTCGCCCGAGGCCGACGCGCTCCTGTCGCGCAGCCCCCTCGCAGCCCTCGTCGGCATGCTCCTGGACCAGCAGATCCCGATGGAGTGGGCGTTCGCGGGGCCGTACACGATCGCGCGGCGGATGGGCGCGGAGGATCTGGACGCGCACGAGATCGCGGGGCGCGACCCGGAGGCGTTCGCGGCGCTGTTGTCGGAGAAGCCGGCCGTGCACCGGTACCCGGGGTCGATGGCCAAGCGGGTGCAGCAGCTCTGTCAGTACCTTGTGGAGAACTACGGCGGGGACGCCGAGGCGGTCTGGCGCGACGTCCCGTCCGGCGCGGAGCTGCTGAAGCGGCTGAAGGCGCTGCCGGGGTTCGGCGACCAGAAGGCGCGGATCTTCCTGGCGCTGCTCGGCAAGCAGTACGGCGTGCGTCCCGAGGGGTGGCGGGAGGCCGCGGGCGCGTACGGCGAGGACGGGTCGCGCCGCTCGGTCGCCGACATCACCGGTCCGGAGTCCCTGGCCGAGGTGCGGGCGTTCAAGCAGGCCCAGAAAGCCGCCGCCAAGTCCGCCCGCTGAGCCGCCGGGCCGGTGGATTCCGGCTGCCGCGGTCGTTCGCTGGGGGTGGAGCCGGTAAAGAGTAGGGTGTCGCTTTACCAGGTTTTTGCCGCATGTTCCGGGTGGTTTCGCGGTGGGATGCCCCCATCCGGACCGGAGGGAACCCGGCGAGCCGGACCCCGATTCATGGCGTGGCGTCGTACCATCTCGTACTTGCCGCCCTCGCGCGCCCGGACCCCGGACACCGCGCGCGGGAGCGACGTCCGAAACCACCGCCGCCGGACGAGGGCCGCGGGACGACGGCGTCCCGGACCTTCCGCCCGCGCCGAACCCTCGGGATGATGAGAACCTGACTTCGACCGGTGTTGTGAGGGAGGCGGGAGCGCTACCGTGCTCCCATTCGCCCATAGTGATGAGAACTCGCCGCGCGGTGCGGAAGCCCGAGGGCCGGAGGTGTCGCTGATGAGCACGGGGACGCCCGTTCCGCATCCCCGCGTCTCCGGGGTGGAGGGCCAGCAGATGAACGCGTCCGACGCCGCGCTCTACACCGCCTTGATGAACGAGGCCCCCGCCGGGATCGCCTTCTTCGACGCGGCCCGCCGCTGCCGCCGCGCCAACGACGCGCTCGGCCGCCTGCTCGGCGTCGCCGCGCGCGACCTCGCCGAACGGCGGCTCGCCGAGATCCTTCCGGCCGAGGCCGCCGCCGCGGCCGAGAACGCGCTCGGCGCCGTCCTGGCCGGGGAGCCCGCGGTCACCGAGACCGAACTCGTCCTGCCCGTCCCCGAGCCGCGCCGTCCGGTGCCCGACGTCCCGTCGCCGGCCGCGCCGCCCGTCACCGAGCGGATCCTCGCCTGCACCTGGCTGCCCGCCCGCGACGCCGACGGCGCGCCGATCGGCGCGGTGCTGACCGCGCTGGACATCACCGACCGCCGCCGCTCCGAGGACGTCATCCGACGCAAGGAGGAGCGGTACCGGTCGCTGGTCGAGGCCAGCTCGCAGATCGTGTGGGTCGCCGCCCCCGACGGGACGGTCCTGGACGACGCGCCGGAGTGGCGCACCGTCACCGGCCAGACCCAGGCCGACTACGCCGAGGGCGGCTGGCTCGCCGTCGTCCACCCCGAGGACCGGCCGCGCGTCGAGGCGCTGTGGCGCGAGTGCGTCGGGGAGAACCGCGTTTTCGAGGGCTCCTACCGCGTCAGGACCAGGACGGGCGCGTTCCGGCACTTCGACGTCCGGGCCGTCCCGATCTGGCGCGGCGGGACGGTCGTGGAGTGGGTCGGCGCGAACCTGGACGTCACCGGCCAGCGCGAGGCCGAGGAGATGCGCGGCCGGCTGACCGAGCAGCTCTCGGCCGCCGCGCTGCGCACCGCCCGGCTCCAGCAGGCCACGTCCATGCTCGCCGAGGCGTTGACGGTCGCGCAGGTGGTGCAGGTCATCACCGAGGTCGGACGGTCGGCGATCGGCGCCGACTACTCGGCGGTCGCGCTGCTGGACGACGCCAAGGCCAACCTGTCGATCGTGGAGTCGTCCACGCCCGGCGACGACACCGGTGAGAGCACCGTCCTGCGCGAGGTGTTCCCCGTCGCCGACCAGACGGTGATGTCGGTGGCCGTCCGCGAGAGCCGTCCGTTCCTCGCCGAGCATCCGAACGTGCTGCGCCTGCAGCTCGGCCGCGACGAGTCGGGCCTGTTCGCCCGGCACGCCGAGGAGCGCGCCTGGGTCGGGCTGCCGCTGCTGGCGGCGGGCGCGGCGATCGGCGCGCTGCGGTTCTCCTTCACCCGGCCGCGCGAGATCACCGACGAGGAACGCGTGTTCCTGGAGGCGCTCGCGGGCCAGTGCGCGTTCGCGCTCGAACGCGCGATGCTGTTCGAGCGCGAGCACCGCACCGCCGAGCAGCTCCAGCGCAGCCTGCTGCCGAGCGACCTGCCGCAACTGCCCGGCATGGTGCTCGCCGCCCGGTACAGCCCGGCGACGCGGCACGTGCAGGTCGGCGGCGACTGGTACGACGTCTTCAAGTTGCCCGACGACCGGCTCGCGATCGCCGTCGGGGACGTCATGGGCAAGGGCGTGCTGGCGGCGGCCGTCATGGGACGCGTCCGCAACGCCCTGCGCGCCCTCGCGCTGAACGACCCGCGTCCCGCCGCGGTGCTCTCGGGACTCGACCGGCTGTTCAGCGCGACCGAGTCCGAGGAACAGTTCACGACGGTCGCGTACGTGGTCATCGACCCCGAGACCGGTCAGGGGACGTTCAGCAACGCGGGCCATCCGCCGCCGCTGATCGTCTCGCCGCACGCGCCCGCGCGGGTGGACGACGTCGAGCCGGGGACACCCCTCGGCTGGCCGAGCGAGCGGCTGCAGACAAGTTTTTCCGTGGAGACCGGCAACACTGTGGTCTTCTACTCCGATGGACTGGTGGAGAACCGTAGGCGTGGGGTGGACGCCGGCCTGGAGGAGCTGGTCGCCGTCGCGGAAGACGCCCCACCTGAAGTGGTAGGAGATCCCGAGAGACTCGTCGACTTCCTGGTCGATCGGATGCTTGCCGGATACGAGCAAGTGGACGATGTGACCGTACTCGCCCTGCACGTCCCGCCCGCGCCCGCGTAAGAAGGCCGCCCGCCGGTGGTGCGGAATGCGGTCCCGTACGTACGAAGGACCGCTCCGCGCCCTCTAAGGTGGGGAGCTACCGAGAAGGACACCGAGGCGGAATGCGCAGCCGTGCCAGAATGCTTGACCCACTGAAGAGCGGGTACGCTGCGTTCCCGCACATGTGGCCCAGCTCGGTGTGTGGTCCCACCCCGTGTGAGGCCGGTCCTGGCCCGTCAGGGCACTTGGGTCAACCAAGCCACACGTTCGTTCGAGAGGTATTTGTGTCGCCTGCTAGCTCGACCTCGAAAGCGTCAGATCTGCACGAGCACGTCATCGCGCAACTGATCGAGCGTGGACGGTCCCAGGGTTACCTCGAAGCCGACGACGTACGCCGTACGTTCGAGGAGGCCGACATCCCCGTGTCGAAGGCCTCCAGCATCTTGCGGAGCCTCAGCAAGGAGGGTGTGACGGTCGTGGTGAGCGCCGCCGAATCCGCAGCGCCGAAGCGTCCGCGCAAGCGCGCGACGACGCCTCCGGCGCGCCGGCCGAAGACCGCCGCTGCCGCCAAGGAGCAGCAGCCCGAGACGGTGACCGCCGTCGTCAGCGATGACGACGAGCCGGCCGCCAAGCCCAAGCCGGTGAAGCCGGCTGCCCGCAAGGCCCCGGCCAAGGCCAAGAAGGCCGCCGCCAAGACCGTCGCCGCCGCGCCCGCCAAGGCCCCGGCCAAGGGCGGCGCCAAGGGCGGCGAGGACCCCGAGCTGGACGACGAGGTCGACGTCACCGAACTCGAGGACCTGAACGACCTCGAGGCCGACCTCACCGACGACGCGGTCGAGCTGGAGACCGAGGAGACCGAGGAGGCGGAGGCCGAGGAGCCCGCCCCCGCCGTTGTCGCCGCGCCCGCCGCCAAGGACAAGCCCGCCGACGGCGCGCCGGTCTCGGAGGAGGAGGCGTTCGTCCTCGGCGACGACGACGAGGACGCCCCCGCGCAGCAGATCGCCGCCGCGGGCGCCACCGCCGACCCGGTCAAGGACTACCTCAAGCAGATCGGCAAGGTCCCGCTGCTCAACGCCGAGCAGGAGGTCGAGCTGGCCAAGCGCATCGAGGCGGGCCTGTTCGCCGAGGAGCGGCTGGCCGCCGACGGCCCGGCGATGTCGGACGAGGACCTCGAAGACTTCGAGTGGATCGCCGAGGACGGCCGCCGCGCCAAGAACCACCTGCTGGAGGCCAACCTCCGGCTCGTGGTGTCGCTGGCCAAGCGCTACACCGGACGCGGCATGCTGTTCCTGGACCTGATCCAGGAGGGCAACCTCGGCCTGATCCGCGCGGTCGAGAAGTTCGACTACACCAAGGGCTACAAGTTCTCCACGTACGCCACGTGGTGGATCCGGCAGGCGATCACCCGCGCGATGGCCGACCAGGCGCGGACGATCCGCATCCCGGTCCACATGGTCGAGGTGATCAACAAGCTGGCGCGCGTGCAGCGGCAGATGCTCCAGGACCTGGGCCGCGAGCCCACCCCGGAGGAACTGGCCAAGGAACTGGACATGACGCCCGAGAAGGTCGTCGAGGTCCAGAAGTACGGCCGCGAGCCGATCTCCCTGCACACGCCGCTGGGCGAGGACGGCGACAGCGAGTTCGGCGACCTCATCGAGGACTCCGAGGCGATCGTCCCGGCCGACGCGGTCAGCTTCACGCTGCTCCAGGAGCAGCTCCACTCGGTGCTCGACACGCTGAGCGAGCGCGAGGCGGGCGTGGTGTCGATGCGGTTCGGCCTGACCGACGGCCAGCCGAAGACGCTGGACGAGATCGGCAAGGTGTACGGGGTGACCCGGGAGCGCATCCGGCAGATCGAGTCCAAGACGATGTCCAAGCTGCGCCACCCGTCGCGGTCCCAGGTCCTGCGCGACTACCTGGACTGACGGATCGTTCGCCGGGTCCGGCCCTCGTCCGCGCTACGGGCGGGGGCCGGACACGTTTCGTGCATGTGTCGGCACGCGGACGGCAGGAGTCCGGACAAGGCTCACTTAAGGAAAACGGCCAGGTCAATTTACTCCTGGGTATGTAACACAGTGTTTACCGCCAAGTAGCTTCCACCGCCTCGCTCCTTCCTACGCTTCCGCGCTATGGGACTCATGGAGCTTGACCGGGCACCGGGAGGACCGGTGGACCGGAACCCGACGAGCAGCGGGGCCACGGTGGTCCGTCCCCGCACCGCGCAGGTGATCACCGGGCGGCCGTGGGTGGATCCCGCGCTCGACCAGGCGGTCACGGCCGTCCGCGACCGCTATTTCCGGTTCGGCGCGCACGTCCTGGCCGAGTCGCGCGCGGATCCGGAGCTGCGTTCGCTGCGCGTCGAGGCGCTGGCGAAGGCGGCGATCGGCTGGAGCGGCGGCATCGAGGCGCTGCTGGCCGAGGACGCCCGCAACCCCGACCTGTGGCTGTGGCTGGGCCGCACCCGGGTGGAGGAGGCGTGGTCGGTCCGGCCGGACGGCCGGGCGCGTGCGGTGCAGGCCGCCCGCTTCACCACCTACACCAAGTTGATGCGCGGCGCGCGCGAGCCGTTGCGCAAGGCGGCGGAGATGCTGCCCGAGGATCCCGTCCCGTGGGAGTCGATGCTGTGGCTCGCGCTCGGGCTGGACCTGGACCGCGAGGAGAAGGACGCGCTCTGGGAGCAGGTCAGCCGCCGCTGCCCGACGCTCTACGGCGCGCACGTCGCGCGCGTGGTGACGCTGTCGCCGCAGTGGGGCGGGGTGCCGGAGGAGATGTTCGACTTCGCGCGGGTGGCGATGAGCACGGCCGGCCGCGAGGACCCGCGGGCCGCGCTCGTTCCGCTGGCCTATTTCGAGCACTTCGTCCAGTCGCGCTCGGGGATCATCCGCGGGTCGTCGTCGTGGTTCACGCCCGAGGAGAACCGGGACGTGGCGACGGCGGCGCGGGGCTGGTTCGAGGGCGCCCGCCCGCATCCGCGGACGATCGAGGCGCACAACATCTTCGGAGCCGCGTTCCATCTGGCCGACGCGCGCCGTCCCGCCCGCCAGCACCTGCTGCGGACGTTCGGGCGGCCGAGCGGGCTGCCGTGGACGTACCTCGGCAGCGACGGCACGCACCAGTACCTCAAGGCGTGCAAACACCTGAACGTCGTCACGGACTGAACCGGTTCACCGGCCGGGACGCGCCGCCCGGCCCGAATTCGGCACGTTCCAAACGAGCGCACCGCACGGACCGAGCGAGCGACTCGCGCTGAGCCGGCCACTCGTGCCCTCCGTGCCGCGCGAACCGATCAGGCCGCCATGCCACGCGAGCGACAGGGATCAGTCGGGGAGGATGACGTCCAGGGCGGGGCCCTGGGGTGTGCCGGTCAGTTCGGCCGTATGGCCGAGGCCGGTGACGATCTTCAGGAGTTCGTCCGGCGTGCGCGGGTCCGTGCCGGACGCGATCAGGTCGCGGGCGATCAGGCCGCGCGTCGCCTTCGCCATGTGGCTGACGACCGTGCGCCGCACCTCGCCGCCGACGACCCGTTCCCGGAACACCCGGACGGCGACGGCGGGGCCGGGCGCACGCCACGCGGCGGAGTAGGGGCCGGAGCGCAGATCGACGACGAGCCGTCCGTCCGCGCCGAGCGGGCCGTCCAGCGCGCGGGTCAGGGCGGGCCGCCAGAGCGTCGCCGGCCGGCCGAGTCGCGGCAGGGTGACGTTCATGGACAGCCGGTACGGTGGCACGCGGTCGGTGAGCCGCAGAGCGCCCCACAGCCCCGAGAACACCACGATCCGCTCCGCGGCGCGCACGGGATCGAGCGTGTCGAGGGCGAGATGGTCGTACAGGACGCCGGTGTAGAGCCGCGCGACGGGCAGCGCGGGCGCGTCGGCGAGGGCGCGGTTGCGGGCGAGCGCGTCGGCGGCCTGTCCGGCGGGCAGCCCGAGGACGTCCGCGCCGGACGGCCGGGCCGACACGCGGCGCACGGCCGTCAGCAGCCGCTTGCGGACCGGGTTCAGCCCGGGGAACGCCAGCGCGGCGAGATCGAGCGGCGGCCCGTCCCCGCCGGCGGCCTTCTTCTCCGACGGCGGCAGCAGGATGAACACGTTCCCCCCGGAACGGCGCGGCCCGCGCACCGGACCGGTCGCGGGCACCGGAAACGGCGGCCCCCGTGGCTCGGTGGCCGCCGCAAGCGGGTCTGGTCCGACCTACCGGTCGTCGTCGACGGCGGAGGCGGGCGTTTCGGTGAGTCGGGCGGACTCGTCCTGTATGTCGGCCCCATTGGATCGGAGCGCCTCCGCGTACTTGCGCCCGTGGTGGGCGCAGAAGAGAAGGTCGCCGCCGCCTACAAGGACCGCACGGACGTAGGCCTGGGCGCCGCAGCGGTCGCACCGGTCGGCGACGGTCAACGGCTTGGTCGGGGCAAGGGCTCCAGTCACGGCACCTTCCTCATGCTCGGGGTCGGTACTTAAGACAACATCTAACCCGACGTGAACGTTCCCAACCGGTTTCCAGGTACGCCGAGAGCAGAATGGCAGCCTTAGTGACCGAGGTCACATCGGGTTGGTGACGCTCCGTCACGAAGCGTCCCAGCGGAACAGCCGGGAGGCGAGGAACGCGGTCACCGCGGCCACCCCGAGGAGTACTCCGATCTGCGGCAACGCCGACGCGGGGCCGAGTCCGCGCCCCATCACGTTGAGCATCGCCTCGTTCAGGTAACGCAGCGGAAAAACGTAGGACAGGGTCCGCATCCACACCGGCGCATCGTCCAGAGGGAAGAACGAACCGCCGAGGAACGCCATCGGCAGCACGACGAGCTGGGTCATCGACTGGGCGGACTCCTGCGTCTTGGCCCATGCCCCGATCAGCATTCCGATGCCGAGGAACGCCAGCACCCCGGCCACGACCGAGGGGATCGCCATCCACCACGCGCCCATCAGCTTCAGGCCGAAGACCGGGAGCTGGGCCACCGCGAGGAACAGCCCGAGCTGCACCATCGCGACGGCGAGGCTGACGGCCACCCGCGCGCCGAACACGGTCGCGATCGGCGCGGGCGACAGCCGCAGCCGCCGCAGCATGCCCTTGGTCCGCCAGGTCACGAGCGTCTGCGAGGCACCGAACACGCCCGCCGACGCCAGCGCCCAGCCGAGCAGGCTCGGCGTGAAGAACTGGATCGCCTTGAGCGAGTCGTCCTCCACCTGGACGTCCGACATCCGGTAGGTGGGCGGCCTGCCGGACGCCTCCTGGTTCGCCGCCTGGACGACCGCGCCGAGCAGGCCCCGCACCGTCCCGGCCTTGACCTGGTCGGCCGCCGAGTAGTGGACGACGAGCGTCCCGTCCCGCTGCTCCACGGCCGCGGCGGCGTCGCCCTTCTCGACCTTGCGCAGCGCCGCCGCCGACGTGGCGTAGCGGGTGACCTTCATGGTCTTGCGCAGGTCCGCGTCATGGGCGACGGCCCCGTCGATCAGCGGCGCCGCGCCGATCTCGATCACGTCGACCTTGGACGACGTCTGGTGCCCGAACACGCCGCCGAACACCACGAGGAACATCAGCGGGAACAGGACGGTGAAGAACAGCGCGCCCCGGTCCCGGCGGAAGCCGAGGAACATCGCCCGCGCCAGGCTCCGGAAACTCTGCCAGGTGCTCATGCGCGGTACTCCCGTCCGGTCAGGTCGAGGAACACGTCCTCCAGGGTGGCGCCGCGGATCTGGACGCCCGTCAGCGCGTCCCGCGTCGCCAGGGCCGCGACGACGGCCGACGGGTCGCGGGTCTCGACGGTCAGGGACACGCCGTCGTCGGCGGCCTCGTCGGCGCCGGGCAGCGCGCGGGCGTCCTCCAGCGGCAGGACGCCGCTGGCCACGCTGATCCGCGCGGGCGCGTCCAGGCCGCGCACGAGCGTGGCGGGCGGCCCCATCCGCAGGATCTTGCCGCCGTCCATGATCGCGACGCGGTCGCAGAGGGACTCGGCCTCGTCCATGTAGTGCGTGGTCAGCACGATCGTGCGGCCCGCCGTGTTGATCTGCCGCAGGACGTCCCACAGGTTGCGGCGCGCCTGCGGGTCGAGGGCGGCGGTGGGCTCGTCCAGGAAGACCAGCTCGGGGTCGTGGACGAGCGCGCACGCGATCGACAGCCGCTGCGCCTGCCCGCCCGACAGCTTCTCCACGCGCTCGCCCGCCTTGCCGGTGAGCCCGACGGCCTCCAGCATCGCGTCGGCCTTGCGCGCCGGCACCCCGTACAGGGACGCGAACGTCTGCAACTGCTCGCGCGCGGTGAGCCGCTCGAAGAACGCCGACGCCTGCAACTGGACGCCGATGCGGGGCAGGAGCTTGGAGTTGCGCGGCCACGGCGGCAGGCCGAGGACGGTGACCGTCCCCTCGTCGGCCTCCCGGAGACCCTCGATGATCTCCAGCGCCGTGGTCTTGCCCGCGCCGTTCGGGCCGAGGATGCCGAAGAACTCGCCCTCCTCGACGGTGAACGAGACCCCGTCCACGGCACGGACGTCGCCGTACCGCTTGCGGAGCCCGTCCGCATTGATCGTGTGTGCCATGATCGGGACCTTAGGGCCGAGACGGCCCCGGGACACCCGCCCGGAGGTGGATCCGGCGTCTCCACCCCCGGTCGCGCGGCCGGGGGCGGACGGCGGCGAGCCTGGCGGAGGAATGTCGGAACCCGGGGGTACTCTCGTCCCCGGCGGACGGAGATCGCCCGCCTGACCCGGCTCGCCCCCGAGGAGCGCACGCACGTTGACCGCCGCGACAGCCGAACCCACGACCGACGACCCGCAGGGCTACTCCGCCCGGCACCTCTCGGTGCTGGAGGGGCTGGAGGCCGTCCGCAAGCGTCCCGGAATGTACATCGGGTCCACCGACAGCCGGGGCCTCGCGCACTGCCTCTGGGAGATCGTCGACAACTCCGTCGACGAGGCGCTGGCGGGCTACTGCTCGCACATCCAGGTGACCATGCACGCCGACGGCTCGTTCGAGGTCGCCGACGACGGGCGCGGCATCCCGGTGGACGTCGAGCCCCGCACCGGGCTGCCCGGCGTCGAGCTGGTCATGACGCGCCTGCACGCGGGCGGCAAGTTCGGCGGCGTGTCCTACACCGCGTCCGGCGGCCTGCACGGCGTCGGCGCGTCCGTCGTCAACGCCCTGTCGGCCCGCCTCGACGTCGAGATCGACCGCGACGGCCGCACCTGGGCGATGAGCTTCAAGCGCGGCCTGCCCGGCGAGTTCGCCGACGCCGGACGGCCGAACGCCCGGTTCAAGAAGCGCTCGGGCGTCCACGAGATCGGGCGGGTCGGCAAGAACGTCACCGGCACCCGCACCCGCTTCTGGCCGGACCTGCAGATCTTCCTCAAGGACGCCACGGTCGACGGCCCCCTGGTCATGGACCGGATGCGGCAGACCGCGTTCCTCATCCCGGGCCTCACCATCGACGTCCGTGACGAGCGCGGCGAGGAGCCGGTCGAGGAGACGTTCCGCTTCGACGGCGGCATCGGCGAGTTCTGCACCTACCTCGCCAAGGACCCCGCGATCGTGGAGATCCTGCGGCTGGAGGGCAAGGGCGGGTTCACCGAGACCGTCCCCGTCCTGGACGACCAGGGCCACCTGACCCCGACCGACGTCGAGCGGGAGCTGGAGGTCGACGTCGCGCTGCGCTGGGGCACCGGCTACGAGACGATCACCCGGTCGTTCGTCAACGTGATCGCCACGCCCAAGGGCGGGACGCACGTGCGCGGGTTCGAGCGGGCGCTGGTGCGCGTGCTGAACGAGCAGCTCCGCGCCACCAAGCTGCTGAAGAACAACGACGAGGACGTGCTCAAGGAGGACTGCCTGGAGGGCCTGACCGCCGTCGTGACGGTCCGGCTGCCCGAGCCGCAGTTCGAGGGGCAGACCAAGGAGATCCTCGGGACGTCCGCCGCGACCCGGATCGTGGCGCAGGTCGTGACGCGCGAGCTGAAGGCCGTCTTCGACAACCCGGGACGCGGACAGAAGCAGCAGCTCCGGACCGTCCTGGAGAAGGTCGTCGGGGCGGCCAAGACCCGCATCGCGGCCCGCACCCAGCGCGACAACCAGCGCCGCAAGAACGCGCTGGAGAACTCGGCGCTGCCCGCCAAGCTGGTGGACTGCCGGTCCGCCGACGACCGCAGCGAGCTGTTCATCGTCGAGGGCGACTCGGCGCTCGGCACCGCCAAGCTGGCCCGCAACTCCGAGTTCCAGGCGCTGCTGCCGATCCGGGGCAAGATCCTGAACGTCCACAAGGCGTCCGTCGCGGACATGCTGAAGAACGCCGAGTGCGCCTCGATCATCCAGGTGCTCGGCGCGGGCTCGGGCCGCACCTTCGACCTGAACGCCGCCCGGTACGGCCGGGTGTGCCTGCTCGCCGACGCCGACGTGGACGGCGCGCACATCCGCTGCCTGCTGCTCACGCTGTTCTACAAGTACATGCGGCCGATGCTGGACGCCGGCCGGGTGTTCTCCGCCGTCCCGCCGCTGCACCGGATCGAGCTGATCAAGCCGCGCAAGGGCCAGGACAAGTACATCTACACCTATTCCGACGGCGAGCTGCGGCAGCGGCTCGTGGAGCTGGAGCGGCGCGGGCAGCGCTGGAAGGAGCCGATCCAGCGGTACAAGGGCCTCGGCGAGATGGACGCCGACCAGCTCGCCGAGACCACGCTCGACCCGCGCCACCGCGTGCTGCGCCGGATCCGCGTGGAGGACGCCGAGAGCGCCGCCGCGACGTTCGACCTGCTCATGGGCAGCGACGTGGCGCCGCGCCGGGCGTTCATCACGGCGGGCGCGTCCGAGCTGGACATGGACCGCATCGACACCTGACCCGGCTGCGCGTGCGTGATCACTCTCCGTCTAGAGTGGTGACGGTGAGCGATGGAACCGGTGTGCCGCCGGACGACGACCTCCGCGAGCAGATCGTGCGGGCCGCGACGCGGCTGTTCGCCGAGCTGGGCTACGACGCCACCCCGCTGGACCTGATCGCCGACACGGCCGGGACCGGCACCGGCATGGTCACCGGCCTGGTCGGCGGCAAGCAGGCCCTGTACCTGGAGGTCATGCGACGGGCGTACGAGGCGGAGCAGGAGATGCTGGCCGCCGCGACGGACGCGTTCACCCCGTCCGTCGAGGGCGCCGTCGCGCTCGTGGACGCGGTGCTGGACTTCTACGCCGCGAACCCGCAGTTCCGCGCGCTGTGGATGCACCGGTGGCTGGCCGACGCCGCCGACACCGAGAGCCTGGAGGCCGAGTACGTGCTGTCGCAGACGCGGCACGTCATGGAGCGGACGCGGGAGCTGGTCCCGCCGGACGTCGACGCGTACTACCTCGTCGCGACCGTCATCTGGACGGTCTTCGGGTTCCTCGCGGGCGGCCGGCCGACGCAGGGCCTGCCGTCCCGGCACCATCCCGACGCCGCCGAGATCGAGCGGTTCCGGGGCTACCTCCACGTCCTGACCAGGCGGATGGTCGCCCCCTGCTGAGCCCCTCCACCCCCGGGTGGAAGGGCGCAACCCGTCCGCGCTCCGATGCCCGCCGGTCCGCCGCGGCCTAGCGTTGAACCCATGAGCACCGCAGCAGAGATCGCCCTCGTCGTCGTCGCGCTCGGCTTCGTCCTGAGCCGCCAGCTCTCCTCCCGCCCGCTGGAGGAGAAGTCCTCCTTCCGGGTGCCGCTGATCCTCGCCGCCGTCGGCCTGTTCAGCGGCGGCCTGATCGACCGCGACCACCTCGCCATGAGCGTGACGCTGCTCGTCGCGGGCCTCGTCGTCGCGCTCGGGTCGGGCGTCGTGCGGGCGCTGACCGTCCGGGTCTGGCGCGCCGAGGACGGCACGCTCTGGCGCGGCGGGACGGCCTGGACGCTCGCCGCCTGGGTCAGTTCGGTCCTGCTGCGCGTCGGGCTCGTCGTCGCGGGCCACGTCACCGGCGCGGCGTCGGAGGGCGGCGGGCTGCTCCTGTTCCTCGGGCTGACGCTGGTCGTGCAGAACGCGCTGGTCGTCTACCGGGCGCGCACGCTCGTCCCGGCGCCCGCCGTGCAGGCCGTGGCCGTCTGATGCAGCCGCGACGCCCGGCCGGGGACCGGTGGCTCAGCAGGGTGCTGCTGACCGCCGGCCTCGGCTGGGCGGGCTTCTCCTATCTGCGCTCGGTCGGCGAGACCTCGCCGCGGCCCGCCCTGCACGGGGCGGGCCTCGCCGTCGTGGTGCTCAACGTCGTGACGGTCGCGCTGCTCGGGGCGTGCATCGGACTGTCCCGGCGGGCCGATCGCGTCTGCAAGCGGACCGGCGGCCGGGACGCGGGGACGCGCGACGCGCGGCTCGCCGTCGTCCTGGCGGGCCTCGCGCTCGTGACCGCGCTCGCGTTGTACGGCGTGGCGTCCCGGTCGGGCGGCGGGTTCACGTTCGCGATGGTCGCGCTGTGGTCGCTCGTGGTGCGGCTCGGCCTGGCGTGGGCGGTCGCGGCGGGCGGCGCGACGCTGCTGGCGACGGCCGCCATCAGCGAGGCCATCCGTCCGGACGGCCCCGACCTCGGCCTGCTCGCCGCCGGGCTCGGCGTGCTCGTCGGCGCGATCGCCACCCGGCAGCGGCGGCTCGCCGAGACCGCCGCGCGCCGTGCCGAGGCCGAGACGATCGCGCTGGCCGAGCGGTCCCGGATGGCGCGGGAGATTCACGACATCCTCGCCCATTCGCTGTCGGCGCAGGTCGTCCATCTGGAGGCGGCACGGCTGCTGCTGGCACGCGACGGCGACGGGCAGGCGCTCGAGCAGGTCGAACGCGCCGGACGGCTCGCGCGGTCCGGGCTGGAGGAGACCCGGCGGGCGCTCGCGGCGCTGCGCGGCGACGCGCCCCCGCTGGACGAGGCGCTGGAGAGCCTGGCCGCCGACTTCCGGGGCGGCACCGGCCGCGCCTGCCCCGTCGAGGTGACCGGGACGGCCCGGGAGGTCGCCCCGCCGGTCGCGCTCGCGGTCGTCCGGACGGCGCAGGAGGCGCTGACCAACACCCGCAAGCACGCCCCCGGCGCCGACGCCCGGATCGCGCTGCGCTACACCGAGCGGGAGATCGTCCTGGACGTCGCCGACACCGGCGGCACCGAACCGCCGCTGGACCTCGCGAGCGGCGGCTACGGCCTGGTCGGCATGCGCGAACGCGCGGCGCTGATCGGTGGGACCCTGGAGACCGGACCGGACGAGAAGGGCTTCACAGTGTCGCTACGGGTGCCGTCATGACGGGCCGGACGAGGATCCTGGTCGTGGACGACCAGACCGTCGTGCGGGAGGGCCTGATCCTCCTGCTGAACCTGCTGCCCGACATCGAGGTCGTCGGGTCGGCCGGGGACGGGGAGCGGGCGGTGGAGCTGGTCGCCGAGCTGCGGCCCGAGGTCGTCCTGATGGACCTGCGGATGCCGCGCGTGGACGGCGCCGAGGCCACCCGGCGGATCAAGGCCGACCATCCCGAGGTGGAGGTCGTCGTCCTCACCACCTACGCCGACGACGAGTCGATCTTCGCGGCGCTGCGCGCGGGCGCCCGCGGCTACCTCACCAAGGACGCCGGCGCCGACGAGATCGCCCGCGCGGTCGCGGCGGTGCGCGGCGGCGCCGCCCAGCTCGACCCGGCCGTGCAGCGGCGGCTCGTGGAGGCGGTCGCGTCGGGGGAGCGGCCGGCGGCGGCGCCCGGCGGGCTGCCCGACGGGCTGACCCCGCGCGAGGCCGAGGTGCTGCGGCTCATCGCGCGGGGCCTGTCCAACGCCGAGATCGCCCGGGACCTGTTCATCTCCGAGGCGACGGTGAAGTCCCACATCAACAACCTGTTCGCGAAGGCAGGGCTGCGCGACCGCGCCCAGGCCGTCACCTACGCGTACCGGAACGGCATGGCGGACTGACGGCGTCCGCTCAGCCGGGCTCGTTGCCGGGCCGCCACTTGACGCCGCAGCCGAGCGACGGCGTGTGCGGCTCGGGCACCGGCTCGCCCGCGAGGACCAGGTCGAGCGCGGCCCGCAGCGTCGCCCCGTTGGACGGGACGTCGTTGCGGGGCCGCGCGCCGTCGAACTCGCCCCGGTAGGCCAGCCGCCGCGCCGCGTCGTAGAGGAAGAAGTCCGGGGTGCAGGCGGCGCGGTAGGCGAGCGCGACCTCCTGCGTGTCGTCCAGCAGGTAGGGGAACGTGAAGCCCGCGCGCCCGGCCTGCTCGACGAGGTGCTCGGCGTCGTCGTCGGGGTAGCGGTCGGTGTCGTTGCTGCCGATGCCGACCGTGGCGACGCCCCGCGCCGCGTACTCGGCCGTCACCGCGCCGAGCGCCGTCTCGATGCGCCGGACGTAGGGGCAGTGGTTGGACAGGAACACCACCAGCACGGCCGCCGCGTCGCCGGTGTCGGCGAGCGAGAACGGCTTGCCGCCGTCGGCGGCGGGGAGCGTGAACTCGGGAGCGGGCGTGCCCAGCGGAACCATGAACGAGTTGATCGCCATGCGGCCATTGTGACCGACGCCCCGCCCGCCGCCCGCCTGCCGCCCGCGGATCGGCGGAACTGGAACGATCACGACCGGCCGCCGACCCCGCGGGAACGCGCCCCGGCATCTCGTCCGCCCGCGCGCCCCACGAAGATCAACGCATCCGTCGCCCCGTCAGGACGCCGCTCACCCGCGTCCGCCCGAACGCGGGTTCGTGCGTGCGGCGATCACCTGGCTCCGCCGGGCTCGCGCGCCCGCGCCGCCTCGCGGCGGCGCGGGCGCGGGCCGGGTCACTCCTCGGGCGCGGCGGGGGTCTCCGGGGCGGACGGGCCGATGGGGCCGCCGACCATGCCGAGGGCGGCGGGGAGCCGCTCGCCGGAGCCGTCGCGGCGGCCCAGCTCGACGTCCAGGTCCGCCGGCCTGCCGTCCGGGGTCGCCGCGCGGAGCGGGACGGGACCGGCCCAGGCGAGGATCAGCGCGTCCTCGCCCTTGAGGAAGCGGTGCGAGCGGACGCCGCCGGTCGCGCGGCCCTTGGGCGGGAAGTCGGCGTAGTCGGCGAGCTTCACCGCGCCGGTCTGCGTGCCGGGCAGCGCCTCCGACGACCCCGAGACGGTCAGGACCCGGGACGGACGGGACGGGTCGACCGCGCCGAACCACAGGACGCGCGCGTCCGCGCCGAGCTTGATGCCCGCCACGCCGCCCGCCGTGCGGCCCTGCGGCCGGACGATCGACGCCTTGTAGCGCAGGAGCTGCGCGTCGGTGGTGATGAAGACCAGGTCGTGGTCCTCGGAGAGGAGCTGGGCGGCGCCGACGACGCGGTCGCCGTCCTTCAGGGTGATGACCTCGAACTCGTCCCGGTTGGCGGGGAAGTCCGGCACCACCCGCTTGACGACGCCGTGCGCGGTGCCGAGCGCCAGGCCGCCCCCGGCGCCGGTGAGGGAGCCCAGACCGACGACCGTCTCGTCCGGTTCCAGATCGACGTACTCGGTGACCGGCGCGCCGCCCGCCAGCGACGGCGGCGACGCCGAGGGCGGCAGGGCGGGCAGGTCCAGGACGGCCACGCGGATCATCCGGCCCGCCGAGGTCACCGCGCCGAACTCGCCGCGCGCCGTCGCCGGGACGACCGACAGCAGGACGTCGTGCGCGGAGCGTCCGCCGTCCGCGGGCAGGGGCGCGGCGCCCTGCGTCCGGGCGAGCTGGCCCGTCGCCGACAGCAGGACGAGCACCGGGTCGTCGGCGACCTCCAGCGGCACGTCGGCGGTGCGGGCCTCGCCGGACGCCTCCAGCAGCACCGTCCGGCGCGGGGTCGCGAACTCCTTGGCGACGTCGGCCAGCTCGCGCGACACGACCTTGCGCAGCCTGGTCTCCGACTCCAGGATCGCGGTCAGCTCGGCGATCTCCTTGGCGAGCTGCTCCTTCTCCTTCTCCAGCTCCAGCCGGTCGAAGCGGGTGAGGCGGCGCAGCGGCGTGTCCAGGATGTACTGCGCCTGGATCTCCGACAGCGAGAAGATCTGCATGAGCCGCTGCCGGGCCTGCCCGGCGTCGTCGCTCTGCCGGATGACCTGGATGACCTCGTCGATGTTCAGCAGCGCGACGAGCAGGCCGTCGACCAGGTGCAGGCGGTCGGCGCGCTTGCGGCGGCGGAACTCCGAGCGGCGCCGCACGACGTCGATGCGGTGGTTGACGTAGACGCCGAGCAGGTCGCGCAGGCCGAGCGTGCGGGGCTGGCCGTCCACCAGCGCGACGTTGTTGATCCCGAACGTCTCCTCCATCGGCGTGAGGCGGTACAGCTCCGCCAGCACCGCCTCCGGGTGGAAGCCGTTCTTGATCTCGATGACGAGCTGCAGCCCGACCGTCCGGTCGGTGAGGTCCTTCAGGTCGGCGATGCCGTTGAGCTTCTTGGCGTTGACCAGTTCCTTGATCTTGGCCTTGACGCGCTCGGGACCGACCGCGTACGGCAGCTCGGTGACGACGATGCCCTTGCGGCGCGGCGTCACGTTCTCGATCCGGACGGTCGCGCGGGTGCGGAACGTGCCGCGCCCGGTGGCGTAGGCGTCGCGGACGCCGTCCAGCCCGGCGATCCGCCCGCCCGTCGGCAGGTCGGGGCCGGGGACGAACCGCATGAGGTCGTCCAACGTGGCGTCGGGGTGGTCGATGAGGTGCCGCGCCGCCGCGATGACCTCGCCGAGGTTGTGCGGGGCCATGTTGGTGGCCATGCCGACCGCGATGCCGGACGTCCCGTTGACGAGCAGGTTCGGGAACGCCGCCGGGAGGATCTCCGGCTCCTGCTCCTGCCCGTCGTAGTTGGGCCGGAAGTCGACGGTCTCCTCGTCGATCGAGGCGACCATCAGCATCGCCTCGCGGGACAGCCGCGCCTCGGTGTACCGCATGGCGGCGGGCATGTCGTCGCCGCCGAGCGAGCCGAAGTTGCCGTGCCCGTCGACCAGCGGCATCCGCATGGCCCACGGCTGGGCCATGCGGACCATCGCGTCGTAGATGGGGCTGTCGCCGTGCGGGTGCAGCTTGCCCATCACCTCGCCCACGACGCGGGCGCACTTGACGTGCCCCCGGTCGGGCCGCAGGCCCATCTCGCTCATCGAGTACAGGATCCGGCGCTGGACGGGCTTCAGGCCGTCCCGGGCGTCGGGCAGCGCCCGCTGGTAGATGACCGAGTAGGCGTACTCGAGGTAGCTGCCGCGCATCTCCTCGGAGACGTCGATGTCGACGATGTTCTCGTCGAAGTCCGGCGGGGGAGGGGCCTGGGATCCGCGTCGTGCCATGCGCACAATTGTGACCGCTCCCGGTGACAGTTGCGCACGGCGCGCTCAGCGGAAGGCGGGGATCCCGGTGAGCGCCTGCCCGATCACCAGCGCGTGCATCTCGGCGGTGCCCTCGTAGGTGAGGACGGACTCCAGGTTGTTCATGTGCCGGATCACCGGGTATTCGAGCGAGATGCCGTTGGCGCCGAGGATCGTCCGGGCCGTCCGGCACACGTCCAGCGCCTCGCGGACGTTGTTCAGCTTGCCGAAACTGACCTGTTCGGGACGCAGCCGGCCGGCGTCCTTGAGCCGTCCGAGGTGCAGCGCGAGCAGCAGCGCCTTGTGGATTTCGAGGGCCATGTCGGCGAGCTTGGCCTGCGTGAGCTGGAACCCGGCGATGGGACGGCCGAACTGGACGCGCGTCCCGGCGTAGTCGACGGCGGTCTCCAGCGCGGAGCGTCCCGCGCCGACGGCGCCCCAGACGATGCCGTAGCGGGCCTCGTTGAGGCAGCTCAGCGGCGCCTTGAGCCCGGTGCCGTCCGGCAGCGCGGCGTCGGCGGGCAGCCGGACGTCGTCCAGGACGAGTTCGCTGGTCACCGAGGCGCGCAGCGACATCTTGCGGTGCATCAGCGGCGCGGAGAACCCGGGCGCGGACGTGGGGACGACGAAGCCCCGGACGCCGTCCTCGGCACGCGCCCACACGACGGCGACGTCCGCGACGGACCCGTTGGTGATCCACATCTTGCGGCCGTTCAGCACCCAGTCGGTGCCGTCGCGGCGCGCGGACGTGCGCATCGAGCCGGGGTCGGAGCCGTGGTCGGGCTCGGTGAGGCCGAAGCAGCCGATGGCCTCCCCGGCGGCCATGCGCGGGAGCCACTGCCGCTTCTGTTCCTCCGAGCCCCACCGCCAGATCGCGTACATGGCCAGCGAGCCCTGGACGGACACGAGCGACCGGATGCCCGAGTCGCACGCCTCCAACTCCAGGCAGGCCAGGCCGTACGCGACGGCGCTCGTCCCGGCGCATCCGTAGCCTTGCAGGTGCATCCCGAGCAGGCCCAGCTTGCCCATCTCCCGGGCCAGATCGCGGACGCCGGGCAGTTCGCCGCGCTCGAACCACTCCGCGACGTGCGGGGTGATGTTCTCCGCGCAGAAGCTCCGCACGGTGTCGCGGATGTCGATCTCCTCGGCCGACAGCAGGGAATCGACGGCGAGCGGGTCGCGCGGGTCGAACGGGACGCTCATGCTTCTCCTTCGGGGAACGGGACGGCCGGGCCGCGCAGCCAGGCGCGGACGCGGTCGCCGTGCTCGTCGAGGCCGGGCGGCGGCAGGGCAGTCCCGGCGGGGGTGGCCGAGAACGTCACCGGCGGCCTGATCTGGCCGGGGTGGTCCGGGCCGAGGTCGAGCACCGGGTCCAGGCCGAGGTCCTCGGCGTACCGGACGGCCGCGCCGACGTCGTTGACGCGGGCGCACGCGATCCCGGCGGCGTGCAGGACGGGCTCCCACGCGTCCGCGCGGCGGGCCGCCAGCGCGTCCTCCAGCAGCGCGACCAGGGCGTCGCGGTGCGCGACGCGGTCGGCGTTGGCGGCGAACCGGGGGTCGTCGGCGAGCGCGGGACGGTCCAGCGCGGCGGCGAACCGGCGGAACTGGGCGTCGTTGCCGACGGCGACGGCGAGCGGGCCGTCCGCGCAGCGCAGCGTCTCGTAGGGCGCGATGCTGGGGTGCCGGTTGCCCATCCGCGCCGGGGCCGCGCCGGTCGCGAGGTAGGCGGACGCCTGGTTGACGAGTCCGGCGAGCAGGCTGGACATCAGGTTGACCTCGACGTGCTGGCCGCGTCCGGTGCTTTCGCGCTGGCGCAGGGCGGCGAGGATGCCGATCAGGGCGTCCTTGCCGGTCAGGACGTCCACGAGCGCGACGCCCGCCTTGGTCGGCTCGCCGTCGGCGGCGCCGGTGACGCTCATCAGCCCGCCCGCCGCCTGCACCACGAAGTCGTAGCCGGGCAGGTCTGCGCTGGCGCCGAAGCCCGACACGGACGTGTAGACCAGCCTCGGGTTCAGCTCCAGCGCGCTCTCGGCGTCGAGGCCGCAGCGGGCGAGGACGCCCGGACGGAAGTTCTGCACGAGCACGTCGGCGCGCCGGACGAGTTCGACGGCGGCGGCCCGGTCGGCGGGGTCGTCCAGGTCGAGGGCGACGCTGTGCTTGCCCCGGTTGAGGCCCGCGAAGTAGGTGCTGGAGCGGTCCGTCCAGGGCGGTCCCCAGCGGCGGGTGTCGTCGCCGGTGCCGGGGCGCTCGACCTTGACGACGGTCGCGCCGAGGTCGGCCAGCGTCATCGTCGCGAGCGGGCCGGCGAGGACGCGGCTGAAGTCGGCGACGAGCACGCCGTCCAGGGGCCGCATGCGAACATCCCTTCCCGGGGTAAAGTTGGATCCAATATACATTTCGTCCAGGGAGGCCCATGGCCCGGCCGCCGACCGTGCAGGACTACGTGCTCACCGAGCTGCGCCGGGCGATCGTCGCGGGCGAGCTGCGGCCCGGCCGCCCGATCCGGCAGGAGAGCCTGGCCGCGTCGCTCGGGGTGAGCCGGGTGCCGGTCCGCGAGGCGCTGAAGGTCCTGGAGGGCGAGGGGCAGGTCGTCCACCGGCCGCACCACGGCTACGCGGTCGCCGAGCTGTCGCTCGCGGACCTGCGCGAGGTGTACCTGATGCGCGAGCTGCTGGAGTCGGAGGCGGCGCGGACGGCCGTCGTCCACCTCACCGACGCCGAGATGGAACAGGTCGTGACCGCGCAGCGGGACGTGGCGGCTGCGTCGGCCGCGGGCGACCTCGCGGCGATGACCGAGGCGAACCGGCGCTTCCACTTCGCGATCCTCGGCGCGTCCCGGCTGCCGCGCCTGGTGCGGGTCGTCCGGTCGCTGTGGGACGCCACCGACGCGTACCGGTCGGTTTACTACAATGCGCCCACCCACCGGGAGACGGTCGAACGGGAGCACGCGGCCATCGTCGCCGCCCTGCGCGCCCGCGACGCCGCCCGGCTGGTCGCGCTGCTCGCCGAGCACCGCGACCACGCGGTGGCGGCCCTGACCACGATCATC
The DNA here is from genome assembly GCF_002911665.1 of Actinomadura rubteroloni. Classification (NCBI taxonomy): domain Bacteria; kingdom Bacillati; phylum Actinomycetota; class Actinomycetes; order Streptosporangiales; family Thermomonosporaceae; genus Actinomadura; species Actinomadura rubteroloni. Next base: position 74,131 of record NZ_MTBP01000004.1, read on the forward strand.
TCCGACGAGGGGACGCGCCCATGAGCACGCCGGAGGCGCGCGCCGCGCGCTGGACTGAGGAGCGGCGGGAGCTTGCGACCAGAGGGACGAGGGAAGCGCGCGGCTGTGAGCGCGCCGTAGGCGAGCGGGGAGCACAGTGAGCACGCCTGCGGACTTCCAGAACGAGATCTATCTGGCGGGCCTCGGGGACGTGCTGCCCGGGTTCCCGACGGATCTCACGAAACTGGAGGACGCGGCGCGGGATGTCCTGAGCGCGCGGGCGTTCGGGTACGTGGCGGGGTCGGCGGGCAGCGAGCGGACGGCCCGGTTCAACCGGGAGGCGTTCGATCGGTGGCGGATCGTTCCGCGGCTGCTGCGCGACGTCTCCGTCCGTGACCTGTCGGTCGAGGTGTTCGGGCAGCGGATGCCCGCGCCGGTGCTGCTGGCGCCGCTCGGCGTGCAGAGCATCCTGCACGCCGACGGGGAGCGCGCGACCGCCCGCGCCGCCGCCGCGCTCGGCCTGACGAGCGTGCTGAGCACCGCGTCCTCGACCGCGCTGGAGGACGTCGCGGAGGCCGCCGGGACGGGTCCGCGCTGGTACCAGCTCTACTGGCCCAAGAGCCGTGAGTTGGCCGCCAGCCTGGTCGCCCGCGCCGAGGCCGCCGGGTACCAAGCGCTGGTCGTCACGCTGGACACGTTCACGCTCGCGTGGCGTCCCCGCGACCTCGACGGCGCCTACCTGCCGTTCCTGCGGGCCGTCGGCGTGCAGAACTACTTCAGCGACCCCGTCTTCCAGGCGATGGTCGGCGGGCCCGTCACCGACGCCAACCGCGACGCGGCCCTGCTCACCTGGGTCGGGCAGTTCGGGAACCCCGCGCTGACCTGGGACGACCTGGCGTGGCTGCGCGAGCGCTGGAGCGGCCCGATCGTGCTCAAGGGCGTCCAGCACCCCGACGACGCCCGGCGCGCCGCCGCCGCGGGCATGGACGGCGTCGTCGTCTCCAACCACGGCGGACGGCAGGTGGACGGCGCGGTCGCCTCGCTGGACGCGCTGCCCGTCGTCGCCGAGGCCGTGGGGGACCGGCTGACCGTCCTGTTCGACAGCGGGATCCGCACCGGCTCGGACGTGATCAAGGCGCTGGCGCTCGGCGCGCGGGCGGTGCTCGTGGGCCGTCCGTTCGCCTACGGGCTCGCGCTCGGCGGGGAGGCGGGCGTCCGGCACGTCCTGCGGTCGCTGTTGGCCGACCTGGACCTCACGCTGGCGCTCGCCGGGCTGACCGGGCCCGGCGACCTCGGGCCGGACACGCTCGTCCGGGCCTGACATTCGTCACGGGTCGTCCCCGCGATCCTCACGGCCGGTTCCTGACGGCCGTGACTGCCCCGGACGCCCCGGAACCGGAACGATCGTGGATATGACGGCACATGTGATCGAGGTACGCGACCTGCACGTCCGTGCGGGCGAGGACGAGTCCGTCCGCGGCGTCTCGTTCGCGCTGGCGGCCGGCGAGATCGGCGTGCTGCGCGGGAAGGGCGCGACGGCGGTGCTGGAGGCGGCGGCGGGGGTGCGGCGGCCGGTGGCCGGGACGGTGCGCGTCGCCGGGACCGACCCCTACGAGCGGCCCGGCGCCGTCCGGTCCGGCGCGGTGTGGCGCGAGGGCGGGCTGTTCCCCGGCCTGACCGTCGCCGAGGTGGTCGACACCTGGCGCCGCTGGACGCTGGACCCGATCGGCCGCGACGACGCGCTGCGCCTCACCGGGCTCACCGGCCTGGCGGACGTGCCGTTCGAGCGGCTGACGCCCGTCCGGCGGCGGCTGCTGGACCTGGCGCTCGCGCTGGTGGGCCGCTCGGACGTCCTGTTCCTGGAGGACCCCGCGCACGGCCTCGAACGCGGCGACGCCGACCGCGTCTGGTCGGTGCTGCGCTTCGCCGCCGCGCACGGCGTGACGGTGCTGGTCACCGCGCCGGCCGAGGCGGCGGGGGCGCGGGCCGTCCCGGGGCTGCGCGCGGCGTGACCGGCGTGACGACTGACATACGCTGAGGCACCCGCAGGAAGCGGGCGGAGCGAGCAGAGGCGGGCAGCCGGGTGCAGCCGAGGATTCCGCGCCCCACCGTCATCGCCGCGATCACCGTGACGATGACGCTGGTGACGATGGCCGGCCTGCTCGCGCCCGGGTTCTGGGCGGAGCTGTTCGGCCGCGGCGACCCGGCCCGCCTCGCGCTCGCCGGGACGCTCGTCGGCGCGGTGTTCGCGCTGTACGGCCGGATGCTGTGGGCGAGCCTCATGCGCCGGTCCCGCCCGTGGCACGCGGCCGGGCTCGCGGTGGTCACGGCGGGCTGCTGGCTGCTGCCCGCGCTGCTGCGCGGCGACGGCGGCTGGGGCAGCGCGCTGATCGCGCCCGCCGGGTTGTTCGCGGTCGTGCTCCCGGTGCGCGCGGCGACGGCCGTGACGACCGCCGCGACCCTCCTCGCGCCCGCCTACGGGCTGGCGCTCGGGCAGCCCACGCCGACCGTCCTGTACGCGGCGGTCGCGATCCCACTCACCGCGTTCTCCGGCTTCGTGACGGTGTGGTTCTTCCACGTCGTGCAGGAACTGGCGGAAGCACGCGCGGAGATGGCGCGGTCGGCGGTCGGGGAGGAGCGGCTGCGGTTCGCCCGCGACCTGCACGACGTCCTCGGGCACAGCCTCCAGGCCGTCGCGCTGCGCGCCGAGGTCGCCGAACGGTTCCTGGACCGCGATCCCGGCCGCGTCCGCAAGGAGCTGGCGGAGATCCAGACGATGGCGCGGGACGCGGTCCGCGACGTCCGGGAGGTCGTGCGCGGCCACCGCCGGACGTCGCTGCGCACCGAGCTGGACGGCATGTCGGCGGTGCTGCGCGCGGCGGGCATCCGCTGCGAGCGCCCGGAGGTCGGCGCCGGGCTGCCCGCGCACGTCCACGAACCGCTCGGCTGGGTCGCGCGCGAGTCCGCGACGAACGTGCTGCGGCACTCCAGCGCGACCTGGTGCCTGATCACGGTCTGGGCGGACGACGCGCAGGTCTGGCTGGAGATCGTCAACGACGGCGCGGGCCGCCGCGCCCACGGCGCGGGCTCGGGGCTGTCCGGGCTCGCCGAGCGGATCGCGGCGGCGCGCGGGGAGTTCCTGGCCGGTCCGGTCGGCGACGGGACGTTCCGCGTCGCCGCCGCCGTCCCGAGGGGAGAGCCATGATCCGGGTCCTGCTGGCCGACGACCACCTGCTCATCCGGGAGGCGCTGGTCCTGCTGCTCGGCACCGAGGACGACATCGAGGTCGTCGCCGAGGCGGGCCGGGGCGACGAGGCCGTGGACCGGGCGCTCGCGCTCAAACCGGACGTGGCCGTCCTCGACATCGACATGCCCGGACTGGACGGCCTGGCCGCCGCCGAACGCCTCTCCCGGGACCTGCCCGCGTGCCGGCTGGTGATCGTCACCGCGCACGGCCGGCCGGGCAACCTGCGCCGGGCGATGGCCGCCGGGGTGCGCGGGTTCCTCGGCAAGGACGCGCCGGGCGCGCGGCTCGCCGAGGTCGTCCGGCAGGTCGCGGGCGGCGCGCGGTACATCGACCCGCAGCTCGCCGCCGACGCGCTCGCCGCCGAGGAGTGCCCGCTGACCCCGCGCGAGCTGGACGCGCTGCGCGCCGCCGCCGACGGGGCGCCGGTGGCGAGGATCGCGCGGGGGCTCGGGCTGTCGGAGGGGACGGTCCGCAACTACCTGTCGTCGGCGGTGACCAAGCTCGGCGTGGACAACCGGCACGCGGCCGTCCGCGCCGCCCGCGACCTCGGCTGGCTGTGACGTGCGGGAACGGGGTCAGGCGGAGTTGTGCTCGGGCGTTTGGGACCGCTCCAATTCGAGCGCGTCGAGGACCGTCCCCGCGGGGTCGAGCGCTTCGATGAGCGGCGCCCGGCGGGCCGTCCAGACCACGGCGACGTGCCCGTGCTGCGGTACCGGGATCACCCGCCGCCCGACGCGGATCTGCGTGGCCTCGCTGGCGACCCGCAGCCGCACCTGGTTGACGTACTTGGCGCCCCAGGGCAGGAGCCGGTCGGCGTTGCGGACCGTCCGGCCGCTGCCGTACCGGCGCAGATGGCGGCCCAGCTCGGCCGCCGAGCGGCGGGCCAGCGGCTCGGCGGGCGCGGCGCCGCCCCCGCCGCCGAGGGCCATCCACTCGCCGTTGCGGCGGTGGAACGTCCAGCCGTCGATGAAGCTCTCGCCGGGAACGTTCCCGGTCTCGTCGAACGTCAGGACGGTGACGACGGCAACGTCGCCGTCCACGTCCAGGCACAGCGGGAGGAACGTCAGGCCGACGTCGGGCACCCCCGTGCGGGTGTCGGGCAGGCCGTCACGGAGGAGGCGCAGACACTCCTCGTTCACCTCGTGATCGTTCATGATCGGACCTCTGTCTTCGCTGGGCCGGCCAATGCCTCCGCGAGCGCGGAACCGCCGCCGCACATACTCTAAAGGTCCGGCTCGTGAGGTTTTGCGCAGACGGTCGTTCTCTTCCCGTTCAGCCGGTATCAATCTCCTGTCGGCGCGGAAAGGTTCGGTGAAGTCGCAGTTGGGAGGGCCTGGACGGCCAGTGCGCAGCACAGTGCCGAAAGGGGTATTTCGGCCACGGCGGCGAGGGTGATCGCGACCGTCCGGTCCGCTCCGGGCGCGGCCGTCAGGACGTCGAACCAGGCGTCCGCCACGAGCAGCGCGGCGGTCCCGGCGGCGGTCAGGCCGTGACGTGGGTCACCCCGTCGCAGCAGGGCCCCGGTGGCGACGAATCCGGCGGCGATCATGAGGTCCAGGCCCGTCCAGGCCGTCGCCCAGTGCGCCGCCTCGCCGGTCGCCGGGAGCCGCGCCGCGAGGGCGCACGCCCACGGGACGAGCGCCGCGCCCGCCGCGAGCAGCAGGCGCGGCAGGTGGCCGGTGCGGTGCCCGGCCCGGACGCGCGGCAGGCTGGTGGTCATGGTCATCGGGACTCCCCTCGGGTCGTCCCCCCAGCCTTCCGGCGCCGACCGCGTCTGTCGGTAGCGCGGCGTTCCGGCCGGGGGTGGCACCAGGTACAGCCCGGACCGGCAGTTCGCCGCATGGTGCCCGCCGCGCCGCGAACCGTAGGGTTCCGGGCATGGACCTCCCCGCCGCGGAGCGCCTGCCGTGGTCGCGGGAGGCGTGGCGCGACACGCTCTTCGTCCTGTCCGGCGCGCCGCTCCAGGCCGCCTGCTGGACGCTCCTCGCGCTGCCCTGGGCGTTCTGGGTCCCCGAGCGCGCCGGGTCGGTGTTGTCCCTGCTGCTGGCGTCGTGCGCGGCGGCGCTCGCGCTCGTCCGGCCGCTCACCCGGGCGCACCGGGAGCGGGCGTGGGCGGTGCTCGGCAGGGACCTGCCCGTCCCGCCGGCCCGTCCCGGCGGGCTCCTGCGCGCCCTGCGCGCCGAGGACCCGCGCCGCGACCTCGGCCGCGAACTGCTCTACCACCTGGTCGTCGGGCCGCTGCTCGGCGGCGCGGCGGCGGCCGTCGCGCTGGCCTGGGCGGGCGGGGCCGCGCTCGCGACGGCGGTCTTCTGGCCGCCGCACGCCGCCCTCCTGATCGCCGGGCTGACGCTCGCCGGGCTCGCGCTGCTGGCCGCCGCGCCGTGGCTGGCGGCCGGGGTGCGGCGGCTGGACGTCCGGGCGATGGCCGCGCTGCTCGGCCCCGACCGCGCCCGTGAGCTGGAGCGCCGCGTCGAGGACCTGGCGGGCAAGCGCGCCGACGTCGTGGACGCCGCCGACCTGGAGCGCCGCCGCATCGAGCGCGACCTGCACGACGGCGCCCAGCAGCGCCTGGTCGCGCTCGCGATGAACCTCGGCCTGGCCCGCGAGACGCTGACCGACGTCCCCGAGCCCGCCCGGCGCGTGATCGTCGAGGCGCACGAGGAGGCCAAGGCGGCGCTCGCCGAACTGCGCGACCTCATCCGGGGGCTGCACCCCGCCGTCCTCGCGGACCGGGGCCTGGACGCCGCGCTGTCGGGCGTCGCCGCGCGCGTGCCGCTGCCGGTGACGCTGCGCGTGGACGTCGCCGAACGCGTCGCCTCGACCGTCGAGGCCGTCGCGTACTTCGTCGTCGCCGAGGCGCTGACCAACGTCGTGAAGCACGCGGGCGCGGCGAGCGTCGAGGTGGCCGTCGTCCGCGACGGCCCCACGCTGCGCGTCCGCGTCGCCGACGACGGCGCGGGCGGCGCGGATCCGGCGCGCGGCACCGGGCTGGCCGGGCTCGCCCGCCGCGTCCGGTCCGTGGACGGGACGTTCCGCGTCGTGAGTCCCCCCGGCGGCCCGACCGCCCTGACCGTGGAGCTGCCGTGCGCGTTGTGATCGCCGAGGACTCGGTCCTGCTCCGGGCCGGGCTGATCAAGCTGCTGGAGACCGCCGGGTTCGAGGTCGTCGCGGCGGTCGGGGAGGCGGCCGGGCTGCTGGCCGCCGTCGCCGAGCACCGGCCGGACCTCGCGGTCGTGGACGTCCGGATGCCGCCCGGCCATACCGACGAGGGCGTGCGCGCCGCGCTGGTGATCCGCCGCGAGTCGCCGGACGTGGCCGTCCTGCTGCTGTCGCAGTACGTCGAGGAGCGCTACGCCGCCGACCTGCTCGCCGAGCACACGAGCGGCATCGGCTACCTGCTGAAGGACCGCGTCGCCGACGTCTCGACGTTCCTGGACGCGCTGCGCCGCGTCGCCGCCGGGGGCACCGCGCTGGACCCCGAGGTCGTCGCGCAGCTCCTGCTGCGCCGGGGCGGCGGGCCGCTCGGCCGGCTGACGCCGCGCGAGCGCGAGGTGCTGGAGCTGATGGCCGAGGGACGCTCGAACGCCGGGATCGCTGCGGCGCTGGTGGTCAGCGAGAGCGCGGTCGCCAAGCACATCAACGGGATCTTCACCAAGCTCGACCTCCCGCACGCCGAGGGCGACCACCGGCGCGTGCTGGCCGTGCTGCGCTTCCTGGACGGCGACGCGTGACCGGCCGTCCGCGCCGCCGGGGCCGCTGGGTCGCGCTCGCCGCGCTGACGGCGGCCGGGGTGGTCGTGCCGGTCGGCGGCGAGATCGCGAGCCATGTGCTGCGGCGGACGGCGGACGTGCCGGTCACCTTCGCCCGTCCCGTCCGCGAGGTCCGGATCGACGCGGGCGACACGCGCGCGGTGTTCAGCGCCGGACCGGCCGGGCGGGTGGGCCTGCACGAGCGGCTGACCTGGACGCTCGCCCGGCCCGTCGTGCGGACGACGTGGGCGGGCGACGTCCTGTGGGTCAAGGTCGACTGCGGGCGGCGGACGCAGGTCGTCCCGGTCCTGGACTGCGGCGCCGACCTGGACTTCCGCGTCCCGCCCGGCACGGCGGTGACGTCCACGTCGTCGTCCGGTGAGGTCGCGGTGCGCGGCCTGGCCGGGGCCGTGACGATGCGGACGCACAGCGGCACGCTCGACCTCGCGGGCACGTCCGGGCCGGTGGACTTCGAGGCGAACTCGGGCGAGCTGGCCGCGACGGGCCTGCTGGCCGGACGGGTCGTCGCGCGGGTCGGGTCCGGGACGGTGCGGCTGGCGTTCGCGGACGCGCCCGGCTCGGTGTCGGCGCGGGCCGGGTCGGGGGAGGTGGCGGTGACCGTCCCGCCCGGCACGCACTACCGGGTCGCGGGCAGTACCGGGTCGGGGGACCGTGCGGTCGATCCCGCGCTGCCCGACCTCCGGGCGGCCGGCCTGCTGGACCTCACGACCGGCTCAGGGTCGGTGACCGCCGGATACGGGTCCGGACGGCTGTGAATCGCGCCATAGTCGCAGGTCGGCGGGCCTGCACGTTTGACGACATTTGTGTCGAGCGTGTTAACTCGTGACATGACCGTCGCCCGCCCCTGTCCGCCGTGCCGTCCCCCGGTCCCGGGGAGCCGCACGGCGATGTGCGCGCGCCGCTGAGGGCGACCCCTTCCTGATCCGCCGGGCCGGTCCGCGTCCGTCGACCTGAACCCGCATCTCTCCCGGGACCTATTTCCTGTGATTCAGATAGAAAAACTTCGCAAGGTCTACCAGGCCCGCGGCCGCACGGTGACCGCCGTCGACGGCGTCGACCTCACGGTGGACGCCGGGACCGTCCACGGCGTCCTCGGCCGCAGCGGCGCGGGCAAGAGCACTCTTTTGCGCTGCGTCAACCTGCTGGAACGCCCCGACTCCGGCCGCGTCGTCGTGGACGGCCGGGACCTGCTCGCGCTCCCCGGCGGCGAGTTGCGCCGCACGCGGCAGCGCATCGGGATGATCCACCAGCACTTCGGGCTGCTGTCCAGCCGGACCGTCGCCGGGAACGTCGCGTTCCCGCTGGAGGTCATGGGCGTCCCGCGCGCCGAGCGCACCGCCCGCGTCGCCGAACTGCTCGACCTCGTCGGCCTCACCGAGCACGCCGCCGCCTACCCGGCGCGGATCTCCGGCGGGCAGAAGCAGCGCGTCGGCATCGCCCGCGCGCTCGCCGGACGCCCGAACGTCCTGCTGTCGGACGAGGCCACGTCCGCGCTCGACCCCGAGACCACCGCGTCGATCCTGGAGCTGCTGCGCGACCTGAACCGGCGGCTCGGCCTGACGATCCTGCTGATCACGCACGAGATGGACGTCGTCCGGCGCATCTGCGACGCGGCGTCGGTGATGCGGGACGGGCGGTTCACCGAATCGGGCCCGGTCCGCGATCTGCTGCTGCGGCCCGGATCGGAGCTGGCGCGCGGGCTGTTCCCGCTGCCGCCGCCCGACCCGCGTCCCGGCACGACGCTCGTGGACGTCACGTTCGAGGGCGACGGCGCCGACCGTCCGTTCGTGTCCGCGCTCGCCCGCACCCATGACATCGACGTCAACATCGTCGGCGGGTCGGTCGAGCAGGCGGGCGGGACCCGGATCGGACGGCTCCGGATCGAACTGCCCGGCGACCCGGCCGCCAACGCGGCGCCGCTGGACTACCTGCGCTCGTCCGGCCTGGTGGTGGAGGTGCGGTCATGACGTTCGACGAGATGCTCCCGCTGCTGCGGCAGGGCACGATCGAGACGCTCCAGATGACGCTGTGGTCGACGCTGTTCACGGCGCTCGGCGGCGTCCTGCTCGGCGTCGTGCTCGTCGTCACCGACCGGGGCGGGCTGCTGCCGCTCCCGCCCGTCAACAAGGCCGTCGGGCTGGTGGTGAACGTCGGCCGCGCGGTCCCGTTCATCATCCTGCTGATGGCGCTGATCCCCGTCACCACCGCGATGGTCGGCACGTCCATCGGCACGACCGCCGCGATCCCGCCGCTCACCATCGCCGCGATCCCGTTCTACGCGCGGCTGGTCGAGACGTCGCTGCGCGAGGTGGAGCCCGGGACGGTCGCGGCGGCGCTCGCGCTCGGCGCGTCCCGCCGCCAGATCGTCGTGAAGGTGCTGCTGCGCGAGGCGTGGCCGGGCATCGTCGCGGGCCTGACGGTGACGGTCATCGCGCTCATCGGCTACTCGGCCATGGCGGGCGCGATCGGCGGCGGCGGGCTCGGCGACCTCGCCAAACGCTACGGCTACCAGCGGTTCGAGACCGGGATGATGCTCGTCATCGTCGTCCTGCTCGTCGTGCTGGTGGCGCTCGTCCAGATGCTCGGCGACCGGCTCGCCCGCAGGCTCAGCCACCGCTGAGCCCGTTCCCACCCGAAGAGAGAGGCACGCCCCGTGCTCCGCAAGCTCACCGCCGCCCTCGCGTCCGCCGGGCTCCTGTTCGGCCTGGCCGCCTGCGGCGGATCGGCGGACGACGACGACACGCTCACGATCGGCGCCACGTCCGTCCCGCACGCCGAGATCCTCACCTACGTCAAGGACCACCTCGCCGCGAAGGCCGGCCTCAAGATCGAGGTCAAGGAGTTCAGCGAGTACGAGCAGCTCAACCCGGCGCTCGCGTCCAAGCAGCTCGACGCCAACTACTTCCAGCACAAGCCGTACCTGGAGGAGTCGAACCAGAAGACCGGCGAGCACCTGGTGTTCGTCGCGGGCGTCCACCTGGAACCGCTCGGCGTCTACTCCAAGAAGGTCGGGAGCCTCCAGGAGCTGCGGCGGGGCGCGACCGTCTCGCTGCCGAGCGACCCGACCAACGAGGGCCGCGCGCTGAGGCTGCTCGCCGACAACGGGCTGATCACGCTGAAGCCGGGCGCGGGGCAGACCGCGACGGAGAAGGACGTCGCGGGCAACCCGAAGGCGATCAGGTTCCGTCCGACCGACGCGGCGTCGCTGCCGCGCCAGCTCGGCGACGTGGACGCCTCGGTCATCAACGGCAACTACGCGCTGGAGGCCGGGCTGAACCCGGCCAAGGACGCGCTGGTCAGCGAGAAGGCCGCGGGCAACCCGTACGTCAACGGGATCGTCACCCGTCCCGAGGACAAGGACGACCCGAAGATCAAGAAGCTGGTCGCGCTGCTGACCGGCCCGGAGGTCCGCACGTTCATCCAGGACAAGTACCAGGGCTCGGTGCTGCCGTCCTGACCGTCCGGCCGACGGCCCCGCTCCCGGTGTTCGCGCACCGGGACCGGGGCCGTTTCGGCGTCTTGCCCGGAAATGTCGCTCACGGCTGGTAGGACAGTCCGGACGAAGATCCGGAAGGGCCGATGAACCACTACGACATGCGCACGGAGTTCGCGGGACAGATCGTCGCCGACTTCGACTCCGGGCGGCTGCCCGAGCACGGCGACCCCGCGCCCGTGACGCCGCAGGAGGCCGCCGACCTGGCCTGGCGCGTGTCCGACGAGGAACGTTTCCGGGACGTCTGGGACGCCTTCCTCGACCAGGTCGACACGTCCCGCGTCCGGGCGCTGATCTTCGGCGCGTGGGGGCTGCCCGGCGACGGCGAGGAGGACTACCCCGTCCCGCTGCTGGCCGAAGCCGCCGACCGGTTCCCGGCGCTGCGGTCGCTGTTCCTCGGCGAAATTCCGCCCGAGATGAGCGAGATGTCGTGGATCGAGCAGGACGACATCACGCCGCTGCTCACCGCGTTCCCCGCGCTGGAGCGCCTGGAGGTGCGCGGCGGGGCCGGGCTGCGCCTCGAACCCGTCCGGCACACCGCGCTGCGGACGCTGCGCCTGGAGAGCGCCGGACTGCCCGCCGGGGTCGTCCGGGCGGTCGCCGCGTCCGACCTGCCCGCCCTGGAGCACCTGGACCTGTGGCTCGGCACCGCGAACCAGAGCGGCGACGCCACGCCCGCCGACCTCGCCGGCCTGCTGGACGGCGCACGCCTGCCCGCTCTGCGCCACCTCGGCCTGGAGGACGCCGAGATCGCCGACGACCTGGCGGCGGCTCTGGCGAGCGCCCCGCTCGTGGCCCGCCTGGAGTCCCTGAGCCTCGCCCTCGGCGCCCTGTCCGACCGCGGCGCCGAGGCGCTGCTCACCGGCCAGCCCCTGACCCACCTGCGGAAACTCAACCTGCACTACCACTACATCGGCGAAGTCCTGGCCGCCCGGCTCCGCGCCGCGCTGCCCGGCACCGACGTGGACCTGAGCCGCCCCCGGAACCCGTCCGTCGTCGGCGACCGCGAGTTCCGCTTCATCGCCGTGTCCGAATAGCCCTGAAAGGCGAACCCCCCGATGACCATCGACCACCACCTGGACACCTACGCGGGTCAGCTCGTCGCCGAGTTCACCAACGAGTACGTGATCGACGCCGCGGGCGCGCCGCCGCTGCCCCCGGCCGGCGACCACGCCTGGCGCGTCCGCACCGAGTTCGAGGAGACCCCGTTCAACGAGGTCTGGAACAGGTTCCTCGACACCGTCGACACCACGCAGGTCACGGCGCTGCTGATCGGCTACTGGGGCGCGGAGTACGACGAGCACGAGGCGGACCCCGTGGCGCTGCTGACCGCCGCGGCGTCCCGCTTCCCGAAGCTGCGGTCGCTGTTCCTCGGCGACATCGTGCTGGAGGAGTCGGAGGTCTCCTGGATCGAGCACACCGACATCGGCCCGATCTTGGCCGCCTTCCCGGATCTGGAGCGGCTCGACGTGCGCGGCTCCACGGGCCTCGTGTTCGAGCCGTTCAAGAGCGACGCGCTGAAGACGCTGCGGTTCGAGACCGGCGGGCTGCCCGCCTCGCTCGTCCGCGCGCTCGGCGCGTCCGACCTGCCCGCGCTGGAGCACCTGGACCTGTGGCTCGGCACCCGCATCTACGGCGGCGACGCGACGGTGGACGATCTCGCGCCCGTCCTCGGCGGCGAGCGGTTCCCGGCGCTCCGGCACCTCGGGCTGGAGAACTCCGAGACCGCCGACGACCTCGCGGCGGCGGTGGCGAGCGCCCCGGTCGTCGCGCGGCTGGAGTCGCTGAGCCTGGCGCTCGGCACCCTCGCCGACGAAGGGGCCGAAGCGCTGCTGTCCGGCCAGCCGCTCACGCACCTGCGCAAGCTCGACCTGCACCACCACTTCGTCGGCGACGCGCTGCTGGACCGGCTCCGCGCCGCGCTGCCGGGCGTCGAGATCGACTCCGGCGGGCAGATCGCCGCCGACCGCGACCGCCGCTTCATCACCGTCTCGGAATAGGGAATCCATGACCATCAGCCGGCACATCACCGAGTACGCGGGCCTGCCGATCGCCGAGTTCACGTCCGGCTCCGCGCCGGACGTCCCGGCCGCCGGGCACGCGTGGCGGGTGCGCTCCGAGAGCTACAAGGAAGGCGCGTTCGCGGAGCTGTGGGCCCGCTTCCTCGACACGGTCGACACCGCCGAGATCACGGCGCTGGTCGTCGGGTACTGGGGGCCGAGCGAGCGCGGCAACGCCAACTACCCCGTCGCGCTGCTGGCCGACGCCGCCGCGCGCTTCCCGAAGCTGCGGTCGCTGTTCTTCGGCGAGATCGTGCTGGAGGAGTCGGAGGTGTCGTGGATCGAGCACGGCGACATCGGCCCGCTCCTCGCCGCGTTCCCGGCCCTGGAGCGGTTCGACGTCCGGGGCTCGGAGGGCCTGACGCTCGACCCGTTCAAGAGCGACGCGCTGAAGACGTTGCGGTTCGAGACCGGCGGACTGCCCGCGGGCATCGTCCGGACGGTCGGCGCGTCCGACCTGCCCGCCCTGGAGCACCTGGACCTGTGGCTCGGCACCGGCGAGTACGGCGGCGACGCGACCGTCCAGGACCTCGCGCCCGTCCTCGGTGGCGAGCGGTTCCCGGCGCTCAGGCGCCTCGGGCTGGAGAACGCCGAGATCGCCGACGAGATCGCCGCGGCGCTGGCGGGAGCGCCGGTCGTCGCGCGGCTGGAGTCGCTGAGCCTGGCGCTCGGCGCGCTCGGCGACACCGGCATGGAGGCGCTGCTGTCCGGCCAGCCGCTCACGCACCTGCGCAGGCTCGACCTGCACCACCACTTCGTCACCGACCCGATGATCGAGCGGGCGCGCGCGGCGCTGCCCGGCGTCGACCTCGACCTCTCCGAGCGGGAGGACCCGGACGAGGACTGGCGTTTCGTGGCGGTCTCGGAGTGAGGTACACCGTCGTCGGGTCGCCCGGCGACCGGCGGGTCGCGCTGTTCGCCGCCGCCTGCCGGGCGTCCGGGCTGCCCGACCCGGACGTCGTCGGCTGGCCGGACGTGCTGCGCGGCGCCCCGCTCGTCCTCGCCCCCGGCACCGTGCTGCGCGTGGACTCGCCCGGCGAGAGCCCCGAGTCCGACGCGCTGCTGCGCGGCCCCGGCGACCCGGCGCGCGTCGGCGGCGGCGCGGCCTGGTACGCGGCGTTCACGGCCGCGCTGCGCCGGGTCGTCGCGGCGGCGGACGCGGCCGGGATCCACCGCACGTGCGACGCCGACGAGATCGCCGTCATGTTCGACAAGCGCCGCTGCCACGCCAGGCTCGCCGCCGCCGGGGTGCCCGTCCCGCCCGCGTTGCCGCAGGTAACCGGCTATGCGGAGTTGCGCGCGGCGATGGCCGAGGCGGGCGAGCCGCGCGTGTTCGTCAAGCCCGCGCACGGGTCGTCCGGTTCGGGCGTGGTCGCGCTGCAGACCGCGCCGGGACGCGTCAAGGCCGTCACGCCCGCCGCGTTCGGCCCCGGCGGGCTCGTCAACTCGCTGCGGCTGCGCTCCTACGAGACCGAGGAGGAGGTCGCGGCGCTGATCGGCGCGCTCGCCCCGGACGGCCTGCACGTCGAGCGGTGGCTGCCGAAGGCGTCGCTGGACGGCCGTCCGTTCGACCTGCGCGTGGTCGTCGTCGGCGGCGTCCCGACCCACGCCGTCGCCCGCGTCGGCAGCGGCCCGCTCACCAACCTGCACCTCGGCGGGACGCGCGGGGACCTCGGCGCCGTCCGGGACCTGCTCGGCCCGGACGGGTTCGCCGCCGCGCTCGACGTCTGCGCGCGGGCGGCGGCGTGCTTCCCCGGCACGCTCATGGCCGGCGTGGACCTGCTGGTCGGGCTCGGCGGACGCCGCGTCGCGGTCGGCGAGGTCAACGCGTTCGGCGACCTGCTGCCGAACCTCACCGGCCTGCCCGGCGGCCCCGCCGAGGGCCGCGACACCTACGCCGCGCAGATCGCCGCCGCGCGGGAGGCCCTGTGCTCGACATGAACCGGATCGTCGGGACGCACGACATCGTCCTGGTCACCCTGGACACGCTGCGCCACGACGTCGCCGAGGAACTGTGCGCGGCGGGGGAGACGCCGAACCTGGCGGCCGTCCTGCCCGGCGGACGCTGGGAGAAGCGGCACACGCCCGGCAGCTTCACCTACGCCGCGCACGCCGCGATGCTCGCCGGGTTCCTGCCCACCCCGGCCGCGCCCGGCCCGCACCCGCGCCTGTTCGCCGCCGCGTTCCCCGGCAGCGAGACGACCGCGCCGCAGACCTGGACGTTCGACGCCGCCGACCTGCCCACCGGCCTCGCCGACGCCGGGTATCACACGGTCTGCGTCGGCGGCGTCGGCTTCTTCAACAACCGGACCGCGCTCGGCTCGGCGCTGCCGTCGCTGTTCGCCGAGGCGCACTGGGAGCCGGAGTTCGGCGTGACCGATCCGGACTCGCTGCGCCACCAGGTCGACCGGATCGTGGCCGTCCTCGCCGGGCTGCCCGCGTCCCGGCGGCTGTTCCTGCTGCTCAACGTCGCCGTCCTGCACCAGCCCAACTGGTTCTACCTGCCCGGCGCGACCCGCGCGGACGGCGACACCCGCGCCAGCCACGCCGCCGCGCTCCGCCACGCCGACGCCGGCCTCGGCCGCCTGTTCGGGCTGCTGCGGCGGCCGAGCCTGGTGATCGTCTGCTCCGACCACGGCACCGCCTACGGGGAGGACGGCCACACCGGGCACCGGATCGGCCACGAGGTCGTCTGGACCGTTCCGTACGGGGAGTTCCTCCTGACATGACCGTTGAACTGATCGACCGGGCGACGAGCGACGTCTACCGCTCCTACGTCTACGCCTACCCGCACAAGACGGCCTACCGGCCGCTCGACCCCGCGCCGGCGCTCGCCGACGTCTGGGCGGACGAGGCCCGCGACGCGCTCTTCCTCTACCTGCACGTGCCGTTCTGCGAGATGCGCTGCGGCTTCTGCAACCTGTTCACCCGCACGGGTGCCCCAGAGGACCTGACCCGCGCCTACCTGGACGCGCTCGACCGGCAGGCCGACGCGGTCGCCGCCGCGCTCGGCCCGGCGACGTTCGCGACGGCCGCGTTCGGCGGCGGCACCCCCACCTACCTCACCGCGCCCGAGCTGGACCGGCTCTGCCGGATCGCCGGACGGTTCGCGACCGGCGTCCCGCTCGGCGTCGAGACGTCCCCGGCGACGGCCACCGCCGACCGGCTCGCCGTCCTCGCCGAGCACGGCGCCACCCGGATCTCGATCGGCGTGCAGAGCTTCCTGGACGAGGAGGCGCGTGCGGCCGTCCGTCCGCAGAAGCGGGCCGAGGTGGAGGCGGCGCTCGGCCGGATCCGCGCGGCCGGGTTCGACGTCCTCAACATCGACCTCATCTACGGCATCGACGGCCAGACCCCCGCGACCTGGCGTCGTTCGCTGGACGCGGCGCTGGCCTGGGAACCGGAGGAGCTGTACCTGTACCCGCTGTACGTCCGGCCGCTGACCGGGCTCGGCCGCCGCGCCCGCGACTGGGACGACCAGCGCCTGGAGCTGTACCGGATCGGCCGCGACCACCTGCTCGCCGCCGGATACGAACAGGTGTCGATGCGGATGTTCCGCCGTCCCGGCACCGGCGGCGGCACCGAGTACTGCTGCCAGACCGACGGGATGGTCGGCCTCGGCGCCGGGGCACGGTCTTACACGTCCGCTCTGCACTACTCGTTCGAGTACGCGGTCGAGGCGCGGCACGTCCGGGCGATCATCGACGACTACGTGGCGGCGCGCGACTTCGGCACCGCCCGCGTCGGGTTCGCGCTGGACGAGGACGAGCGGCGCCGCCGGCACGCCGTCCAGTCCCTGCTCCAGGCCGGCGGCCTGGACCGCGCCGCCTACCGCGCCCGGTTCGGCGGCGACGCGGCCGATCACCTGGACCTCGCGCCGTTCGCCGAGCGGGGCTGGCTGGCCGAGACCCCGGACGTCCTGCGGCTCACCCCCGAAGGGCTCGCGCACTCCGACGCGATCGGTCCCGCGCTGTTCTCCCCGCGCGTCCGCGCGCTCATGGACGCCTATGAGGCCCGCTGATGGACCACCTGACGATCCTGTACCGCGGTCCGCTCGCGAGCTGCGACTACGACTGCCCGTACTGCCCGTTCGCCAAGCGCCGCGACACGCCCGAGCAGCTCCGCGCCGACCGCGCCGCGCTGGAGCGCTTCACCGCGTGGGTCGCCGGGTGCGGGCATCCGGTGTCGGTGCTGTTCACGCCGTGGGGGGAGGGGCTCGTCCGGTCCTGGTACCGGCGGGCGCTGGTGGAGCTGAGCCGGCTGCCGCACGTCGAGCGCGTCGCGATCCAGACCAACCTCAGCCACCGCGTCGCGTGGACCGGCGACGCCGACCTGTTCCGGCTCGCGCTGTGGGCGACCTACCATCCCGGCCAGGTGCCCTACGAGCGCTTCCTCGGCCGATGCCGTGAGCTGGACGAGCGCGGGGTGCGGTTCAGCGTCGGGATCGTCGGCCAGCCCGAGCACCTGGACGCCGCGCGCCGCCTGCGCGCCGACCTGCCGCCGGGCGTCTACCTGTGGGTCAACGCCGCCGAGGGACGCACGTACACCGACGCCGAGGCGGCGGACTGGACGGCCCTGGACCCGCTGTTCGGCCACAGCCGCCGCGCGCACCCGAGCCGCGGCCTGCCCTGCCGGACGGGCGACAGCGTGGTCTCGGTGGACGGCGACGGGACGGTCCGGCGCTGCCACTTCGTCCCGGACGTGCTCGGCAACCTCTACGACGGGTCGTTCCGCGCGGCGCTGCGTCCCCGGCCGTGCCCGCTGGCGGTGTGCGACTGCCACATCGGCTACGTCCACCTGGAGCCGCTCGGCCTGTACGACGTGTTCGCGGGGGGAGTCCTGGAGCGCGTCCCGGCCCGGTGACCGCCGCGGAACCCGTGCCGTGAGGAGGTGCGGGTTCCGCGGCTTCTCCGTCGTGCGCCCGGCCCGGCCGGACGCTTTCCGGATCGGCGCGGAATGAACGACCGTGCCGACCGGAAGGTTGATTCCGGTTCAGTGAGACGTACAGTGAACCGGACAATCTTCCCAGTTCTTCAAAAGTGCGGGTGTTCTCTCATTCGCCGAACGTCAAGGCGATTCCGTGAGCGGTGGACAAAGGGATCTCCGGAAAATATGCCACCGCGCCGCAAAATGAATCGGGAGGGAAGTCGGAGCGGGACGGGGACCGCTCCACCGGGGATCAGGCGGGGGTGATCCGCCCGGTCTTGATGTCACCGATCAGGGCCGTCCACGCGCCGGTGGCCACGGGGATCAGACCGCCCTCGGGACGCTTGCTGTCACGGATCAGGACGCCCGCCGCGTCCGGCGCGATCTCCACGCACTCCGTCGCCCCGCTCACGGAGCTCTTCCGCCACATGCGCTGGGCGTTCGGCACTTCGGCCATTGTGCTTCCTCTTTCCGGTCAATTCCGATACGTCGCCGCGGCGCTCGCCGTCGGGCTCAGCGCCACTGCCCGCAAATGTTCGAACGAAACCCTATACCTGTCAACGTCCTGCGGCTCTTCGAGGAACAGGTCTCCGGCCTGGCTCTCGATGTAGACGACCTCCGGGCCCACGGCCTCGGGAAAGCGCATCAGTGTGAATGAGCCGACAAGTCCGGGATGGGCGCCCGCATCGAACGGAATCACCTGAAGGGTGACCGATGGCGATTCGGCTGTTTCGCGCAGGTGGGCGAGTTGTGCGTCCATGACTTTCGAGCCGCCGACCGAGCGGCGCAGCGCGGCCTCGTCCACGATCGCCCACAGCCGGAGCGGTTTCGTCCCGGTGAGCGCCGCCTGCCGCTTGAGCCGGGCCTCGACGCGGCGCTCGACGTCCTCGGCCCCGGCGTCCGGCAGGGACCCGCGTGTCACCGCCCGGGCATAGTCCGCTGTCTGGAGCAGGCCCGGAATGTGGAGGCTTTGATAGGTGAGGAGTTCCCGCGCCTCGCTCTCGAACTCGATGTAGGAGGCGTAACGTTCGGGCAGTTCGGACGCCAGCGTGTGCAGCCAGCTCCGCTGTCCGGCCGCCTTGAGCAGGGTCGTCAGCTCGGCGCGGACGGGCTCGTCCACCGCGTACGCCTCCAGGAGGGCGGCCAGCGTGCGGGGCTGCGGGCGGACGCGGGCCGACTCGATCCGGTACAGGGTCGCGGCGTTGATCCCGGTCCGCTCCACGACGTCCTCGCGCGTCAGGCCGGCGGCCTGGCGGTGGCGGCGCAGCTCGGCGGTGAGGCGCCGCAGGCGGACGGTCGGCGCGGGCTTGCGGGCGGACATGGCCGTCCCTCCTTCGGGGGGAAGTTGCAATGAATGTTTCTGCATACCTTGCATTTTCAGCGCGGTGGGGGCACTCTTGGCTCAGCTTCGCACGGTCACGGAGAGAGATCACATGATTGCGCAAGGTTCCTTCGGCCTGGACGGCCGGAGATCGGGGGGAACGTGGACGCGCGTACGCCAGCGGGGGATCCCGGGCCGGCCGGTCGAGGGGGACGGCCGGCCCGAGACGGGGGAACGATGATCGAGACACCACCGGCGGGACCGCCGGTGGCCGAGCCGAAGTGCGCCTTCGGGCGGCCGGTGCCCGGCGGCGTCCCGTTCCCCGTCGAACGACGGCGGCCCGATCCGCCGGGCCGCGCCGTCGCGCGTCCGGTCGCGGAGTCGCCCGCCCCGGACCGGTTCGCGCTCACGTTCACGTCCGCGACGCCGGGGGCCCGCGTCGCCCGCGAGACCGTGGGATCGGCGCTGCGGGCCTGGGGGCTGCCCGACCTCGCCGACGACGCCGAACTGGTCGCGAGCGAACTGGTCACCAACGCGCTCCGGCACGCCGGAACGGCGACGGTCGCGGTGACGCGCCGTCCGGGCGCCGTCACCCTGGAGGTCACCGACGACGACCCCGACCCGCCCCGCGCCGCCGACCCCGACCCGCTCGGCACCAGCGGACGCGGCCTGATCATCGTGGCCGCGCTCGCCGCGGGCTGGGGCTGGCGTCCCGTCGAGCCGGTCGGCAAGTGCGTCTGGGCGACCTTCGGCACGCCCTGACGACCACTCGCACCCCGGACCCGGCCGGGGCGCCGGCCGGGACGTCCGTGCCGGCGCCGCTCAGGGCGCGTCGGCGCCGGTCTCCGCGTCGTCGGTCTCGGGCGCGGCGATCGGCAGCGGCGCGCGGAGCGTGAGGAAGACCCGGTAGGCGACCGCCGTGATCGGCACGGCGACCACCGCCCCGGCGATCCCGGCCAGCAGCGTCCCGGCGGTGACGGCGACGAGGATCACCGCCGGATGCAGCCGCAGCGCCCGCCCCATGATCAGCGGTTGCAGCAGATTCCCCTCGGATTGCTGCACGCCGACGACGACGGCGATGACGAGCAGCGCGGCGGTGATCCCCTTGCTGACGAACGCGATGATCACCGCCGCGGCGCCCGCGACGGCCGCTCCGACGATCGGGACGAACGCCGCGATGAACGTCAGCAGCGCGAGCGGCGCGGCCAGCGGCACGCCGATGACGACGAGCCCGATGCCGATCCCGGTGGCGTCCACGGCGGCGATCACGACGGTGCCGCGAACGTAGGCCACGAGGGAGTCCCACCCCGCGCGGGCGGCGGCGTCCACCCGGGGCCGCAGGTGCTCGGGCATCATCCGCAGCGACCACCCCCACATCGCCGCGCCGTCCTTGAGCACGAAGAAGACCAGCAGCAGGGCGAGCGCGGCGGCGGCGGCGACCTGCGCGGCGGCGCTGGCCCCGGCCGCCGGATCGGGCGCGGACGCGGTGATGCGGTGACGGATCTCGCCACCGATGGCGTCGATACGCCGCGAACTGATCGGCATCGGCCCGTGGAGCAGCCACTCGCGGATCCGGTCGACTCCCTGCCCGATCCCCTGCTGGAGTTGCGGCCACTGATGAACGGTCTCGTTCCCGATCAGCGCGAGAGGCCCGGCGACGATGACCACGATCGACAGCACGCCGCCGAGCGCGGCGAGCCAAGGCGGCGCGTGCAGCCGCCGCAGCCCCCGCGCGACCGGCATGATCAGCGCGGCGAGCAACAACGCGGCGGCCAGCGACAACGTCAACGAGGCGAGCCGCGCCAGCACGATGGCGACGAGCCACCCCCCGACGGCGAGCACGATCAGACACGCGACGATCGCCGTCGAGGTACGCAACCCTCGCGGCACATCACCGAACGCCCCCGACCCGTCACCCGACGTCACACACGACGCACTACCCACGTTCACCACCCACAACGCATGATCACCCACGCGGGGCGGACGCGGGGGTGGACGCGTTCGCCCCCGGACGGGGTCAGGTCTGGGCTTGCGGGCGGTAGTCGGTCTCGTCCACGCCGAACGTCCAGGCCACGCCCTCGCGGGCGGTGCGGGTGGCGGGCGGGACGCGCAGGTAGTACGTGCGGCTGGTGCCGTCGGGCTCGGGCGTCGAGTTCACCACCTCCACCATGACGACGGGTTCGTCGTCGGGCAGGTCGATCCGCCAGAGCACGCCCGTCTCGTCGCGGTGCAGGGGCGTGGCGTTCGACTCGGCGAGGTACCGGTCGTAGCCGTAGATCTCCAGCATGACGCGGCGCAGCTCGGCGTTCTCCTCGGCGCGGATGCGCTCGGGGGTCAGGCCGTCCAGCGTGCGGACGAAGTCGGCGGGGATCGGCATGCCGCGCCAGGCGTGGAGGGCGAAGCCGTCCGGCCAGGCGACGGCCGGGCCGTCGCCGCGATGCAGGCGGCCGGGCTCGTCGCGGTGCAGCTCGACGGGCCGCTCTGCGACGATCACCAGGTTCTCGTACGGCCACCACCAGCCCGCCGACCGGGCCGCGCCGGCGAGGCCGCGCAGCGGTTCGAGCAGGCCGAGCGCGTCGAACTGCGCGAGCCACGGCGCGTCCTGCTGGCCGAGGACGGCGTCGAGCGTCGCGGCGCGCAGCACCGTCTCGACCGGCTCGGCGAGCCCGCCGATCGCGGCGCGGACGCGCGTGACCACGCTGTTCACCGGGTCCCAGAGCAGCGCGCCGGTGTCGGCCCAGGCGCGCGGCCAGCCGTCGGTGCCGAGCGCGGCGTGGGCCTGCGCGCGGACCTCCTCCCAGGGGCGCGTCCGGACGGCGTCGCGCACCGACGCGCCGGCGGGAGGCAGGTCCGGGACGTCCAGCCCGGCGGCGCGCAGCGCGTCCGCGTGCCCGCCGAGCGCGGCGGCGGCGACCGCGCCCGCGGCGGGCGAGCCCACCCAGACGAACCGCTCGGGGACGGGCAGCCCGGCGGCGGTGTAGGCGGCGGCGATGCCCGCCTCGGCGGTCGGACGGTCGGCGGCGCCGGTGGCGAAGGCGGCGGACTGCCAGGACAGCAGCAGGCTCGCCCGGTCGACGGTCTCCATCAGTCCGCCACCACCCGAACGGCGCCCGGCACGTACTCGCGCTGCCGGATCACTCGGTACCAGCCCTTCGGCAGCGAGATGGCGGCGTGCTCCTCGTGGGCGAGGCGTCCGCCCGACGGCAGCCAGAGATGGTCGGGCGCGAGGGGGTTCGGGTCGCGGCGCAGCTCGCCCGGCGCGGTGAGCGCGTGCGCGTGGCCGGTCGCCTCGCCGAGCGCGAGGACCATCCGGCCGCGTCCGTCGCGGGCCGCCGGCGGCAGCGCGCGGACGGACGCGGGCACGGCGTCCTCCGCCACGGGAACGATGAGGATGTCTCCCTGTCGGTACATGCCCCGCAACGTAACCGGCGCCACCGACAGAATCCGTTCCCGCAGATCAGAAGCCCCGCGTCCGGCGCGCGGCCGGGCGGGCGCCGCGTCCGGACACGCTCAGCCCGACGTGCTGGAACGCCCGCACGAGTTCGCCGCCGAGGTTGACGCCCGCCGCGAGCGCCAGCGCGATCGACAGGGCGCCGACCAAGCTGAGCGCCCCGGTGGCGGCGTCCCCGCTGTTCAGTTCGACCATGGATCGGTAGAGCGTCATCCCGGGCAGCAGCGGCGAGATGGACGGGACGACGAACGGCAACGACGGCGCCTGTTTTCGTCGCGCGTACGCGCTCCCGGCGAGGCCGATGACGACCGCCGACACCCCCGCCGCCAGCACGGGCGCCACTTCCAGGTGCAGCAGTGACACGTAGATCATCCAGATCAGGGCGCCACCGATCGCCGCCGGAATGAGCACCGAGCGCGGTACCGCGAGCGTGATGGCGAACGTCACCGCGACACCCGCCGCCGCGACGACGCGGACGGGTTCGAGGAGGGCCGGTGAGGGCGGCAGGTCCCCGACGTCCACCCGCACCCCGGCATAGACGGCCAGGTAAACGACCGCGCCGAGTCCCGCGACGATCGCCGCGATGATGAGGAAGACCTCCAGCAGACGGGCCGCCGCGCTGAGCAGGTCGCCGGTGATCCCGTCCTGGATGCTCGCCACCAGCGGACGTCCGGGCAGCAGCGCGAGGATCGCGCCCGTCACGATCGTCGGGGCGCGGCCGGGGCTGCCGAGCGCGACGACGATGACGGCCGCCGACGCGCCGATCGCGGCGGCCACCGCGAGCTGGAAGAACTCGGCGATGCCCCGCCGGGCGAGGGCGGCGGCGGTGCGGTCGCCGAGGACGGTCGCGACGAACGCCGTCCCCGCCACGATCGGCCCGCCCCCGCCGAGGACGCCCGCCGACGCCGCGATGAGCCCGAGCCCGACCACGAGCAGCCACGGCGGGAACGGGCCACGGCCGCGTTTGATCCGGGCGAGTTCGGTGCGGGCGTCGCCCAGGTCCAGCATGCCGATGGACGCCTGCTGGACGAGTTCGTGCAGCGCGGTGAGCCGCCAGTACGCGGGGGTGCGGCGTCGTATCGCGCGGGATCCGGTCACCGGGGGAGCGCCCTGGCCGGGATGGGCCGACACGAGCAGGCTCGTGAAGGTGACCTCCACCTCGCAGCGCGGGATCTCGTAGGCGACCGCGAGGCTCAGCATCGCCTCGTTGACCCGCTCGGTGGACTCGCCGGACGCCAGCAGCAGTTCCCCGACCCGCAGCACGAGGTCGATGGCGCGGGGGTCGAAGACGGGGCCGGGTTCGTCTTCGAGAGGTTCGGGCGGCGGGTTGTTCATCAGGGCCTGCCAGCCCCGTCGCAAGCGCTCGGTCGCCCGGCCCATTCCGCGCGGATCCTCCCGTCCCGTCGGCTGATCTTGTTTCGCAGGCTACCTTCCGCGTCCCGGGGCGCGGCGGCCGGGTTATCCACAGGTCGGCCGTCCGGGTGCGGGACGTCGGCGGCGGCTGGTAGCAAGGACGGGTGAGCACTCCCGAGCGGCCCGGCGCCGCCCCGAACCCGTCCGACGATGGATTGCGCGACGAGGCGGAGGCCTGTCTGCGCGCCCTCGCGGGCGACGGCGCGCGCCTGCGCGAGGACCAGTGGACGGCGATCCACGCGCTCGTCGTGGACCGGCGGCGCGCGCTCGTCGTGCAGCGCACCGGCTGGGGCAAGTCGGCGGTCTACTTCGTCGCGACCCGGCTGCTGCGCGCCCGCGGCGCCGGGCCGACCGTGATCGTGTCGCCGCTGCTCGCGCTGATGCGCAACCAGATCGACGCGGCCGAGCGCGCCGGGATCCGCGCCGCGACGGTCAACTCCGCCAACACCGACGACTGGGACGGCGTCTTCGCCGACGTCGAGCAGGGCGCGGTGGACGTCCTGCTCGTCAGCCCCGAACGGCTCAACAACCCCGACTTCCGCGACCTGGTCCTGCCCAGGCTCGCGGCGGGCGCGGGGCTCGTCGTGGTGGACGAGGCGCATTGCATCTCCGATTGGGGGCACGACTTCCGTCCGGACTACCGGCGGCTGCGCACCCTGCTCGCCGACCTGCCGCCGGGCATCCCCGTCCTCGCCACGACCGCCACCGCCAACGCGCGCGTCACCGCCGACGTCGCCGAACAGCTCGCCGAGGGCGACACGCTCGTGCTGCGCGGCCCGCTGGAACGCGACTCGCTGCACCTGTCGGTCGTCCGGCTGCCCGAGGCCGAGCAGCGGATCGCCTGGCTCGGCGAGAACCTCGACGCGCTGCCCGGCTCGGGGATCGTCTACACGCTGACCGTCGCGGCGGCGCACGAGATCGCGGGATACCTGCGCGACCGGGGGTACGAGGTCGCCGCGTACTCCGGGCAGACCGAGCCCGCCGAACGCCTCCAGGCCGAACGCGACCTGCGCGACAACAAGCTGAAGGCCCTGGTCGCGACGAGCGCGCTCGGTATGGGCTTCGACAAGCCCGACCTCGGCTTCATCGTGCATGTCGGGGCGCCGCAGTCGCCGGTCGCGTACTACCAGCAGATCGGCCGCGCGGGCCGCGGCGTGGACCGCGCGGAGGTCGTCCTGCTGCCCGGCGCGGAGGACCAGAAGATCTGGGAGTACTTCGCGGGCCTGGCGTTCCCGCCCGAACCGGTCGTGCGGACGACGCTGGACGTCCTGGACGCGGCGGGCCGCCCGCTGTCCACCGGCGCGCTCGAACCGCGCGTCGACCTCGGCCGGTCGCGGCTGGAGATGATGCTCAAGGTCCTGGACGTGGACGGCGCGGTCCGGCGCGTCAAAGGCGGCTGGACGTCGACCGGGCAGCCGTGGTCCTACGACCGCGAGCGGTACGCCCGCGTGCGGGAGGCGCGGGAGCGCGAACAGCGGGCGATGCTGGAGTACATCGTCACCGAGGGCTGCCGAGAGGAGTTCCTGCGCCGCCTGCTGGACGACGAGACCGCCGTGCCGTGCGGGCGCTGCGACAACTGCACCGGGCGGCGGCGCCCCGCGACGGTCAGCGCGGAGGGCGCGGCCCGCGCCCGCGACCGGCTGCGGCGGCCCGGCGTGGACGTGGCGCCGCGCCGCATGTGGCCGACCGGGGTGAAGGACGACCTCGGCGTCGGCGGCCGGATCGCGCCCGCCGACCTGGCCGAGCCGGGCCGCGCGCTCGGCCGCCTCACCGACATCGGCTGGGGCAACCGGCTGCGCGACCTGCTGGCCCCTGGCGCGCCCGACGCCGACGTCCCCGCCGACCTGGTGGACGCGGTGGTGCGGGTGCTCGCCGCCTGGGACTGGGAGCAGCGGCCCGCCGGCGTCGTCGCGCTCGGGTCGCTGAGCCGTCCCCGGCTGGTGGGGACGCTCGCGCGCCGCATCGCCGAGATCGGCCGCCTGCCGTTCACCGGCGCGTTCGAGCCCGCCGCCGAACCGGTGCCGCGCCGCCACAACAGCGCCCAGCGGCTGCGCTCGGTGTGGGCGGCGCAGACGCTGCCGCCGCCGGTCGCGTCCGCCGCCGCCGCGGCGGGCGGCCCGATCCTGCTGGTGGACGACCGGATCGACACGGGCTGGACGATGACCGTCGCCGCCCGCACTCTGCGCGCCGCCGGGGTTCCGGCCGTCCTGCCGCTCGTCCTCGCCGTACCGAACTGACCCAGCCGTCAGGAGGTCTTATCCGTCCGACGCGCGCTGCCTACCCGCGCTCAAAGCCGGTGCTCGTCGTCCTGGACGGGGCGGTGGTGTTCAGTCGCCGGGCTGCTCGGCGTTCCGGCGGGACGGGGCGAAGTCGGCGGCCAGCGTGCGGGCGGCGGCCACGACGGCCGCGCGGCGGCGGGCCAGGGCGGCCTCGCTCGTCTCCTCGTCCAGGACCATGCGGCACATCTGGGGGACGGCGAAGTTCCAGGCGACCAGGCCCATCACCGTGAACACCAGGTCCTGGACGGCGGGGACGCGGGCCTCTTCGGGCAGGTGGCGGGCCATGCCGCAGTCCACCAGCCCGTGGACCTTCGCGCGGTAGCCGTCGCGGCGCTCGTGGTCCTCGGCGGCGGGGGCGTCGCACGCCTCCAGGGACTCCCAGAGCAGCAGCCGGATCAGCTCCGGGTGCTCGTGGTACCAGTCGAAGATCTCCCCGGCGGACTCGCCCACCGCCTCGGGGTCGATGGTGACGGAGACGGCGACCGCCTCCAGCTTCGCCCGCAGGATCGCGGCGAACAGCTTCTCCTTGCCGCCGTAGTACAGGTAGATGGCCTGCTTGTTGGCCTTGGCGGCGGACGCGATCCGGTCGACCCGGGCGCCCGCGAGGCCGTGCTCGGCGAACTCGGCGGCGGCGGCGGCGAAGATCCGCCGCCGGGTGTCCTCCGCGTCATAGCCCATGCACGAATTAAACCATCTGGTTGACTCCGTTCCCCGCGCGCGGCAGGATCGGCCGGGACAGTAAAACAACCAGATGGTTTATTTTTCGGAAGGTCCCCACATGAGCACCGCCGCCCCCGTCCCCGTCCGCACCCCGCTGCCGAGCGGCCTCTCCGGCGCCACCGTCCTCCTGATCGGCGGAACCTCGGGCATCGGCCTCGCGGCGGGCGTCCTGCTGCGCTCGGTCGGCGCCCGCGTCGTGCTGGTCGGCCGCGACCCGTCCCGGCTGGACGCCGCCGTGGCCCACGTGCGGGACGCGAGCCCCGGGGCCCCGGGCGATGCCGTCCTCGGCGTCGCGGGCGACGGCGGCGCCGAGCGCACCGTGCAGGAGGCGTTCGACCGCGCGGGCCGGATCGACCACGTGTTCGTCACGGCGGGCGTCATCCGCGGCCTCGGCTCCCTGGCCGAGCTGTCCGACGACGACATCGCCGTGAACCTCGACGGCCGCGTCCGCGCGGCGTTCACGATCGCCCGCGCGGCGGCGCCCCTCCTTCCGGCGGGCGGCTCGATCACCTTCACCTCGGGGACGGTCGTGCTCCGCCCGCTCCCCGGCATGTCGGCGCTGGTCGCGGCGGCCGGCGCCATC
The DNA here is from genome assembly GCF_002911665.1 of Actinomadura rubteroloni. Classification (NCBI taxonomy): domain Bacteria; kingdom Bacillati; phylum Actinomycetota; class Actinomycetes; order Streptosporangiales; family Thermomonosporaceae; genus Actinomadura; species Actinomadura rubteroloni. Next base: position 101,373 of record NZ_MTBP01000004.1, read on the forward strand.
GAGGCCCTGACGAAGACCCTCGCCGTGGAACTCGCCCCGGCCAGGCTGCGCGTGAACACCGTCCGCTTCGGCCGGATCGACACCCCGCTCCTGCGCGCGGCGCCGGGCCTGGACACTGACGAGGGGATGGCCGCCGCGGGCGCCCCGACGCTCCTCGGCCGCTTCGGCACCGCCGAGGAGGCCGCCGCCTCGGCTCTCTTCCTGATGACCAACAACTATGTGACCGGCCAGATCATCACCGTCGACGGCGGCGAGAACCTCACCTGACCCGGCCGCCGCGCGGGCGCGTGGCGCGGCACCGGGCCGGGCGGGAGGTGCGCGACGCGCTGCCGCGCTCGCCCGGCTCGGCGGCGGACGGAGCGGCGGGACGACCTAGTTGATCGGGTTGTCCATGACGTCCAGGGACGGGCGGGCGCCCAGGTGGCGCATGGCCTTGACGGCCAGGCGGGAGCCGGCCGTGAGGGCGTCGGCGGGGGACTTGCCGTCCAGCCAGGGCGGCAGGAAGCCGGCCACGAAGGCGTCGCCCGCGCCGGTGCCGTCGACGATCTTGTCGATGGGCTCGGCCTTCACGGTGACGGGTTCGGGGCGGCCGTTGGTGTACCAGAGGGCGCCGTCGGCGCCGGAGGTGATCACGACCTGCGGGTACCAGGCGGTCAGGACCTTGGCGGCCTGCTCGGGCACGTCGCGGCCGGTGAGGACCTCGGCCTCCTTGGCGTTCAGGACGAGCAGGCGGGCGCCCTGCGTCCACTCCAGGAACGGCTCGGCGCCGATGCGCTGGAGCGGCGAGGACGACCCGGCGTCCACCGAGATCGACATCTTCGCCTTGCGGGCGGTGTCCAGCGCGAAGATCGCGGCCTTGCGCGACCCCTCGTTGAGCAGCGAGTACCCGGACAGGTGCAGGTGGGTGCCCTGGCGGAAGAGGTCGCGGCAGCGCTCGATGTCCTCGACGAGCAGGGCGGCGTTGGCGCCCGGGTCCGAGAGCATCGTCCGGTCGCCCTTGTGGGTGACGAGGACGACGCAGGTGCCGGTGGGCCGCTCGGAGTCCATGACGAGACGGGCGTCCACGCCGTAGCCCATCAGCTCCATGTCGCGGTTGCGCCCCGCGATGTCGGACCCGCGGCGGCCGACGAACGCGGCCTCGACGCCCTCCAGGGCGAGCCAGGACGCCACGTTGGCACCCGAGCCGCCGCCGTGGGTCGTCACGGCCGCGGGCGTGTCGCTGCCCTTGGCGAGGGGGAACGCGGCACGCGCCACGGTGTCACTCATCAAGTCGCCAACCACGACCACGCGCGTCATGGGAGTCATCACCTCGATCAACACGGCCCGCGTGAGCGGCGTACTGGGCGTGTGCTCGACCGTAACAGCTATCGAGGCGCGATTAGGTCTCGAACGCGCAGCGAAAACGGGGAGGACGGGGGAATTCCCGCGTGCGGGACGTCCGGGCCCGTGTCCTACGCTCGGTGGTGTGACCGAGGCGTATCCGGACCATTGGGAGGCCGACGTCCTGCTGACCGACGGCGGGACGGCCCATCTGCGCCCCATCCGGAGCGCGGACGCGGATCTGCTCCGCGAGTTCTACGCACGGCTGTCGCCCGAGTCGATCTATTACCGGTTCTTCTCCGCGCGCCCCCGGCTGAGCGAACGTGAGATCGCTCACCTGACCACCGTGGACCACGTGAACCGGGTCGCGCTGATCGCGACGATCGGCGGCCGGATGGTCGCGGTCGTCCGCTACGAGCGGCTGAAGGACCGCCCGGGGACGGCCGAGGTCGCGTTCCTCGTGGAGGACGAGCACCAGGGCCGGGGCCTCGGCCCGGTCCTGCTGGAGCACATCGCGGCGGCGGCCCGCGAGCGCGGCCTGACGCGGTTCGTGGCGAGCGTCCTGCCCGACAACCGGCGGATGACGCGGGTGTTCCGCGAGGTCGGCTACCGCGCGGAGCAGACGTTCGAGGACGGAGTCATCGAACTCGTCCTGGACCTGGAGCCGACCGAGACGTCGGTGGAGGTCATGATCGCCCGGGAGCACCGCGCGGAGTCCCGGTCGATCCAGCGGCTGCTGACGCCCCGGTCGGTCGCGGTGATCGGCGCGAGCCGGTCGGAGCACTCGGTCGGCCGGACGGTCCTGCGCAACCTGCTCGCGGGCGACTTCACCGGCCCGGTCTACCCGGTGCACCCGACGGCGACGGCGGTCGGGGGCGTCCGGGCGTACCGGTCGGTGCTGGAGATCCCCGACGACGTGGACCTCGCGATCGTCGCGGTCCGCGCGCCGGTCGTGCAGGACGTCGTGGAGCAGTGCGCGGGCAAGGGCGTCCACGGCCTGGTCGTGGTGTCGTCGGGCTTCGGCGAGACGGGCCCGGACGGCCGCGAACGCCAGGAGGAACTGGTCCGGCTGGCCCGCGCGTACGGGATGCGGGTCGTCGGCCCGAACTGCCTCGGCATCGCCAACAACGACCCCGACGTCCGCCTGAACGCCACGCTCGCGCCGACGATGCCGGGACGCGGCCCCGTCGGCTTCTTCTCCCAGTCCGGCGCGCTGGGCATCGCGATCCTCCAGCGCACGGCGGAACGCGGGCTCGGTCTGTCGACGTTCGTATCGGCGGGCAACCGAGCGGACGTCTCCGGGAACGACCTCATGCAGTACTGGGAGGAGGACCCGGATACGAAGGCCGTCCTGCTCTACCTGGAGTCCCTGGGCAACCCGCGCAAGTTCGCCCGCCTGGCCCGCCGCCTGTCGCGCCGCAAGCCGATCGTCGCGGTGAAGAGCGGACGCAGCACCCAAGGCGTCCCGCTCGGGCACGCGGCGTCCGCGCTGAGCCTGCCCGACCACGCGGTCAGCGCGCTGTTCGCGCAGGCCGGGGTGATCCGGGTGGAGGACCTGTCGGAGCTGTTCGACGTCGCGCAGCTCCTGGCCTACCAGCCGCTGCCCGCCGGGGACCGGATCGAGATCATCGACAACTCCGACTCGCTGGGGCTGCTGGCGCAGGACGCGGCGGCGGCGTTCGGGCTGCGCGCCCGCCCGCCGGTGGACCTCGGCCCGGCCGCCGGCGCCGCCGAGTACGAGGACGCGCTCGCCGCCGCGCTGGCCGACCCCGCCGTGGACGCGGTCGTCGCCCTGTTCACGCCGCCGACCATCGGCGGGTACGACGTGTCGGTCCCGGCGAAGATCCTGCGGCTGGCGGCGGGGGCGGACAAGCCGATCGTCGCGACGTACCTGGGCTCGGAGGGCATGCCCGCCGACCTGCGCGTCCCCGGCCCGGACGGGTCGGCCGCCGCCGGGTCGGTGCCGTCCTACGCGGCGCCGGAGGACGCGGTGCGCGCACTCGCCTACGTCGTCCGGTACGCGCAGTGGCGGCGGCGCCCGCCCGGACGGCTCCCCGAGATCGTCGGCGCGGACCGGCGCCGCGCCCGCGCCCTGGTCGAGGAGTGGCTGGCCGGCGGCGGCCCGGTCACCGCGACGCGCGCCCAGGCCGCCGAACTGCTGGCCTGCTACGGCATCGCGCTCGGCGACGCGGCGGGTGGCGTCCCGACGCAGATCACCGTCCGCGAGGACTCATCGTTCGGCGCCGTCGTCTCGTTCGGGCTCGCCGACGAGACCGCCGCGCTGCTGGACGACCGCGCCTACCGGCTGGCGCCGCTCACCGACGTGGAGGCCGCCGACATGGTCCGCGCGATCCGCGCCGCGCCGCTGCTGTTCGGCCACCGGGGCGCGGAGCCGGTGGACGTCGCGGCCCTGGAGACGCTGCTGCTGCGCGCGTCCCGGCTGGCCGACGACCTGCCCGAGGTGGCGCGCCTGGAGCTGTCGCCGGTCCTCGCGGGCGCGTCCGGCACGGTCGTGCGCGACGTGGCGCTGACCCTGCGCCGTCCGACCGGCCCGCGCCAGGAACTCGGCCCGCGCCGCCTGCGCTGACCGCCGGGCCGTCAGGACGGCGGGGGCGGCGGTGCGGGCTCCGGCGTCGGCGGGATCGGCGGGATCGGGTCCGGCTCGGGTCCGGGTCCCGGCGGCCGGAGCGGCGGGCCCGGCGCGGGCGGTTGCGGGGACGGCGGCGGAGGCTCGGGCCCCGGCGGGACGGGCGAGGGCGGCGGCGGTGCCGGATCCGGCCCCGGCGGGGGGATCGGCGGCGGCTGCGGGAGCGGTTCGCGGTCGTCCGGGCCGAGGGTTGCGTTCCTGCCTGTGCGGGTACTCATGCGGATCTGTTACCCCGTGTGCGACGAAACGACCATGCGGGCCGGAGCGGCGGCCGATCGGGCTCGTGTGCGCGGCCCGCCGCCGACAGGGCAGGATGGGACCATGAGGGAAACCCGAGCGACGTCTGACGGGTTGCGCACGGCCATCGAGCGCAGCGGTTACTACCCGGCCCTGGTCGCGGACGCGGTCCAGTCGGCGATCGGCGACGAGCGGGTGCTCGCCTACGTGATCCACCACGAGGCGACGTTCGATCCGGCGATGGAGGTGCGGCGCCATGTGACGGTGCTGGTCCTGTCGCCGACGCGGCTGCTCGTCTGCCACACCGACGAGCATCCGCCGGGGGAGGGCATCGCCCAGCCGCACGCGTCCACGACGACCGAGGCGGTGAAGATCGAGCGCGTCCAGTCGGTGGCGGTGACGCGCGTCGTCCCCGACCCGGCGTCGTACGTGCCGGGCACCGCGCCCACCGAGGTCGTGCTGACGATCGGGTGGGGCGCCATCGCGCACATCGACCTGGAGCCCGCGACCTGCGGCGACGAGAACTGCGAGGCCGACCACGGTTACACCGGCAGCGTGACCGCCGACGACCTGTCGCTGCGGGTCAGCGAGGCCGCCGACGGCGCGGAGGCGGTCGGGCAGGTGCTGGCGTTCGCCGAGGCGCTGTCGTCGGCGACCTCGGCGGCGGCGGGGTGACGGCGGGGTGACCCGGCCCGCGCCGCCCGTCCCGGCGTACGGGCGCGCGGCGCTGGCGGACCTGCCGGAGTCGGCGCTCGCGGCGCTCGGCGTGCCGGGCGCGGTGAACGTCCTCGGCCTGCAGGAGACGCGGCGGATCTGCGTGCTGCTCGTGGACGGCCTCGGCTGGGAGCAGTTGCGCGCCCATCCCGGCGACGCGCCGTTCCTGACGTCGCTCGGCGGCGGCCCGCTCACGGCGGGCTTCCCGGCGACGACCGTGACGAGCCTCGGCTCGCTCGGCACCGGCCTGCCGCCCGGCGGGCACGGGCTGCTCGGGCTCCAGATCGCGCTGCCCGGCCGGGACGCCCTGGTCAACCTGCTGCGCTGGCCCGCCGACGGCGCGGACCCGTTCGTCGTCCAGCCCGCCCCGACCGTCTACGAGCGGGCGCGGGCGGCGGGCGTCGCGGCGTCCTACGTCGGCGCGAGCCTCTACCGCGACAGCCCGCTCACCCGGGCGACGGCGCGCGGCGCCGACTACACGGGCGCGGACGCGCTCGGCCAGCTCGTCGCGGCGGCGCAGCGGGCGCTGAGCGCGGGCGACCGCGCCTACACGACCGTCTACCACCCGGATCTGGACTCGACCGGCCACCGGTTCGGCGTCGCCTCGGCGGACTGGCGGCAGCAGCTCCGCTTCGTGGACCTGCTCGCCGAGCGCCTCGCCGACGCCCTGCCGTCCGGGACGGCGCTGTACGTCACGGCCGACCACGGCATGACCGACCCGTCCGGGCGGATCGACGCCGACACCGATCCGGCGCTGTCGGCCGGGGTGGCGCGGCTCGGCGGCGACGCCCGGTCCCGCTATGTGTACGCGCTGCCGGGCGCGCACGGCGACGTCCTCGCGGCGTGGCGGGAGCGGCTGGCCGGGACGTGCTGGGTCCGCTCCCGCGCCGAGGCCGTCGCCGAGGGCTGGTTCGGGCCGATCACGCCGGAGATGGCCGGGCGCGTCGGCGACGTGGTCGCGGTGCCGCACGCGGACGTGGCGATCACGGCGTCCGCGCGGGAACCGTGGCTGGCCGCGATGGTCGGGATGCACGGGTCGCTGGTGGCCGCCGAGCAGCTCGTCCCGCTGGTGCGGACGGTCAAGGGCTGACGGCCCGGTACGCGCCCGGCGGCACGCCCAGCTCCCGCTTGAACGCCTTGCCGAACGCGTACTCCGACGTGTAGCCGACGCGGGCGGCGACGGCGCGCAGCGGCAGGTCGGAGCCGCGCAGCAGCCGCGCCGCGACGCTCATCCGCCACCAGGTGAGGTAGCCGAGCGGCGGGCGTCCGACCAGGCCGGTGAAGCGGCGCGCGAACGCGGCGCGGGACAGGCCGGCCTCCGCGCCGAGCGCCGCGACCGTCCAGTCCCGGGCCGGGTCGGCGTGGACGGCCCGCAGCGCCGCCCCGACCGCCGGGTCGCGCAGGGCCGCGCTCCAGCCGGTGGCCGCGTGCGCGTCGTGCCAGGCGCGCAGCAGGTAGAGCAGGAGCAGGTCGAGGAGGGCGGTGAGCGCGGCGGGAGCGCCGGGACGGCCCGCGCCGTCCAGCTCGCGGTCCAGCAGGCCGACGGCGGCGCGCACCGACGGGCACGGCGCCTCGGCCGGGAGCCGGACGACGCGGGGCAGCTCGGCGAGCAGCGGGTGCGGACGGGCCAGGTCCAGGTCGTAGGCGCCGCACAGCAGGACGGTCGCGGCGTCGCCCGTGATGGTGTGGCCGGTGCCGCGCGGGAGGAACGCCACGTCGCCCTGGGTGAGGGCGACCGGCGCGCCGTCCGCGGGGCTGATCTCGCAGGAGCCGCGCAGCACGACGTGGAACCCGGCGGCCTCGCGGGCGGGGAAGCTCCGCCGCCAGGGGGCGTCCAGCACCGTCCGGTTCGCGTGCGGACGGCCGGTGCGCATGACCTGGACGACGTCTCCGAGCACGTCCATGCCGTCCAGTGTAGAGACGATCGGACATCGTCGCGCGGCTCGCGCACATTGTTCGTCTCGTCCGTGCTTCCTAGCGTCGTTTCCGAACGAGAGGAGACCGGACATGAAGATCGCGGTTCACGGGGCGAGCGGATTCACCGGCGGGCTGGTCGTCGCCGAGCTGGCGCGGCGGGGCGTCCCGGCGGTGCTCGTCGGACGGTCGCGGGAGCGGCTGCGCGAGACCGCCGGGACGGAGGTCCGCGTCGCGACGCTGGACGACCCGGACGCGCTCGCCGCCGCGTTCGCCGACTGCGCCGCCGTGGTGAACACGGCCGGGCCGTTCACCCGCTGGGGCGGGCCGGTGCTGCGGGCCGCGCTCGCCGCCCGCGTCCACTACGTCGACACCTCGGGCGAGCAGGGGCAGATCCACGACGTCCTCGCGACGGCCGGGCCGGACGCCGAGCGCGCCGGGGTGACGGTCGTGCCCGCGCTCGCCGACGACGGCGGTCCGGGCGACCTCATCGCGGCGCTGACGGCGGCGCGGGTCGCCCCGGGGCGCGAGATCCTGGTCGCCGACCTGCGTGCGCCGGGCGCGGCGTCGCGCGGCACCGCCCGGTCGATGGCGTCGATCGTCGCGCGCGGCCCGCTGGAGTACGCCGACGGCGGCTGGCGTCCCGACGACGGGGGGCACGACCCGGTCGTCCTGCCCGGTGAGCGGGTCGAGGTGGCGTCGTTCCCGCTGCCGGGCGTCGCGACGGTGCCGCGCCACGTCCCGGCCGCGCGGGTGCGGGCGGCGATGCGCGCGGACGTCGTGAAGCTGTTCGGCTCGTTCGATCCTGGAGCCGCCGAGCTGGCGCCCGCCGTCCTGGACGAGGCGACGCGCCGCGCGGGACGCTGGTTCATGCTCGCCCGCGCCACCGGGGACGGCGGCACCGCGACCGGGACCGTCACCGGGCCCGACCCGTACGGGCTGACCGCCGTCATCGCGGTCGAGGGCGCGCTGCGGCTCGCGCGCGGGGAGGCGCGGCCCGGCGCGCTGACGCCCGCGCAGGCGTTCGAGCCCGCCGGATTCCTGGACGCGCTCGTCCCGCACGGGGTCGCCTGGCGGGTGGAATGACCGCGTGTCGTACCCGCTAGGCTACGATGCGTGACGCCTGTCGATCCGCCCTTCACGACCCCGGTGCACGCCGGTCAGACTGACGCCGTGCATCCTCTCGTCGACGTGAGCGCCCTCGCGCGTCAGCTTTATCGCGATCCCGGCCCCGTCCTGCTGGACGTCCGCTGGAACCTCGCCGGGCCGCCCGGCATCGAGGCGTACCGGCGCGGCCACCTGCCCGGCGCCGTGTTCGTGGACCTGGACCGCGACGTCGCGGCCGAGCCCGGCGCGGGCGGCCGTCACCCGCTGCCGTCCGCCGACGCGTTCCAGGAGGCCATGCGCCGCGCCGGGGTGTCGGCGGCGCAGCCCGTCGTCGTGTACGACGAGGCGGACGCGTCGGCCGCCGCCCGGCTGTGGTGGACGCTGCGGTACTACGGGCACCCGGACGTCCGCGTGCTGGACGGCGGGTTCCGGGCGTGGACGGGCGCGGGCCGTCCCGTCGAGACGGACGAGCCGGATCCGCCGCGCGGCGACTTCACGGCCCGTCCAGGCGGCCTGCCGGTGCTGGACGCGGCGGGCGCGGCGGCGCTGGCCCGCGACGGCGTCCTGCTCGACGCGCGTGCCGCCGAGCGGTACCGGGGCGAGAAGGAGCCGGTGGATCCGGTGGCGGGGCACATTCCGGGCGCGGTCAGCGCCCCGACGTCGGACAATGTGGACGAATCCGGCTGCTTCCTGCCGTCCCTGGCGTTGCGGGAGCGGTTCGCCGGCCTCGGCGCGACGGACGCGCAGCACGTCGGGGCCTACTGCGGCTCGGGCATCACGGCGGCGCACGAGGTCCTGGCCCTGACGATCGCCGGCGTGCCGGCCGCGCTGTACGTCGGGTCGTGGTCGGAGTGGATCACCGACCCGTCCCGTCCGGTGGCGACGGGCTGACGGTTCAGCCCGCGCCGAAGCAGAGGAAGCCCGCTGTGCCCGGCGTCGCCGGTGCCCTGGCCAGCGCCCAGGCGGGCGGGGTTCCGGCCGCCAGAGCCCGGTGCAGGGCGGCCATGAACGCCGGGGACTCGGCGTCGGCCACGCGGGTGACCGGGGCGATGACGGTCCGGGCGCCGAGGGCCAGCAGGACGCCGGGCAGGCCGAGGACCGCTTCGCCGCCCGTCGAGCGGCCCGCGTCGCACGCGGACAGGACGACGAGCGGCGGGACGGACGCGATGTCCTCCAGGTCGTGGGCGAGCAGGGGGCCGTCGGCCATCCGCAGGGCGGAGAACAGCGGGTTGCCGGGGCGGAACCTGCCGTGCGCGGCCACATGGGCGACGGCGGCGCCGTCCAGCGCGTCGCGGACCGCCTCGGCCCGAGCCGTCGCGCCGGTCAGGCGTTCGGCGTCCGGATAGGCGGCTGCGACGCGGGTGATCTCGTCCTCGGCGTGGTCGAGGCCGGGGCCTGCCGCGAGGACGGTCCGTCCGGCGCGGCGGGCGACGCGGTGGGCGCGCAGCCAGGCCGCCGCCGACGGCGCCACGGTGAAGGGACGTCCGGCCAGTTCGGGCAGCGCCGCCCACGGGAGGCCGTGCAGCGCGCCCGTCGGGGCGAGGACGAGTTCCCGGTCCCCCAGCACGTCGCGCAGCGGCGCCAGCAGCGCGGACGGGGGCGGCGCGTCGGCGTGGTCGACGGCCGTCCGGAGCAGGGCCGCGTCCCGGGCCGCCGCCGCGTAGGGGCCGAGGACGTGGCGGCGTGCGCGCCCGTCCCGGACGGTCACCGCGTGCAGCCCGTCGCCGATCCGGACGAGTTCGACCAGCACCCGTCCGTCCAGCGCGGCGGACAATGCGCGCAATGAGGGCGGAGCGGGCGTCCGCTCGGGAGTCCGCCGCAGCGCGCCCGCCCGCAAGGCTGCCTCCAGACGCAGCAGGCGCCGTTCCAGGATCGGGCACGCGGCGGTCTCGGCGGTCGCGGCGGCCTGGCGGGCGCTGAGCGTCCGGATCTCGGCCAGCGCCGCCGCCCGCGCCGGGTCGCGCGGCGGGCGCACCGCCACCGGGCGCCGCGCCAGCGCCCGCCGCCGCTCCTCGCCGGCCAGCAGGTCCGCCGCCGTCCCGGCCAGTTCGAGCCCGAGCGCCGCCAGGTCCGCGCCCGTCCCGGCCGTGTGGGCGCGCGGCTCGTGGGCGCCGAGCGCGTCGGCGTGCGCGGCGAGGATCCGCAGGCCCGCCCGGACGGCCTCCCGCGCGCCCGCCGCGTCCCCGCGCCCGCACCGCTCCAGCGCGACCAGGTGCCAGGACGCCGCCCGCAGCGCCGCCGGACCCACCCGCACCGGCACCCCGCGCGGCACGGCGTCCGGACGCCCGAGGCGCAGCGCGACCCGCGCGGCGATCACGCGGGCCTGCGCGGCGGCGGTCGTCCAGCCGCCCGCGTCCAGGCGTGCCGCGACGGCCCGCGCGGTCGCCAGCAGCAGCGGCGACCGGTCGCCCGCCGCGTACCGGGCGCGGAGCAGCAGGTGCTCGGCGGGCCGCGTCCAGCCCGTCCGGCCCTGCGCCGCGAACGCCGCGCGAGCGCGCTCGGCCGTGCCCGCCGCCGCGTCCGGGGCGCCGTCGGCCAGTTCGGCGTGCCCGAGCAGCAGCAGGCCGTCGGCGACGGCGGCGCGGTGCCCGCCGGACTCGGCCGCGGCCAGCGTGCGGGCCAGCAGCGCCCGCGCCTCGGCGGGCAGCCCGGCCCGCAGCAGCGTCTCGGCGCGGCCGAGCCGGCACCGCGCCAGCCGCTCCCCGGACAGGCCGGGCTCGGCGGCGGCGAACAGCGCCAGCGCGTCCGGCAGGTCGCCGCAGCGCGCGGCGGCGAGCGCGAGATCGGCGCGGGCCGCCGCGGCGCGGGCCGCGAGCCCCGCGTCCGCCGCCGTCGCGACCGCCTCGGCCAGCGCCGCCCGCGCGCACCCGGCCGACCCGCGCAGCGCCTGCGCGGTGCCGAGCGCGGACAGCAGGTCCACGCGCGTCACCGGGTCGCCGCCGCGCCGCAGCCGCCGCAGCGTGTCCATCGCGAGGCCGGTCGCCTCGGGGAGCCGTCCGGCGTGGGCGAGGGCGCGGGCGACCGCCGCGTCGAGCCGGTCGGCGTCCGCGCCCGTCACGACCGGACGCGCCAGCTCCGCCTCCGCCAGCGCCCCCGCCGCGTCCCCGCGCGCCGCGAGGACGTCCATCAGGTCGATGCGGAGCAACGCCGCCGCGTAGGCGTCCGGGGCCGCGCCGGGCCGGGTCTCCATCAGACCCGGATCCAGCTCGTGACGACCGTCGCGGCGGCCAGCTCGAACGTGAGGCTGAGCGGGCCGCGCGCGAGATCGGGGAAGGCGAACCGGCCCGCCGCGTCCGTCCGCGTCCGCTCTGTCTCGCCGCCCGCGCGCCGCACGACCACCGGGACGGACGCCGCGGGCCGCAGCCGCCCGGTCACCTCCCGTCCCGCGACCTCCATCTCGACCGCCGCGTCCGCCGCCGCGAACGCCACCCGCCGCACCCCGTCCCCGCGCACGCCCACGGGCTCCGCGGCCGGGACCTCGGCGGCGACGACGGCCCCCGCCGTCCGCCGTCCGAACGCGGCCCGCGAGGCGTCGAGAACGCCGTCCGGCACGGGATCCGTCGCCCGGAACGCGCGGACGACGGCCGCCACCAGCTCGTCGTCGGTCACGAGACCAGCTTTCGTCGCAGTTGTTGCAGGCAGCGGGCGCGGGTCGGGCCGACTCCGCCGACGGGGATGTCCAGCGCCGCCGCCAGTTCGGCCTGGCGGGGGACGAGGGCGGCGAGGCGCAGGAGGTCCCGGCAGCGGCGGGGGAGGCCCCGCAGGGCCGTCCCGACGGCGCAGACCTGTTCGCGTCCGGCGACGACGTCGTCCGGGGGCGGGAGCGCCGCCGAGGCCGCGCCGAGCGGCTCGTGGCCGCGCTCGCGGGCCGTGCGGCCGGCTTCGCGGCGCGCGGTGACGACGAGCCAGGCGCCGACGGCCTCGGGTTCCCGGATCGTGTCGAGCCGTTCGACCAGCCGCAGCCAGGTGATCTGGACGACGTCCGCGCAGTCGGCGTCGCTGAGCCGCCACGAGCGCGCCACCGCCCACAGCGTCTCGGTGTGGCGCTCCACGAGCGCCGTCCACGCCGCCGCGTCGCCGTCGCGCGCGCGGAGCACGAGTTCCCTCACGCGGTTCCCCCCGTCGTTCCCGCCGGTCGCCGACGGTAGCCGGACGGGCACACGACGCGCACGGGGCGGTTATCGAGTCGCGGCCGGGTCGTGGCCGAGTCTCGATGATTGGAATCCGGCCGGATGGGTACCGGGCGCAGGGCAATGGCCTGGAGGCCGCCCTTACGGCTCCCGCGTCGGCGCGGTGCTTTTCACCATGATCGTCATTTGGAAATGGGGATATCTACGAACATGCCGGTTGGCCGGGCGGAATGACGCCACGCGGATCGGAAGAAGGCGGCAAGGGTTCGGCAAACAGGGCTCGCGCAGTGGTGCGACCCGTGCCGATGATGCAGAATGAGCAACGCGGACGCCGCCCGTGGTGCGAACGAGGCCGTAGGGGAAGACGAGCCTCGGTACAGATCCAGGAGGTCCGGTGACCGCACGTGGCGTTTTCTACGTCCACTCCGCGCCACCTGCGCTGAGCCCGCACATCGAGTGGGCCGCCGCAGGTGTCCTCGGCGTGCCCGTGTCCCTTGAGTGGGCCGACCAGCCCGCCGCCCCCGGGACTCTGCGCGCCGAACTGCACTGGGAGGGGAAGCCGGGCACCGCCGCCGGGATCACCTCGGCCCTGCGCAACTGGAAACTCGCGCGCTTCGAGTGCACGGAGGACCCCACGCCGGGCTGCGACGGGGTCCGCTACAGCTTCACGCCGTCCCTCGGCGTCTTCACCGGCGTCATCGGCGCCAACGGCGACATCATGATCCCCGAGGACCGCCTGCGCTCGGTCATGGCCGGCGCCGCCCTCGGCAAGACGACCTTGGAGAGCGAGCTGGACCGCCTGCTCGGCACCCCCTGGGACAACGAACTGGAGCCCTTCCGCCGCGCGGGCGACGGCGCCCCCGTCCGCTGGCTCCACGCCGCCGTCTGACGCGAAAGGCCCGGCGGCCCCTGGACGGGGGCGGCCGGGCCTCGGGTCCGGTTACAGCGGGATGTTGCCGTGGGCGCCGCGGGCGGGGATCGCCTCGGCGATCGCGCGGGCGAGGGCGTGGCGGGTCGTGGCCGGGGTGATGACCTCGTCCACGACGCCGAGGGCGCGGGCGCGGTCGAGGCCGCCGGCGATCTTCTCGTGCTCGGCGGCGAGTTCGGCTTCGAGCGCCGGACGGTCCGCCTCGGGCACGGCCGCGATCTTGCGGCGGTGCAGGACGCGCACCGCCGCCAGGGCGCCCATGACGGCCAGTTCGGCGGTCGGCCAGGCGAAGACGCGGGTGGCGCCGAGCGAGCGGGAGTTCATCGCGATGTAGGCGCCGCCGTAGGCCTTGCGGGTCACCAGGGTCACGCGCGGGACGGTCGCCGCCGCGAACGCGTGCAGCAGTTTGGCGCCCCGCCGCACCACGCCCTCGTGCTCCTGGCCCACGCCGGGCAGGTAGCCGGGCACGTCGACCAGAACGACGAGCGGCACGCCGAACGCATCGCACATCCGGACGAACCGGGCGGCCTTCTCGGCGGACGTCGAGTCCAGGCAGCCGCCGAGGCGCAGCGGGTTGTTCGCGATGACGCCGACCGTCCGGCCGCCGAGGCGCCCGAGGGCCGTCACGATGTTCGGGGCCCACTTGGGGTGCAGCTCGACATAATCATCGGCCGCGTCGTCCACGATTCCGTGCACCAGCGGATGGACGCTGTAAGCACGCCGCGCACTCTCCGGCAAAAGGCCCGAGAAATCCCTTTCCTCCACGGACGAAAGGTGCACCCGGCCCTGGTGCCCGAGCAGCACCGCCAGCCGCCGGCCCCGCGCGATGGCCTCGGCGTCGTCGCGCGCCACCACGTGCACCACGCCGGACTTCCGCGAGTGCGGTTCGGGGCCGCCGAGGGACGCCATGTCGATGTCCTCGCCGGTGACCGAGCGCACCACGTCCGGCCCCGTCACGAAGATCTTGCCGCTCTCCGACAGCACCACGACGTCGGTGAGCGCGGGCCCGTAGGCCGCCCCGCCCGCCGCCGCACCGAGCACCACCGAGATCTGCGGGACGATCCCCGACGCCCGCGTCATCGCCGCGAACACCTGCCCGACCGCGTGCAGCGACTCCACGCCCTCGGCCAGCCGCGCGCCGCCCGAGTGCCAGAGCCCGACGATCGGCAGCCGTTCCCGGACGGCGTGGTCGTAGGCCGCGACGATCGCCGCGCAGCCCGCCGCCCCCATCGCGCCGCCCTGGATGCGCGGGTCGGACGCGAACGCCACGACCGGCAGGCCCTCGACCCGGCCGACGCCGGCGAGGGCGCCGCTGCCGTCGTCCTCGTCGCTCAGGGGCAGGAACGTCGCCTCGTCGAAGAGCACGGAGAGCCGGACCCGGGGGTGCCGGGGGTCGGACGCCGGTTCGTCCGGGACGACCCGGTTGTCGAGAACGGTCATAGCTGCTCCTTCAAAGGGCCGCGGCGGAGCGGGACCCCGCGTCAGACGGCGCGACGGAAGGCGACCGACACGTTGTGGCCGCCGAAACCGAACGAGTTGTTGAGTGCCGCGGCGGGGCCGGCCGGGATCGTCCGCGGCTCGCCGCACACGATGTCCAGGTCGACCTCGTCGTCCATGTCCTCCAGGTTCGCCGTGGGCGGGACGATCCCCTCCCGCAGCGACAGGATCGTGATCACCGACTCCAGCGCCCCGGCCCCGCCGAGCAGGTGCCCGGTCATGGACTTGGTCGCGGTGACGGTCAGCTTCTCGGCGACGGGCCCGAGCGCGGCCCGGATCGAGGCCAGTTCGGCGACGTCGCCCGCCGGGGTGGACGTGGCGTGCGCGTTGACGTGCACGATGTCCTCCGGGCGGAGCCCCGCGTCGTCGAGCGCGCGGAGCATGGCCTTGGCCTGCCCGCTGCCGCTCGGGTCGGGCAGGACGATGTCGTAGGCGTCGTTGGAGTAGCCGCAGCCCGCCGCGACGGCGTGGACCGTGGCGCCGCGCGCCCGCGCGTGCTCCTCCGACTCAAGGATCATGACGGCGGCGCCCTCGCCGAGGACGAAGCCGTCGCGGTTCTTGTCGTAGGGCCGCGACGCGCGCTGCGGCTCGTCGTTGCGGGTGGACATGGCGCGCATCGACCCGAACGACGCCATCTGCAGCGGGTGGATGCACGATTCGGTGCCGCCGCAGATCACGACGTCGGCGCGGCCGGCGCGGATCATGTCGATGGCGTAGCCGACGGCCTCGCCGCTGGACGCGCAGGCGCTGACGAGCGCGTGCGACCCGGCGGTGGCGCCGAACTCGATGCCGACGTGCCCGGACGCGCCGTTCGGCATCAGCATCGGGACGGTGAAGGGCGAGACGCGCGTCCAGCCCTTCTCCTTGTACACGTCGTAGCTGTTCAGGGCCGTGTGCAGGCCGCCGATGCCGCTGGAGACGACGACGCCGAGCCGGTCGCCGTCCACGACGAAGCCGTCGCCCGGCTCGGCCTCGGCGGCCTTGCCGGACTTGGCGCGCTTCACCGGCGGCGCGAACCCGGCGTGCTGCCAGGCCTCCCGCGCGGCGATCAGCGCGATGGCCTGGCTGCGGTCCAGGCGGCGGAGCTGAGCGCGCGGGATGCTCTCGGCGGGGTCCACGGCGAGTTGCGCCGCGAACCGCACGGGCAGTTCCTCGACGCCCTCCCAGTCCAGATTGCGCACCCCGGATTCACCGGCGAGCAGCGCAGACCAGGTCGACGGGACGTCGCCGCCGAGCGGTGTTGTCGCGCCGAGGCCGGTCACGACGACGGTGGTCGGGCTTTTGCTCATAGTTCAGTGCTCCTCGCAAACTGGGGGGGGAGAGAGGGTGCGCCGCCGGGCCGCGTGCCCGGGGGACCGGCGGCGCGCTCCCGCGTCGCTCAGCCCTGCTGCTGCAGGTTCTGGACGAAGTTGATGACGTCCTTGACCGTCTTCAGGTTGCGCAGCTCGTCGTCGGGGATCTCGACGCCGAACTGGTCCTGCGCGGCAACCGCGATCTCTACCATCGACAGCGAGTCGATGTCCAGGTCCTCGATGAAGTTCTTCTCCGGGGTGACCTCGGACTTGTCGATGCCGACGATCTCGTCGATGATCTCGGCGAGGCCGTCCAGGATGTCCTGTTCGGTGGCGATTGCCATCGGTTCTCCTTTAGTGGGTTGCGCAGGCGAAAGTCGGCCTACGGGATCTGGATGACTTGGGCAGCGTAGGCCAGCCCGGCGCCGAACCCGACCAGGAGGGCCGGGGCGCCGGACGGGACGTCGCCGCGTTCGAGCATGTGCGAAAGCGCGATCGGAATCGACGCTCCCGAGGTATTTCCCGAGTGGACGATGTCGTCGGCCACCACGGCGTTCACCGCCCCGACCCGCCGCGCGATGGCCTCGATGATCCGCAGGTTGGCCTGGTGCGGGACGAGCGCGGCGAGGTCCTCGGGCCGCACCCCGGCGCGTTCGCAGGCGGCGAGCGCGACGGGCGCGACGGCGGTGGTGGCCCAGCGGAAGACCGCCTGGCCCTCCTGCCGGATGCTCCCGGCCCGCCCGGTGATCGTGATCTTGTCGGCCTGGCCGCCGTCGCTGCCCCACGCCACCGGCCCGACGCCGGGTTCGGCGGCGGCGCCGACGACCGCAGCGCCCGCGCCGTCGGCGAAGATGATGCAGGTCGACCGGTCGGTCCAGTCGAGCCACTGCGACATCTTCTCGGCGCCGATGACGAGGACGTTGCGGGCCGTCCCGGTGCGGACGGCCGCGTCGGCGGACGCGAGCGCGTAGCAGAAGCCCGCGCAGGCGGCGTTGAGGTCGTAGGCGCCGGGGGCGGCGATGCCGAGGCGGTGCGCGATGCTCGCGGCGTGCGCGGGCATCGGCGACTCGGCCGAGCAGGTCGCGACGATGACGAGGTCGATGTCGCCGGGCGTGAGGCCGCTGGCGGCGATGGCCTTGCCGCCGGCGTGGACGCCCATGTCGATGATCGTCTCGTCCGGGGCGGCGATGCGGCGCTCCACGATGCCGACGCGGCTGCGGATCCAGGCGTCGTCGGTGTCGACGGTCTCCGCCAGCTCGTCGTTGGTGACGATCCGGGCGGGCTGGTAGTCGCCGAACCCGAGCACCTGCGAGCCGGGCACCAGGGCGTTGGTCCTCAGGCCGCCGGTCATGCCGTGTGCGCCTTGATCAGCTCGCGGGCCTGCGCCAGGTCGGCGGGGGTCTTGAGGGCGAGCGTCTCGACGCCCTTCAGCTCCCGCTTGGCGATGCCGACGAGCGTCCCGGCGGGCGGCAGCTCGATGATCGCGGTGACGCCGAGGTCGCGCATCGTGGCCATGCACGCGTCCCACCGGACGGGCGCGCTGACCTGCTCGGCGAGCCGGGTGAGGTACTCGCGGCCGGACGCGACGGCCGCGCCGTCCCGGTTGGACAGCAGCGTGATCGCCGGGTCCGCGACGCGGACGCCGGGCGCGAGGCGCCGCAGCGTCGCGACGGCCGGGGCCATGTGCTCGGTGTGGAACGCTCCGGCGACGGACAGCTTGCGCAGCCGCGCCTTGGCGGGCGGGTCGTCGGCGAGCGCCTGGAGCTGGAGCAGCGTCCCGGCGGCGACGACCTGCCCGGCCGCGTTGACGTTCGCGGGGGTCAGCCCGTGCCGGTCGAGCACGGCCAGGACGTCATCGGGGTCGCCGCCGAGCACGGCCGTCATGCCGGTCTCGGTGACGGCGGCGGCGTCGGCCATCGCCCGGCCGCGCTCGCGGACGAGCACCAGCGCCGCCTCGGGCGACAGCACCCCCGCGACGGCGGCGGCGGCCAGTTCGCCCACGCTGTGCCCGGCGACGGCGTCCGGACGGTCGGAGCCGTCGTACAGGGTCTCGAACGCGGCCAGCGCGGCGCTGACCAGCAGCGGCTGCGCGACGGCGGTGTCGCGGATCTCCTCGGCGTCGGCCTCGGTGCCGTACCGGACCAGGTCCAGCCCCGTCACGGCCGACCACCAGCCGAGGCGGTCGGCGACGCCGGGGACTTCCAGCCAGGGGGTCAGGAATCCGGGGGTCTGGGCGCCCTGTCCGGGCGCGGCGAGGAGGATCACAGCGACAACCCTCCCCTGTGCACCGCCCCGGTGCCGATGCCGCCGCCCACGAAGTTTCGTCACGCGGGTTTGTACAACCCCTACAGTTTCCGTCCGCGCGGCCGACCTGCGGGGACGCCCGCGTCAGGCCGTCCGGGCGCCGAACCGGCCGAGGACGAGCGCGATGCGCAGCGTGAACGCGTTGCGCCCGTCGGCGGGGGCGAGGCCCGTCAGCTCGGTCACCCGGCGCAGGCGGTACCGGACGGTATTGGGGTGGACGAACAACAGCCGCGCCGTCGCCTCCAGCGACGACCCCTGCTCCAGGTAGGTCGTCAGCGTGTCCAGGAGGGGGGCTCCGGCGGAGAGCATCGGCGTGTAGACCTCGTCCACGAGATAGGCGCGGGCGGCGTCGTCGCCGTCGAGGGCGCGCTCGGGCAGCAGGTCGTGGGCGTGGACGGGACGCGGCGCGTCCGGCCACCCCGCCGCCGCCCGCAGCCCCGCCATCGCGGCCCGCGCCGACAGCGTGGACTCGTAGAGATCGGCGACCGACGGCCCGACGACGACCGGCCCGGGCCCGCACTTCGCCGAGATGATCTTGGCGGCGCTCATCGGGTCGGCCGCGCCGCCGACGATCACCACGACCCGGCGGCCCTGCACCCCGGCGAGGACGTCCACCCGGGCGCGGCGGGCGGCGAGCTGCATCTGGTCGATGGTGACCTCGGGGTCCTCGTCCTCGGGGGTCTGCCCGGCGACGACCGTGACGGGCTTGGACGTCCAGCCGAGCGCCGCCGCCCACGAGTGCATCCCGTCGTCCACCTCGCCGCGCAGCACGGCGTTGACGACGAGCGCTTCGAGCCGGGCGTCCCAGGCCGCACGGGTCTCGGCGGCCTGCGCGTAGACCTGGGCGGCGCCGAACGCGACGTCGCGGGTGTAGCGCAGGATCGCCTCGCGGAGCTGGGCGGCGCCGCCGGGGGCCGCGAGGTCGTCCAGCCGGGTCTCCACCACGTCGATGATCACGCGGACCATGTCGATCGTGTGGCGCAGCTTGATCGACCGGAGCAGTTCGCGGGGCGCGGTGCCGAACACCTCGCCCGCGATGGCGGGCCGCGTCTGCTCGCCGTTCTTGAAGTACTCCACGAACGCGGCGATCCCGGCCTGCGCGACCAGGCCGATCCAGGACCGCTGGTCGGCGGGCATCCGCCGGAACCAGGGGAGCTGGTCCTCCATGCTCGCGAGGGCGGCCGTGCCGAACGTGCCCATCGCCTTCTCCAGGCGCTCGGTCGTCCGGGCGCGGATGAGGTCGAGATCGTCGCCGTTGTCCACGCCCCCAGAGTGCCACCCCGGACGTGATGGACTGACCAGCGGCGTTGGCCGCCGAAGATCTTCGGAAAGTTTTTCGGCGATGATGTCGATCGGCGTCGAGCCCGTTCGTAGCAAGGGTGAGAGACCGGGAAGGCCCGGTCGCCGCACCCGCCGGAGGCACACCATGTCCGTCACCACCCTCACCGCCGCCCCCGCCAAGTCCCTGGTCCTCGGCGGCCTCGCCGCCACGGCCGCCGCGTCCGTCGCGACCGCCGTCGTCGCGGCGGTGGGCTCGGCCGCCGGGATCAGCCTGGAGATCGGCGGCAAGCCGATCCCGGTGCCCGGCTTCGCGATGCTGACCGCCGTCTTCTCGGTGATCGGCCTGGCGCTCGCGCTGGTGCTGGCGCGCACCGTCCGCCGGCCGCGCGCGGTGTTCGTCCGCACCACGGTCGCGCTCACCGTCCTGTCGCTCGTGCCGGACGTGCTGGCGGACGCGTCCGCGAGCACCAAGGCGCTGCTCATGCTCACCCACCTGGTCGCCGCCGCGATCGTGATCCCGGCCGTCGCCCGCCGCCTGTCCGCCTGACCCGAAGGAGAAACGAGATGAAGACGTATCTGCTCGCCGTCCAGTTCGACGAGACCACCGAGTGGTCCGAGGGGGAGATGGAGGCGCAGCGAGCGCAGGTGGCCAAGGTCAACGAGGAGATGGCCGGGACGTGGGTGTTCCTCGGCGGGCTGCTGCCCTCGCACGCCTCGACGGTCGTCCGGCCCGCCGGCGGCGCGGTCACGATGACCGACGGCCCGTTCGCCGAGACCAAGGAACAGCTCGGCGGGTTCTGGGTGATCCGCTGCGACGACCTCGACCAGGCGCTGGCCTGGGCGGAGAAGTGCGCGCTGGCCTGCGGGGCGGCGATCGAGGTCCGCCCCTTCGAAGACGCGCAGTGGGTCTAGCGCGCATGGAGCTGGACGGCGTCTTCCGGGCCGAGTACGGCCGGTGCGTCGCGACGCTGACGCGCTTCCTCGGCGACATCGGGCTCGCCGAGGAAGCGGTCCAGGACGCGTTCGCCACCGCCCTGGAGAAATGGGACGAGCCGCCGCCCAACCCCGGCGCGTGGATCGTCACCACCGCCCGCAACCGCGCGATCGACCGGCTGCGCCGCGAGTCCACCCGCGAGGCCCGCCACGCGCAGGCCCTCCTGCTCCAGCAACCCGACGAACCCGAGGACGTGGGACCGGTGCGCGACGACCAGCTCCGCATGATCTTCACCTGCTGCCACCCGGCGCTGGCGCCGTCCGCGCAGGCCGCGCTCACGCTGCGGCTGCTCGGCGGGCTGGAGACGGCCGAGATCGCGCGGGCCTACCTGGTGCCGGAGGCGACGGTCGCGCAGCGGATCGTCCGGGCGAAGAAGAAGATCCGCGACGCCGGGATCCCGTACCGGGTGCCGGGCGCCGCCGAACTCCCCGACCGGCTGCCGCCCGTGCTGACCGTCCTCTACCTGGTGTTCAACGAGGGCTACACGGCCACGTCGGGCGAGCTGGTCCGGACGGACCTGTGCCGCGAGGCCGTCCGCCTCGCCCGCGCGCTCGCCGACCTGATGCCCGACGAGCCCGAGGTCATCGGCCTGCTGGCCCTGCTCCTGCTCACCGAGGCGCGCCGTCCCGCCCGCGTCGGCCCGGACGGCGACCTGGTCGTCCTCGGCGAACAGGACCGCTCGCTCTGGGACCGCGCCCTCATCGCCGAGGGCCACGAACTGGTGCGCCGCTGCCTGCGGCGGGGCCAGCCGGGGCCGTACCAGTTGCAGGCCGCGATCAACGCCGTCCACACCGACGGGACGGCCACCGACTGGACGCAGGTCCTCGCACTCTACGACCAGCTCCTCCACCACGTCCCGACCCCGGTCGTGGCGCTGAACCGCGCGGTCGCCGTCGCCGAGGTCCACGGCCCGGCGGCGGCGCTGGCGGCCATCGAGGACCTCGACCTGCCGGGCTACCACCTGCTGCCCGCCGCCCGCGCCGACCTGCTCGCCCGTCTCGGCCGCACCGCCGACGCCGTCGCGGCCTACGACGAGGCGATCGCCCTGGCCACCAACGCCACCGAGCGGACGTTCCTGGAGACCCGCCGCGCCCGCCTCGCCGGGAGTTGAACAGGCGGCCGACGCCGCGTGAACACGTGAGCGCGCGGGGCGGGGACGGCCCGTTCCGCGTCCCGCCGCCCCTACTCTCGGCGTGATCATCGGGCGGACGCCGCGAACGGGGAGGAAGGCATGACGTCGACCACCGGCGAGCGGGTCGCCGCCGCCCGCGGCGGCCGGCTGGTCCCGGCGGTGGCCGGCGCCGTCGCGTTCGGCGTCGGTATGTGGCGGATCGGTACGCCCACCTACTGGCGGGACGAGTCCGTCAGCGTCGTGGTCGGACGGTCCGGGTTGGCCGGGATCCGCGCGTTCACCGCGCACGTCGACGCCGTCCACGTGCTCTACTACCTGCTCGTCCATCTCGTGACGGAGTTCGGCGGCGGCGAGGCGGTCACCCGGGCGCCCTCGGCGGTCGGCGCGGCGCTGGCGGCGGCCGGGATCGCCGCCATCGGCCGGCGCCTCCACTCGGCGCGGGCGGGCCTCTACGGGGGCCTGCTGTACGGCCTGCTGCCGATCACGAGCCGGTACGCGCAGGAGACGCGTCAGTACGCGCTGGTCAGCGCCGGTGCCGTCCTCGCCTCCTTCCTGTTGCTCCGCGCCCTGGACCGGCCGGACGCCAAGGCCGGGCGGTACGCCGCCTACGCCGCGTCGTTGGGCCTGCTCGGCTGGCTCCACCTGTACGCCCTCTTCCTGCTCCCGGCGCACGCCGTCACCGCGCTCGCCTGGCGGCACCCGGCGCGGCGGGGTCGCCATCTCGCCGCCTGGGGGCTCGCCGCCGCGGGCGCGGTGACGGCCGTCCTGCCCCTCGCGCTCGTCGCCCGGACGCAGGAGGGCACGCAGGTGGCTTGGCTGCGTCGCCCCGGCTTCGGTGCGGGCTACGACTTCGGGCTGGCGGTGACGGGCGGCGGACGTGTCGTCCTGCTCGTCCTGATGCTCCTGGTCATGGCGGGCGCGGTGCGGCTATCGACCGGCGACCGCCGCAACGCCGGAGCCCTGGCCGTCCCGTGGCTGGTCGTGCCGTTCGCGGCGGCGTGGACGATCTCGCAGGTCCACCCCGTCTACCACGAGCGCTACGTCCTGTACTGCGTGTGCGCGTTCGCCCTGCTGGCCGGTGCGGGGCTGGCGGCGCTGACCGAACGGCTCCTCGCCGGACGGGCCATGATCGCGGCGGCCGTCGTCATCGCGGGCCTCGCAGTGGCCGTTCTCCCCGCCCAACTCGCCCAGCGCGAGCCCGGCAGCCGCCCGGACGACCTCCGCGCGCTCGCCGCCGTCCTGCGCGGCCGGTCCCGGCCCGGGGACGCCGTGCTCTACGTCCCCGCCGAGCGGAAAGCGTTCGTGACCGTCTACGCCGACGCCTTCGCCCGGCTCGACGCGGCCCCGTTCCTCGACCACGGGAACGACCGGCCGCCCGCCCGGTTCCGGGCCGCGCTCGGCTCCCGGTCGCGCGTCTGGGTCGTCGAGGCGCCCCCGCCGGGCCACCGCTACCGGACGCCCACGGCCGTCCGCAACCTGGCGGCCCTGCGCGCCGACCGCCGCTTCGTCCGCGCCGGGCCGTGGAAGTTCGGCGGGGTCAGCCTCAGCCTCTTCACCCGCCGGGCGCCGTCGGGACGCGCCACCGCGGGGTCGTCCGGACGCCGCTGAAGCCGTTTACGCGCGTCATGCCCGCGTAGCGTCCCTCGGTTAGCGTGGGCCGATGACCGAGATCACGCATCGCGTCGTCCGTTCGGCGAGCGGCCTGGACATGCACGTCGCCGAGGCGGGCGACGGGCCGCTCGTCCTGCTCCTGCACGGCTTCCCCGAGTGCTGGTACTCCTGGCGGCACCAGCTCACCGCCCTGGCCGAGGCCGGGTACCACGCCGTCGCCCCCGACCAGCGCGGCTACGCCCGCACCGGCGGCCCGGCCGACGTCGCCGCCTACTCTTTGCTCCACCTCGCCGGGGACGCCCTCGGGCTGATCGGCGCGCTCGGCGCCGACACCGCCGTCGTCGCCGGGCACGACTGGGGCGCGCCGGTCGCGTGGGCCGCCGCGCAGTTCCGGCCCGACCTCGTCCGGGGCGTCGTCGGGCTGTCGGTGCCGCACTACCCGCGTCCGTCCCGGCCGCCGCTGGAGTCGCTGCGCGCGCTCGCCGGGGACGGCTTCTACATGCTCCGCTTCCAGGAGCCCGGCGTGCCCGACGCCGCGTTCGCCGAAGACCGCGAATCGACGTTCCGGCGCGTGCTGTGGGCGCTGTCGGGGGACGCGGAGCCGTTCGTCCCGATCATCCCCGAAGGTAAAAGTTTCCTCGACGTCTGCCCGGAGCCGGAGACGCAGCCGTCCTGGTTCACCGCCGACGACGTGCGCGTCTTCGCCGACGAGTACGCCGAGACGGGCTTCACCGGCCCCCTCAACTGGTACCGCAACCTGGACCGGAACTGGGAGCTGACCGCCGCCTGGCAGCGCGCCCCGATCACCCCGCCCGCCGTGTACGTCGCCGGGGACCGCGACATGGTCGTCACCGCGCCCGGCGCGCTCCAGGCGATCGAGCGGATGCGCCGCGACGTCCCCGCCCTGCGCGACCCGATCCTGCTCCCCGGCTGCGGCCACTGGACGCAGCAGGAACGCCCCGCCGAGGTCTCCGCCGCCATGATCGACTTCCTCGGGTCGCTCTGACGCGGGAAATGTCACCGCCCCGGCGTACGGTCGGCGGGGTGAACCGCACCGACCGGCTGTACGCCCTCGTGGAGGAGCTGCGGGCCCGCGCGCCGCGCCGCGTCACCGCCCGCGAGCTGGCCGACCTGTACGAGGTCAGCGCCCGCACCATCGAGCGCGACATCGGCGCGCTCCAGCAGGCGGGCGTCCCGATCTACGCCGACGTCGGCCGCACCGGCGGCTACACCGTCGATCCGAGCCGCACGCTGCCGCCGCTGAACTTCACGCCCGCCGAGGCCGTGGCGGTCGCGATCACGCTCGCCCGCGCGGACGGGTCGCCCTACTCCCGGGCGGCCCGCACCGCGCTCAACAAGATCGTCACGGCCATGTCGGCGGGCGACGGCGCCGCCGCCCGCGACCTCGCGGCCCGCATCCACTTCTTCGCCCGGCCGGACGCCGACGTCCCCGCGTCCGTCCCGGCCGTGCTGGAGGAGGCGATGACGGCCCGCCGCGTCGTCCGGCTGGCCTACGCCGACGCGGGCGGGACGGTCACCGACCGCGACGTCGAACCCGTCGCGTTCACCGCCGGAGCCCGCGTCTGGTACCTCATCGGCTGGTGCCGGCTGCGCGGCGCGGCCCGCGTGTTCCGCATCGACCGCGTCCGCCGGGCCGTCCTGCTCGAAGAGGTCGCGCCCGAGCGCAGCCTCGGCGACCTGGACGTCGGGCCGCCCAACATGGTCGCCCGGTCCCTCGAACTGGCCTGAAAATTCCTCCGGAAACACCGACAGGGGGTTGTCGCGGGGTAGGCGCAGGATCGTTCACACCGGCGACCGGCCGGTCCTGCGAGAGGAGCGAGACCATGAGCGCGACGGCCTACAACTCGGTGGCGTGGTTCGAGATCGGCACCGACCGTCCCGCCGAAGTCCGGAAGTTCTTCGGCGAGCTGTTCGACTGGACGTTCGCGATCGGCCCCGAGGGCGAGATGTCCTACCAGGAGATCACCGCGCCCGGCGCGGACGCCCCGAGCGGCGGCATCTTCCCGAACGGCGGCGCGAGCCCCGACTACGCGGTCTTCTACGTGGTCGTCCAGGACGTCGCCGCCACCGTGGCGCGCGCCCAGGAACTCGGCGGCAAGGTGATCGTCCCGCGCACCGAGGCCGGCAACGGCCTGGTGTTCGCCCACCTCGCCGACAGCGCGGGCCACCACTTCGGGGTGTTCACGCCGCCCGCCGTCTGAGCCCGCACGGGTCCGCACCCGGCGCACCGACGCCGGCTGCGCGCCCCTGCGCACGAGAAGGGCCGGTGTCCCCCTCGGACACCGGCCCTTCCGCGCGAGGTCGCGGCCTACACCGCCGCGACCGCCCGCCGGATCACGCCTCGCCGCCGGTGTTGCTCTCCGGGCTGCCGACGCCGCCCGCGAACACCGCGCTGACCGGCGCGTCCAGCTTGTACTTGGCGATGGCCGCCTGGAGCACCTCGTGCTTGACCTCGCCCTGGCCCGCCAGCCGGCTCAGGACCGCCAGCACGATCGACGCCGCGTCCACGTGGAAGTACCGGCGCGCGGCGGCGCGGGTGTCGGAGATCCCGAACCCGTCGGTGCCGAGCGAGGTGTAGTCCCCGGGGACCCACGGCGCGATCTGGTCCGGCACGGCCCGCATGAAGTCCGACACCGCCACGATCGGCCCGGCGACGTCGCCGAGCGCGCTCGTCAGGTACGGGACGCGCTGCTCCTCGTCGGGGTGCAGGAGGTTCCACTCCTCGCACGCCCGCGCCTCCCGGGCCAGCTCGTTCCACGACGTCGCCGACCACACGTCCGCGCTGACGCCCCAGTCCGCGGCGAGCATCCGCTGCGCCTCGACCGCCCACCGCCCGGCCACGCCGGACGCCAGGATCTGCGCCTTCGGGGCCGTCCCGTTGCCCTCCACCGCCGGGCCGCGCCCGAACAGGTAGAGGCCCCTGAGCAGGCCGTCCACGTCCAGGTCTTCGGGCGCGACGGGCTGCTGGTACGGCTCGTTGTAGACGGTCAGGTAGTAGAAGACGTTCTCGCCGTCGGGGTGCTCGTCCGACGTGCCGTACATGCGGCGCAGGGCGTCCTGCGTGATGTAGGACAGCTCGTACGCCCACATCGGGTCGTAGTGGACGCACGCCGGGTTCGTCGCGGCCAGCAGCGGCGAGTGCCCGTCGGCGTGCTGGAGGCCCTCGCCGGTCAGCGTGGTGCGGCCCGCCGTCGCGCCGAGCAGGAACCCGCGGCCCATCTGGTCGCCGAGCGCCCACATCTGGTCGCCGGTCCGCTGGAACCCGAACATCGAGTAGAAGATGTAGACCGGGATCATGTGGACGCCGTGCGTCGCGTAGGCCGTGCCCGCCGCGATCGTCGACGCCATCGAACCGGCCTCGCTGATGCCCTCGTGCAGCATCTGCCCCTGCTCGGACTCCTTGTAGGAGAGCAGCAGCTTGCGGTCCACGGCCTCGTAGGTCTGGCCGTGCGGTGAGTAGATCTTGGACGTGGGGAACAGCGAGTCCATGCCGAACGTCCGGTACTCGTCCGGAGCGATCGGGACGAAGTGCGCGCCGATCTCCTTGTCCTTGATCAGGTCCTTCAGCAGCCGGACGAACGCCATCGTCGTCGCCACGTTCTGCTTGCCCGACCCCTTGCGCAGTTCCGCGTACACCGGGTCGCCGGGCAGCTTCAGCGGCTTGGCCCGCACGACGCGGCGCGGCAGGAACCCGCCGAGCGCCGCGCGCCGCTCCCGCATGTACTGGATCTCGTCGGAGTCCTCGCCCGGGTGGAAGTACGGCGGCAGGTCGCCCTCCAGCGCCGAGTCCGGGATGTCCAGGTAAAGCCGGTCCCGGAACTCCTTCAGCTCGGCCTTGGTGAGCTTCTTCATCTGGTGCGTGGCGTTGCGGGCCTCGAAGTCGGTGCCGAGCGTCCAGCCCTTGATCGTGTGGGCGAGGATCACCGTCGGCTGGCCCACGTGCTCACGGGCCGACTTGAACGCCGCGTAGACCTTGCGGTAGTCGTGGCCGCCGCGCGACAGCTTGCGCAGCTCGTCGTCGGACAGGTCCTGGACGATCCTGCGCAGGCGCGGGTCGTCCCCGAAGAACTTGTCCCGGATGTACGCGCCGGACTCGACGGTGAACGTCTGGAACTGGCCGTCGGGCGTGGTGTTCATCTTGTTGACGAGCACGCCGTCGGCGTCCTGGGCGAGCAGCGGGTCCCAGTCGCGGCCCCACACCACCTTGATGACGTTCCAGCCCGCGCCCCGGAAGAACGACTCCAGCTCCTGGATGATCTTTCCGTTGCCGCGCACCGGGCCGTCGAGCTGCTGGAGGTTGCAGTTGACCACGAAGGTCAGGTTGTCCAGCTCCTCGCGCGCGGCCAGGCCGATCGCGCCGAGCGACTCGGGCTCGCCCATCTCGCCGTCGCCGAGGAACGCCCAGACGTGCGAGCGGGACGTGTCCTTGATCTTCCGGTTGTACAGGTAGCGGTTGAACCGCGCCTGGTACACCGAGTCGATCGCGGTGAGCCCCATCGAGACGGTCGGGAACTCCCAGAAGTCCGGCATGAGCCGGGGGTGCGGGTAGGACGAGAGCCCGCCGCCCGGGTGCGACATCTCCTGGCGGAAGCCGTCCAGCCGCTCCTCCGGGAGCCGTCCCTCCAGGAACGCGCGGGCGTAGATGCCCGGCGCGGCGTGGCCCTGGATGAACACCTGGTCGCCGGACTCGCCGTGGTCCTTGCCGCGGAAGAAGTGGTTGAAGCCCACCTCGTACAGCGACGCGGCCGAGGCGTAGGTCGCGATGTGCCCGCCGACGCCGAGGTTCGGGCGGTTGGCCCGGGACACCATGATCGCGGCGTTCCACCGGATGTAGGCGCGGACCCGCCGCTCGATGTGCTCGTCGCCGGGGAACCAGGGTTCCTCCTCCGGCGGGATGGTGTTGATGAAGTCGGTGCTGCGCAGGCCGGGCACGCCGACCTGCTGCTCCCGCGCGCGCTCCAAGAGGCGGAGCATGACGTAGCGCGCCCTGCTGCGCCCCTCGGTCTTGATGACCGTGTCCAGTGACTCCAACCACTCCCGGGTCTCGTCCGGGTTGATGTCGGGCAACTGGGTGGGCAGGCCGTCGCTGATGATCGAAAAGCGTTGACGTCCGGAAGCCACGGGATCCCCTCTGTGCTTACCGTTTCTGCTGGTGGGCCCCCTGCCCCCGGAGCGGGGGAGTGAAGCCCGGAACGACTGTTGGTCGCAGTGGTTCGTGATCCATCGTCGCCGTTCGTGGCGGCTAACGCATCTCTACCAACCGGTAACCATTCTCCCCGGTCAGCAGGGGTGGGAGCACCGCCGGGGTCCCGATTCGTCCCGACTTGCGAGGTGGACGCGTCGCACGGGACGGAACGGGTAGACCGGACATGATGGAGGGGCACTGTGGAGAGCACTGTCATCGAGGTGACCACGGGCGGCACGGAGACCGTCCACGACATCACCTCCGCGTGCGCGCGCTTCGCGGCGGACGCGTCCGGCGGCGGGGACGGGCTGCTGCACGTCTTCGTCCCGCACGCGACGGCGGGGATCGCGCTCATCGAGCTGGGCGCGGGCAGCGACGACGACCTGCTGGCCGCCCTCGGGGACCTGCTGCCCGCCGACGACCGGTGGCGGCACGCCCACGGCTCGCGCGGACACGGCCGCTCGCACGTGATGCCGGCGTTCGTCGCGCCCTATGCGACGATTCCCGTCCTGGGGGGCCGTCCGGCCCTCGGGACATGGCAGTCCGTCGCGCTGGTCGACCTGAACGTCGACAATCGCGACCGGAGCGTCCGGTTGTCGTTCCTCGCGGGATGAGCACGGGTTGTTACGCTCCGTGGGTACCCGGTCACCGCGATTCCGGTGATCGGCCAATGAGGGCGCCAAAAGCCGGGAAGACACTTGCGCGACGGCTCCACCTTGTGTGGACTGTCCCGCAAACGCCGCGTCGGCGGCCGGTGGTCGAGAACCGCCGGAACGGCGCGGGCTGACGACAAGGGGAGGACTTTCGTGAGCGCGACCGCGGGCCAGGCGCAGTCTGAGCGCAGCCTGGCCGAACGGCTCGGCCTCAAGGCCGGCCAGGTGGTGCAGGAGATCGGCTTCGACGACGACGTGGCCGAGGAGCTGCGCAGCTCCGTCGAGGCCGTCACCGGCGGCGACCTGGTCGACGAGGACTACGACGACGTCGTGGACATCGTCCTGCTCTGGTGGCGGGACGAGGACGGCGACCTCTTCGAGGCCCTCACCGACGCGATGGTGGCGCTGGACGGCGGCGGCCAGATCTGGCTGCTGACCCCCAAGGCGGGCCGGGACGGGCACGTCGAGCCGAGCGACATCGGCGAGGCCGCCCAGACCGCCGGTCTCTCGCAGACCAGCAGCATCAGCGCGGCGGGGGAGTGGTCGGGCACCCGGCTCGTCGCCCCGAAGGTGCGCAAGTAGGACGCGGGCGGGTCCCGGCGGCCGTCACGCCCGGAACGGGTGGCAGACTGGCCGGGACCTGACCTGGAGGATCCGTGGCCGTCGAGATCGGCGCCGTCGCGCCGGACTTCACGCTGGACGACCAGCACGGCGCGCCGGTCCGGCTGTCCGACGTCCGCGCGCCCGTGCTCCTGGTGTTCTATCCGCTGGCGTTCAGCGGGGTGTGCACCGGGGAACTGCGTACCCTGCGGGACGCGTCGCCGTCGCTGGAGGCCCGGATTCTGGCCGTCTCGGTGGACTCGATGTTCGCGTTGCGCGCCTGGTCGGACCAGGAGCGCTTCCCGTTCCCGCTGCTGTCGGACTTCTGGCCGCACGGGGACGTCGCGCGCCGCTACGGCGTGTTCGACGCCGACCGGGGGGTGGCCACGCGGGCGACGTTCGTCCTCGACTCTTCCGGCGTTGTGCGGTGGAAGGTCGAGAACGTCCTGCCCGATGCGCGCCGCCTGTCCGACTACCGCTCGGCGCTCGCCGCCCTGTGAGCGGGAACCGCCGGGGCGCGTCGCGCGTCGGTGGGGCATGGGCGAGGTAGTGAAGTACGAGCTGGACGACGCCACGCAGGTGGCGTTCGAGATCGACCCCGGGGACGAGTACCGGCCGGTGGGGACGGCCGAGGACGTCCACGGGCGCGTGCGGGACGCGATCGACCCGGCGGTGCGGGCCGCGCGGGTCGTGCTGGAACGTCTGAAGGACGCCTCGCCGGACGAGGTCGAGGTGAAGTTCGGCGTCAAGGTGTCCGGCACGGCCAACTGGCTCATCGCCAAGGCCGCCACGGACGCGAACTTCGAGGTGAAACTCGTCTGGCGCTCGGGCGTCCCGGCTGCTGCTCCGGAAGAGGAACCCGAGGACGCGTAGTTTCGCCGGACGGGCCGGTCCTGCGGCTTCTAAGCTGAAAAGCCCCGTCCTCTGGAACCTTTCATGTCCCCTTTTCCCGGTGACTCCGCGTCGCCTCACGCCGCCGACAGCGCGTGGGCGGCGTTGGTCTTCGCGGGCGACCGGGCGCTCGGCAGCGCGGTGCTGGTGGACGCCACTCGGTTACTGACCTGCGACCATGTCGCGGTCGGCGATGACTTGTGGGTCGAGTTCCCGAAATCCGAGCGCGACGACGAGCGATATCGCGTCGTCCGGATCGAGCGGGCGCCGCGCTACGACCTGGCGCTGCTGACGCTGGACGGACCGTGCGGCGTCGCGCCCGCGCCCGTCCGGCACCCGCCGCCGGCCGGGCTGGTGGACCGGGCCTGGTGGACGTTCGGATATCCGGACGGGGAAGCGCACGGAAATGACGCCCGGGGTGTCGTCGGGATCGACCTCGGACGCGGTTTCGTGCGCCTGGACGCCCGTCCGGACTCGCGTTCTACTCTGCGCCGGGGATTCAGCGGAAGCGGCCTGTGGTCGCCGGAGTACCAGGCGGTCGTGGGCGTCGTCGTGGAGGCCAATCCGGCCGGCGACGGAAAGGCCGTGACCTTTCACAAGGCGATTTCCTGCTTCCCCGATGCGAAACTGGACCGCCTCGCGGCCTGGACCGCCGGGGACGCCGACGAGGTCGCCCGGACGTCCTGGGGAATCACCCGCCGTCCGGTTTCCGGCTGGAATCTGAGCGACGATCCGGAGACCGCGCGCCACTGGAGCCCGCGCGCCCGGGGCGTGACCGTGGACAGCGAGCGCGGCCACCGCTTCGAGGGCCGGGACGCGGCGCTGACGGAGATCGTCGGCTGGCTGGACGCCGCCCGTCCCGACCGGCGCGTCCTCGTGGTGACGGGCTCACCGGGCGTCGGCAAGTCGGCGGTGCTCGGCCGGATCGTCACCACCGCCGACTCCGTGCTCCGCGCCGAACTGCCCGCCGACGACAAGGGCGTCCGCGCGACGCCCGGGACCGTCCAGTGCGCCGTCCACGCCAAGGGCAAGACGGCCTTGGAGGTCGCGGCGGAAATCGCCCGCGCCGCGTCCGCACCCCTGCCCGAACGGCCCGACGACCTGGCCCCCGCCGTGCGCGCCGAACTGACCGAGCGTCCCCGCCCGTTCGCGATCGTCGTGGACGCGCTGGACGAGGCGTCCACGCCGGTCGACGCCCGCCGCGTCGTCGGCGACATCGTCCTGCCGCTCGCCCAGACCTGCGCCGACGTGGGCGTCCGGCTCGTCGTCGGCACGCGCCGCCACGACGACATCGGCGACCTGCTGGAGACGTTCGGCGCGGCCCGCGCCCTCATCGACCTGGACCTGCCCGAATACTTCGAGCTACGCGACCTCACGGCCTACGCCCTCGCGACGTTGCAGTTGAAGGGGTCCGAACGTCCCGGCAACCCCTACGACGACATCGACATCGCGAAGCCGGTCGCCGAACGGATCGCCGAGCGCTCCGACCGCAACTTCCTGGTCGCGGGCCTGGTCGCAAAGAGCCACGGCCTGTACGACACCGACCCGGTCGATCCGAACGTTCTGTCGTTCGTCGGCACGGTCGACAACGCGTTGCACGCCTTCCTCGCCCGCGTCCCGCCGGTGCGCGGCGTCCCGGCCGCCGACCTGCTCACCGTCCTCGCCCTCGCCTACGCCCAGGCCCCCGGCCTGCCCGCCGACCTGTGGCGGATCGCCGTGAACGCCCTGACCGACGTGCCGTTCACCGACCGGGATCTGCGCGCGTTCGCCCGCTCGTCGGCGGCGAACTTCCTGGTCGAGACCGCGCACGGCCAGTCGTACCGCCTGTTCCACCAAGCGCTGGACGACGTCCTGCTCGAAGCGCGCGCCAAGCTGACGCCTCGTGCAGAGGATGAACGCGCCATCGCGACGGCCTTCCTGGCCCACGGCCGCGCGACCGGCTGGGACGACGCGCCCGCCTATCTTCTGCGTTCCCTTTCCGCACACGCGGCGCCCGCAGGAATGCTCGACGCGCTGCTGGTCGATACCGGCTACATCCTGCACGCTGACATGCCGCGCCTGCTTGCCGACAAGCACCTGGCCCGGACCCATGCGGGGCGCACGCGCGTCCGTCTGCTCGACCTGACGCCGCAGGCCAGGCGCGCCGACCCGGCCGAACGTCTCGCGATGCTGGCCCTCACCGAGAAGATGGAAGGGATCGAGGGCACCTTCAACGCACTGACGGGCACGGCCGACGTCCCCTACAGGCCCATCTGGGCGACCAC
This sequence comes from Actinomadura rubteroloni, assembly GCF_002911665.1. Classification (NCBI taxonomy): domain Bacteria; kingdom Bacillati; phylum Actinomycetota; class Actinomycetes; order Streptosporangiales; family Thermomonosporaceae; genus Actinomadura; species Actinomadura rubteroloni. Next base: position 134,095 of record NZ_MTBP01000004.1, read on the forward strand.
GCGCCACCGGCAGGAGGTCACCCGCTTTGAGGGCCATACCGGGCCGGTGCGCTCACTGTGCGCGCTCGCCCTCCCGGATGGGACGGTGGTGCTCGCGTCCGCCGCCGCCGACGACACCGTTCGCGTCTGGGATCCGACGACCGGCAGCACGCGCCACGTTCTGAACGTTGGCATCAACTGGGTGCGTGTGATGTGTGCGGTCCCGCTTCCCACCGGTGGGACGCTGCTGGCCACGGCCGGAGAGTTGAGTGGCATACGGGTCTGGGACCCGGTCACCGGAACCGAGACCTATCGCGTGCGCGGCTACGCCGGATTGGTGAACGGACTCTGTGCTCTGAATGATCGGGACGGGACGCCGCTGCTCGTCAGCGGCAGCACGGACGGCAAGCTGCGGATTTGGGATCCGGTCACCGGGCAGTTGCTTCGCCGTTTCGACGGATTCCGGGGAGCACTGTGCACCGTCCCTGGCGACGGCCCGTTGCTGGCGAGCGGCAGCGCGGACGGGTCGATACGGGTTTGGGATCCCATCACTGGCGTTACGCACCGGCTCTTGGACGACTTCGGGGAGCCGGGGAAAGCAATGTGCGCCCTTCCCGGAGCCGATGGACGCGTAGTTCTGGCGATCTCGGTCGGAGCGCATTCCGTCTATCTCTGTGATCTACAGGACGGCACGACGCGCCCTCTCGGCAGCCACTACGCGATGGGGCGTGCGATGTGCGCGCTGCCGGAGCCAGGTGGCGACGCTCGGCTGGCGATCATCGGCGACGAACGCGTCGTGCGGATTCGGCAGGTCCATGGCGGTTCTGGCTACCGGGTGTTCGAAGGCCACACCGACTGGGTCCGCGCCGTCTGTGCTTTTCCCGTGCCGGGGGGCGGGACGTTGATGGCCACCGGCGGCGACGATCACACCGTCCGGATCTGGGACTACGCAGGTGGGGACATGTCCTCGGGCACCCGAGAAGCCGTCGGCTCGGCGAACGCGCTTTGCTCGTTCACCGATCTCGACGGGCGTGCGTTACTCGCCGCTGCGGGCAGCGACGGAAAGGTGGAGATCGTGGACGAGTCGAACGGCGCGTCTGTGCTTTCCTACCGCCCCCACAATCGATCGGTGAACGCAGTGTGCGTGCTGCCTGTTCCGGACGGCGTTTACCTTGCCACGGTCGGCAACGACGGCACGGTACGGATCTCGGACCCGTGCACTGGGCAGCACCGTCATCTGCGGAACGAGCATGAGCGTTCGGTGAACGCCGTTTGCATGCTGGCCATCCCGGGCGGCAGAACTCTACTCGTGACCGGGAGCAACGACTGCAAAGCGCGGATCTGGGATCTTCGGACCGGTAGGGTCCGGCACGACCTGAGCGGTCATACCAACGGTGTCCGCGCGGTCTGCGCCGTTCCGTTCCCCGGCCAGGACGTCTTGCTGGCGACCGCGGGGGACGACTGGACGGTCCGGCTTTGGGATCCGCGCACGGCGTCCCCGCGTGCGGTCCTCGAAGGCCACACAGGCGGGATCAACGCGCTGGCGGTCGTGCCGGACGCCGGGGGAGGCGTTCTGCTGGCGAGCGCGAGCAACGACCGCACCGTCCGGCTCTGGGATCCAGAGACCTGGACGGTGCGGCAGGTGCTCGAAGGGCACACCGACTGGGTGAACGCCGTCTGCGTGCTGCCGCGCCGGGACGGCCGGGTGCGATTGGCGACGGCGAGCAACGACCGGACGGTCCGGGTGTGGGACCTGCGGTCGGCGTCGTCGCTCACCATCCCCGTCCACCACACCGCGCACGCGGTCGCGAGTGTGACGTCCGGGCTGGCGGTCGGAATGGACGCGGGTATCGCGCTCATCCGGCTGGACGAGCGCAACGTCACCTGAGCCAATGACTCTCCTTTTGTAATCGGTGTGACGATCGACTGTTGTTTCCCTTTCGTACCGTTCGGTGGCCTCGTGGCATCTGCCGGGCGGGACGCGAGCAAGCTGCAGAATTCTTTCCCAAACTTCCGAAAGACTTCTTGCGCTTCCGCCGCGAACCATGCATCGTCTTAATCCGACACGCGAACCGACGTAACGTTCAAGGTCATCATGCCCCCACGACGGACCTTCCCGATTCTCTCGGTTCGGTGCTCCAAGACTGCCGCCTAGGCCACCCCCTGGCCAGGTGAGCCCGCGAAATGCAACAACAGGAGGGTCCGTGAAACTGCGTCGCGGCTTCGATCCCGACAGCTCGCTGTGGGATCTCATAGCCGATCACCTGCGCAATGACCGTGAAGCGCGGGACTGGTCGCAGGAGGCGGTCGGTGAGGTCATCGACCGCACACGCTCGCTGGTGTCCCGGGTTGAGTCGGGGCATACGCGACTCCAGGCGCGTCACGCGGCGAAGATCGATGCCGCATGGAATACGGGTGGCCTGTATGGGCGACTCGTGAAATTCGCGAAGTCCGGGCATGACCCGCAGTGGTTCAAGGCGCACGAGGAGTTCGAGGCGAAGGCCGACGAGGTCCGGATCTGGGAAACGTCCTGGATGCCCGGCCTTTTCCAGACGCCCGAGTACGCCCGCGCCGTGTTCGAGTGCTACGGCCTCGGCGCGATCGACGAGCTCGTCGAAGTCCGCATGAGGCGGCAGGCTCTCCTGTCCCGCGACCCGTGGCCGCTCATCTGGGCCTACGTCTACCAGGACGTGATCGAGTCGCCGGTGGGCGGCCCGGAGGTCATGCGTGCGCAGCTCGCCCGCCTCCTGGAGCTGGCCGACCAGCCCAACATCACGATCCGCGTTCTGCCCCGTTCGGTCGGCGCAACCGTCGGCCGTGACGGCGCGTTCATGCTCATGGCGACGGCCAAAGAAGAGCAGGCATTCACCGAGGCCAGCGCGGGAGGGCGGCTCACCGAGGACAGCGCGGATGTAAGCTCGTTGAGAGTGAAGTTCGCGCGCATCGGGGACCACGCTCTTCCCGTGGACGCCTCCCTGCGGCTCATCCGAGAAACGATGGAGATGTTCCAGTGACCCCACAGTGGCGCAAAAGCACCCGAAGCGGCGGGAACAACGGCGGCAGGACCAACTGCGTCGAGGTGGCCAAGCTTTCCGAGACGGTCGGCCTGCGTGACAGCAAGGCCCCGTCCGCCGGTCACCTGACGCTGACCCCCGCCACGTTCGCCGCTCTGCTCGCCGAGGCGAAGCGCAACGACCTCAACCTCTGACCAACCCCCCGCAGACCACGTGAACCCCGGCCGAGTGCCGGGGTTCACGCATTGTCAGGCGGCGTCAGTCGTCGGTGGGCATGGGGGCGGGCTGGGCCTGCTCCATGCGCTCCTTCGTCCAGTAGCCGGGGTCCTGCTTCTGGACCGGGCCGGACGTGGACGCGCCGGCGCCGCCGCCGTCGCCGGGCTTCGGGCCGTCGGCGGACGCCGAGAGGGCGAACCCGGCCGCGACGAGCACGCCGGCCGTCGCCGCACCGGCGAGGACCAGGACGAGAGTGCGCTTCATGGTGACTCTTCTCTGTTGCCGCGCCCGGCCGGACGCGAGACCCGCCGGCGCCAGCCTATGCGGCCGGCGCCGGCGGGGCGAGGTGCGGACGGGGTCAGGTGACGCTGCCCTGCGCGTCGAACATGTTCTTGACGGCGGTGTCGAAGTACGGCGACTTGTTGACGCCGCCGGTGGTGCTGATCGTGCTGGTCACGCCGTTGGTCTGGCCGCGACCGGTGGTGTTGTCGAAGTTGCGGATCCAGGGGCCGCCGCTGGAGCCGGGCTGGAAGTTGCAGTTGAGGGCGATCCGGCCGCCGCCCGCGTCCCGCGTGGTGCCCTTGCACCAGGCCTGGATCTGCCCGCTGCTGAAGTTCTTCGGGTAACCGAGAACGGTCACCGCGACGTTCTTCGGGTAGTTCCAGCTCAGCCCGTTTCCGCCGACGACGTTGACGAGCTTGCGGCCGTTCAGCGGCCACGTCGTGACCATGCCGACGTCACGGTTGTAGGCGCTGCTGCTGATCCACGTGTTGAACGTCCGGAACTGCTTGGCGGCGAACGTGCCGAACGGACGCGAGCCGTTGCGGTAGCGCGGGACGAACGTCCAGTTCGTCATCCACTTTCCGCCCTTGCCCTCGTGGACGCAGTGCCCGGCGGTGATGACGAGCTGCTTGGACGGGCTGTTGAGCGCGCTCGCCGAGCAGACCCAGTCGCCGCCGCTCGGCTTGTGGAAGAAGACCTTCCCGACGACCTTCGACTCGGTGATGGACGCGGCGAGCTTCGCGTCCCCGCCCGCGAGTTTGTTCGCGGCCGAGGCGATCGCCGCGGCCGAGGGGGAGGAGCCCGGGTTCCCGGTCGCCGTCGCGGCGACGGCGGGGACACCGGCGGGCGCCTTCGGCTCGGGGACGGGACGGGCGGCCTTCATCCGCGCCGCCGTCCAGTACTTGGAGACCTGCTCCACGGCGGCGGCGCTGGTCACCGCGCCGCCGCCGGTGAGCCGGGCCGTGCTCGCGCTCGTGCCGCCGGGGTTCGCCGGGGCGGCGTTCGCGGCCGAGGCCATCGCCGCGGCGAGGACCCCGGCCGTGGCCGTCGTCGTGATGAGTCGGAGGGCGGACCGCATGCGGACCTCAATTCGTTCAGTGCTTCTGGACGGTCCAATGACACCCTGCCGACGGGCAAAGCACAATGTTCTTCGCAAGTCCGGAAAGGGACACGAACCGGGAGTCATCGGACTGCGTCGTAGACGGTCGGAGGGTGAGGACCAGGGTCCGGCCCGCCGGTCGTCGCCCGTCCGTTCATTCGGAATTAACGAAAAACAGGGAACCGCACCGGGCGCTCCCGCGTCGAAGTGGAATTGTCGTGAAACGGGGACGTCCCGCCGGGTCCGGCCGAGCGGCCGGTCCCGACGGGACGGAGAATGCGGAATGTGCGTCAGGTCACGCTGCCCTGCGCGTCGAACATCGCCTTGACGGCGTCGTCGAAGTACGACGCCCGGTTCACGCCGTTCCCGTCGATCGTGCTCATCACGCCGTCGGTCTGGCCGAGCCCGGTGGTGTTGTTGAAGCTCATGATCCAGGGGCCGCCGCTGGAGCCGCCGTTGAAGTTGCAGCCGAGCGCGATCGTGTAGTTCCCGCCGTCGTACGTGGTGCCCTGGCACCACTGCTGGATCTCACCGTTGTTCGCGTTCACCGGGTACCCGAGAATGGTCACCGCGACGTTCTTCGGCCAGTTCCAGTTCAGGCCGTTGCCGCCGACGACGTTCACGAGCTTGTTCCCGTTGAGCGGCCACGTCGTCACCATGCCGACGTCGCGCTGGAGGTCGCTGCTGCTGATCCAGGAGTTGAACGTCCGGAACTGCTTGGCCGCGAACGTGCCGAACGGCCGCGAACCGCTGCGGTAGCGGGGCACGAACGTCCAGTTCGTCACCCAATTGCCGCCCGCGCCCTCGTGGACGCAGTGCCCGGCGGTGATGACGAGCTGCTTGGACGGGCTGTTGAGCGCGCTCCCCGAGCACATCCAGTCGCCGCCGCTCGGCTTGTGGAAGTAGACCTTGCCGACCACGGCCGACTCGGTGATGGCCGCCGCGAGCTTGAGGTTCCCGCCCGCCATCTTGTTGGCCGCCGACGCGATGGCCTTGGCCGACGGCGACGAGCCCGCCTTCCCGGTCGGCGCGGCCTGCGCCGACACCTTGCCGCCGCGCGCCTTCGGCGCGGGCATGGGACGGGCGGCCTTCATCCGCGCCGCCGTCCAGTACTTGGAGACCTTCGCCGCGGCGGTGGCGCTGTTGACGGCGCCGCCGTCCGACAGCCGGGCCGTGCTCGCGCTCGTCGCGGCGGTCTTCGCCGGGGCCGCCGGGACGGCCGGCGCGGCGTTGGCCGCGGACGCCGTCGCGGCGGCGAGCACCGCCGCCGTGGCCGACGCCATGATCAGTCTGAGGGGGGACCGCATGCGGACCTCAATTCCTGGGGTTCTCGCTGACGACTTTCATGAGACGGCAGTGCCGCAAAAACGGCAATCTAGGACAGACGTCCGTAAGAGGTCAGCGTCCCGCCGCGGACATCGGGCCAGTTGGCGGGCGGTATGCGGGCACCGGTCCGCATGTGGATCCCCGGTGCGCAGTTGGTCACCTGTTGTCGCAAGAACTGCCGTGATAAATGCACAGATTTCCGGGACCGTGCCAGCGAAAAAAGCCCACACAAGTGGTCGGGAATTCGGGACGCGGCCTGGGTACTATGCCCCAGCCTCGGGGTAAGTGTGGCGCTATGCGATACTTCCGCCGTGCCGCACCGTGACGACTCGCTACGCCCCGCAACGCCCCGTCTCCCCGCCGCCGCGCGCGGTCGGCCGCCGCTCGGCGACTTCACGCTCTCCCCGCGCGTCCTGCTGATCACCGGGCTCGCCGTCGCGGTCGGCGGCGCCGCGACGCTCACCGCGCTGGCGCTGCTGCGGCTGATCGCCCTGATCACCAATCTCGTCTTCTACCAGCGCGCCGACACCGACATGGTCGCGCCCGGCCTGCACCACCACAGCGTGCTGCTGGTGCTGGGCGCACCGATCGCGGGCGGTCTCATCGTCGGGCTGATGGCCCGCTACGGCTCGGAGAAGATCCGCGGCCACGGGATGCCCGAGGCGATCGAGGCGATCCTCGTCGGCGGCAGCCGCGTCCAGCCGCGCGTGGCCGTGCTGAAACCGGTGTCCGCCGCCGTCAGCATCGGCACCGGCGGCCCGTTCGGCGCCGAGGGACCGATCATCATGACGGGCGGCGCGGTCGGCTCGATCCTCGCCCAAGGCCTGCGGCTGAGCGCCGACGAGCGCAAGACGCTGCTGGTCGCGGGCGCGGCGGCGGGCATGGCCGCCACGTTCAACTCGCCGCTCGCCGCGATCCTGCTGGCCGTCGAGCTGCTGCTGTTCGAGTGGCGTCCGCGCAGCCTCGTCCCGGTGACGGCCGCCGTGTGCGTCGCCGCGATCGCGCGCGGGCCGCTGCTCGGGACGTCCGCGCTGTTCCCCGTCCACACCGGCGACGTGCACCTCGCCGCCGGGACGCAGGCGCTGTGCCTGGTCTCCGGCGCGACCGGCGGGCTGCTCGCCGTCGCCGCGACCTGGCTCGTCTACCGGGCCGAGGACGGGTTCGCGCGGCTGCCCGTCCACTGGATGTGGTGGCCCGCGATCGGCGGCGCGATCATCGGGCTCGGCGGGCTGGTCGAACCCCGCGCGCTCGGCGTCGGCTACGACGTCATCCGGCAGCTCCTGACCGGACGCGCCACGCTGTCGCTGATCGCGGGCATCCTGGTCGTGAAGACGCTCATCTGGTCGCTGTCGCTCGGATCGGGGACGTCCGGCGGCGTCCTCGCGCCCGTCTTCATGATCGGCGGGGCGCTCGGCGCGCTCGAAGGCCACGTGCTCCCGTCGGTGTTCCCCGGGTTCTGGGCGATGATGGGCCTCGCCGCCGTCGTCGGGGGCGTCATGCGGTCGCCGCTCACCGGCGTCGTGTTCACGCTCGAACTCACCCACGCCTGGTCGGTGCTGCTGCCGCTGGTGATCGCCGCGACGTCCGCGTACGCCGTCTCGGCGCTGCTGCTCAAGCGCTCGGTGCTCACCGAGAAGATCGCCCGCCGGGGCCTGCACCTGACGCGCGAGTACTCCACCGACCCGCTGGAGACGTTCTTCGCCCGCGACGTGATGGACGACGGCGCCGTCGTCCTGGACGCCGCCGGCGCCGTGGACGCGGCCCGCCTCGGCGACCAGTCCCTCTTCCCCGTCACCGACGGCGGACGGCTCGCGGGCGTCGCCACCCGCCGCGCGCTGGGCGACGGGCGGACGCCGGGCGACGTCATGACCGCCGACCCCGTCGTCGTGCGGGACGACGACACGCTGCGGCACGTCGCGTCGGTGTTCGCCGCGCACGGCGTCACCCGCGCGCCCGTCGTCGACCACGCCGACCCCGAGCGCGTGCTCGGCGTCATCGCGCTGCGCGACCTGCTGAAGGCCCGGCTGTTCGACCTCACCGAGGAGCACCACCGCGAACGGCATCTCGGCCCGCGCTCCCGGCGGTTCGCGCACAGCCGCTGACGCGCGCGGAAAGAACACGGACCGGGAGGGCGCCCGAGCGCCCTGTCGGGCGGCCCTCCCGGTCGTGGCGTGCCGCGCGGCCCGGCGAACCGGGGCCTCCCCGCGCGACCCGCGAGCCCGTCCGGTACCCCGCCGCGCGGGCGGGGAACCGGATCAGGCGGCCTGGCGGTGATCGGCGTCCAGCAGGTGGTACAGCAGCAGGAGCTGCGTGATCGCCAGCGGGTCGCTGGTGCCCTCGCCGAACCGGCCGAGGGCGTCGGCGTCGAGCCGCCCGTCGCCGGTGCGCTGCCCCACCCGTTCCCAGATCGCCTTTTTCACGATTTCAGATTCGTTGGGCTGAACATAGCCGTGGACGTGCAGCGCGTCGACCGGACGTCCGTCGTCGTCCCGGTGAAGACTCAGGTGCATCGCGGTCTCGGCGCCCGCCGGACCGGCCTCGGCCAGCACGCCGGCGAGGTCGGGGTGGTCGATCGTCGGACGCAGCAGCAGCTCGGCGGACAGCGGGGTGCCGGGCGGGTCGACGCGTCCGGCGACGGGCGCGAACCGCACGACGATGTCGGCCCAGCGGCGCTGCGGGCGGATGTAGGCGGCGCTCTCGGGCTCGCGCCGGTCGAGTTCGGCCTGGACCTGCTCGGGGGTGTAGCCGCGCTTGCCGCAGTCGCGCTGCTGCTTCCAGGACTGGCGCAGCGGCTCGGGCGGGTCCAGGTAGACGGTGATGTCGAAGCACGCGCGGGCCAGCCGCGTGTGCAGCGGCAGCAGGCCCTCGACGATCACGAAGTCCTTCGGCGTGACCAGCTCGGGCCGGACGAGTTCGCCGGTCGCGTGGTCGTAGACGGGCTTGAGGATCGGCTCGCCCATCGACAGGAGCTGAAGGTGCTGCTCCATGATGTCGACGTGGTTGCAGTCGGGGTGGAGGGCGGTGAACGGCTTGCCGACGCGCTCTTTGCGGTCGTACCGGTGGTAGTCGTCCACGCACACCGCGGTCATGCGGTCCGCTCCGAGGCACTCCACGAGCCCCTTGGTCAGGGTCGTCTTGCCCGCGGCGCTGTCGCCGGCGATGGCGAGCATGACGGGCCGCCGGCCCGCGTCGCGCGCCCGGAGCATGTGCACGATCCGATGGGGCACCTGGCCTCCTCCTCGCAGGGGGTCAATGTGTCCTCCGACACGCTAGGCAGGGCGTCCTCACCGGTCGTCCCCCGGATGGGTGAGGGCGCGGGTGAATGCTCCCGAAGCCCGGCGCGGCAGGGGCTACTGACGAGTAGTTTGCGGTTGTTATCGTGCCGGGATGGGCACCCCCGTACGCGTCGTCCTCGTGGACGACCACGAAATGATCCTGGCCGGTCTCCAGGCCATGCTGGCGGGATTCGCGGGCCGCGTGCGGGTGGTGGGCCAGGCGGCCACGTCCGAGGACGCGACCCGGCTGGTCACCACGCTGCGCCCGGACGTCGTGCTCCTGGACGTCCGGCTCGGCCCCGAGAGCGGCCTGGACCTGTGCCGCGCGCTGACCGGACGGGCGCCGTCGTCGCGCGTGGTCTTCCTGTCGGTCTACGACGACGAGCAGTACGTCTTCGAGGCGCTGCGCGCGGGCGCGGGCGGCTACCTGCTGAAACGCGTGGACGGCCCGGAACTCGTCCGGCGCCTGGAGGAGGTCGCGCGCGGCGAGACGGTCGTCGACCCGACCCTCGCCGGGCGGATGGCCGTCACCGCCGCCCGCCTCACCCGCGGCGAGTTCTGGCCGGGCGCCAACCGGGGCCTCACCCAGCGCGAGAGCGAGGTGCTGAGCCTGCTGGTGGGCGGCCTGTCGAACAAGGCGATCGCGGCGCGGCTCGTCCTGAGCGAGGAGACGGTCAAAAGCCATCTCCGCGCGCTGTACCGGAAGCTGGAGGTCGCCGACCGGTCCGCCGCGATCGCGGTGGCGCTGCGCGAGGGCCTGTTCCGGTGAGCGAACACGCCGCAGGCGAGCGGGGGGACACGGCATGAGCGAGCCGGAAGCGCGCGGTTTGAAGCGCGCCGCAGGGGAGCGGGAAGCACAGAGCGCGTTGGATCTGCTGGCCGGGCGGGGGCGGGACCTGCTCGTGCGGATCGTGACCGTCGCGTGCGAGGACCGGGACCTGCCCGAACTGGCCGCCGAGCTGTCCGGGCTCGTGGTCCGGTCGGCGGAGGCGGTGGCGTTCTGCGACGTCTACGTGGTCGACCAGGACGGGCGGCGGCTGGAGTGGGGCGGCCCGCCGGTCCCGCTCGGGATGGGCGACGCGGGCTGGGTCGCCGCGCACGGCCGCGCCCGCCCGCACGCCGACGGACGCGGCGTCGCCATCCCCGTCCACCGGGGCAACGCGACGATCGCGGTCCTCGACATCCGGTTCGCGGGGCCGTGCCGCCGCGACGACGTGACGCTCGTCACCGCGCTCGGCGAGCTGTTCGCGCCCGTCCTGTGCTCGGCGCGGCGGCTGCGCGCGGCGGAGGAGCGCGAGCACGCCGCCGAGCGGTTCGCCGAACGCGCGGTCGAGGCGCAGGAGGCCGAGCGCACCCGGCTGAGCCGCGACATCCACGACGGCATCGCGCAGCGCCTGGCCAGTCTCGGCTTCCACCTGTCGGCGGCCGAACGCGCCGTGCCCGACCACCATCCCGAGGCGCGCGAACAGCTCCGGCTCGCCCGCGCGCAGTGCGACCGGGCGGGCGCCGAGACCCGCGCCGCGATCGGGGGGCTGCGCCCGCCCGTGCTGGACGACCTCGGGCTGTCGGCGGCGCTCGCCGGGCTGGCGCGCGAGACCGGCGCGTCCCTGGACGTCACCGTGACCGTGACCGGCGAACTGGACGACGCGCTGCCCGACCACGTCCAGACTGCGCTGTACCGCATCGCGCAGGAAGCGGTCGCGAACGCGCTGCGCCACGCGGACGGGACGCTGGTGGACATCCTGCTGGAGAACGAGCGCGACCGGGTGCGGCTGCGGATCGCCGACGACGGCCGGGGCTTCGCCGTCCCCGACGCCGGCGTCCCGCTGGACTCCTACGGCCTGCGCGGCATGGCCGAGCGCGCCGAACTGCTCGGCGGACGCGTCACGGTGACGAGCCGGCCGGGCGTCGGGACGACGGTCGAGGCCGTCGTGCCCGTCCCGGCGTTCATCCGGCCCGCAGCACCCGGAACGACAGCCCGGCCTTGACGAGCCGTTCGATCAGCGCGTCGCCCATCGCGGTGGCGGTCGTGACCTGCCCGGACGTATCGGGAAGCTCGTCCAGGGCCAGGCACAGCGCCGACTCGGCGAGCATCTTGGCCGTCTCGCCGTAGCCGGGGTCGCCGCCGGACACCTCCGTGACGACGCGCCGTCCGCCGCCCTCGCCGACGAACGTCACGCGGAACCAGTTGCGGGCGCGGACCGTCTCCGACGGCCCCTCGCCCGGCCGCCGCAGCCGCAGCAGCAGGTTCCGCGCGGGCTTCACCGGCGCGATGGCCAGGAGCGCAACCGAGCCGGCCGCGAGCCCGGCCGCCGTCGCGAACCGCCGCGCCGCGAGGTAGTGCCCGTAGGAGAAGTCCGGCCCGTACCGCTCCAGCGCGGCGGCCGACCGGACGACGACCGCGGGGTCGATCGTCGGCAGCGGCAGCGCCCACCCGCGCACCCGCGCGTGCGGGGCGGGCCGCCGCGAGATCCGCGCCCGGCGCCCGGCGGGACGCGGCTGGGCGGCGGCGCGGGCGCGCTCGGCGCGCAGCATCCGCACCGGGTCGGCGAAGATCCCGAGGGCCGACTCCAGCGTGCCGCCCGACACGTCGCCGCGCGCCCGCACGAACCCCTCGACGCGCAGCGGCACGCCCTCGGGCAGGTGCTTGACGGTGAAGTACGCGCCGAGGTCGTGCGGGACGGAGTCGAACCCGCAGGCGTGGACGATCCGCGCCTCGGTGCGGACGGCCTGCTCGTGGTGGCGGACGTACATCTCGTCGACGAACGTCGGCTCGCCCGTCAGGTCCACGTAGTCGGTCCCGGCGCGGGCGCACGCGGCGACGAGCGGTTCGCCGAGCCGCGCGTACGGGCCGACGGTCGTGATCACGACGCGGGTCATGGTCGCGACGGCCTCGATGGACGCGGTGTCGCCGGTGTCGGCGTGCAGCAGCGGCAGCTCGGCGAGCGCGGGGTCGAGCGCGGTGAGACGGTCGCGGACGGCTTCGAGACGTCCCCGGTCCCGTCCGGCGATGGCCCACCGCACGTCCGGGCCCGCGTGGGCCGCGAGGTACTCGGCGGTGAGCCCGCCGGTGAACCCGGTGGCACCGAACAGGACGATGTCGTACGCGCGGTCGGCGGGCATGGGCGGCTCCCTGGCGAACGGATCGGCTGCGTCGATTGTGTCAGGCCGCCGTCCAGCCCGGCGCGCCGAGGAGGTGGTCCACGAACAACCGCGTGGTCGCGGTGGGGTCGGGGCCCGACACGGCGTGCCAGGGACGGTCCAGCGGGGTGCCGGGGGCGTCGACCACGACGAGCCGTCCGTCGGCCAGGTGCGCGCCGACCGCCTCCCGCGACACCAGCGCCGCGCCGAGCCCCGCCGCCGCGCCCGCGACGACCGCGCCGTTGGACCCGAGGACGAGCCGGGGCGGCGCCGCGTCGTGCTCGGCCAGGTACGCCTCGGCGGTCGCGCGGGTGCCCGAGCCGGGCTCGCGCATCACCCACGGCGTCGCGTCCAGCGAGAACCCGGCGGCCAGGCCCGGAGCCCCGACGACCACGAGGTCGTTCGGGTGCCGGGCGAGGACGGTCGCGTCCAGCTCGGCGGGCGGGCGCCCCGCGAGGACCAGGTCGGCGTCGTGCGCGCCGAGCCGGTCGAACACCGCGCGGCGCGGCCCGACGAACAGGGTCAGCTCCACGTCCGGCCAGCGCGTCCGGAACCCCGCGAGCAGGTCGGGGAGCAGTTCGTCGGCGGCCGTCGTGACCGCCGCGAGCCGCAGCGGCCCGCGCGCCGGGTCCGCCGCGCCCCGCGCCGCCGCCCGGCCCTGCTCCAGCAGCCCGAGCACCTGCCGCGCGTACCCGGCGTAGACCGCGCCCGGCGGGGTCAGCGCCAGGCCCCGCCCGGCCCGCCGGACGAGCGGGACGCCCAGGTCACGGGCCAGTCCCGCCACCGCCGCCGACACCGCCGACTCCGTCACGTACAGCCGCCGCGCGGCCTCCCGGACCGAGCCCGTCTCGGCGACGGTGACGAACGTCCGCAACCGTCCCTCGGTCATCCGCACGACCTCCTGGTTCAACCGAACACTTGATGTTCGGCCCGGAACACTTGATGGACAGCGCAAGTATCGGGCGGCGAAGCTCGTCCCGTCCACGAGACACCGTGGCCGGAACGCGGCGCTCCTCCCGTCGACCCCTGGGCCTGCCGTCCTTTCTCGGGAGAGGCGCCGCGTTCCGGTCCGAAGACCCGCCGTCCCGGCGGAGAAGGAGAGCGCACATGAGCGCGGGCCGATGGTCGGCGGGCGTGATCCCGTATGCGGAGATGGGCTACTGGCGTCCGGACTACGAGCCGAAGGACAGCGACATCCTCGCCGCCTTCCGGATCACGCCGCAGCAGGGCGTGCCGCCGGAGGAGGCCGGCGCGGCCGTCGCGGGCGAGTCGTCCACGGCGACCTGGACGGTCGTCTGGACCGACCGCCTCACCAGCTACGAGAACTACCAGGCCAAGTGCTACCGGGTGGAGCCCGTCCCGGGGCAGGAGGGCCAGTTCATCGCCTACATCGCCTACGACCTCGACCTGTTCGAGGAGGGGTCGATCGCGAACCTCACGTCGTCGATCATCGGCAACGTGTTCGGGTTCAAGGCGCTGAAGGCGCTCCGCCTGGAGGACATGCGGATCCCGACGCACTACGTCAAGACGTTCCAGGGCCCCGCGCACGGCATCATCATGGAGCGCGAGTACCTCGGCAAGTTCGGCCGCCCGCTGCTCGGCGCGACCGTCAAGCCGAAGCTCGGCCTGTCGGCCCGCAACTACGGCCGCGTCGTCTACGAGGCCCTCCGCGGCGGCCTCGACTTCACCAAGGACGACGAGAACATCAACTCCCAGCCGTTCATGCGCTGGCGCGACCGGTTCCTCTACTGCATGGAGGGCGTCAACAAGGCGCAGGCCGCGACGGGCGAGATCAAGGGCCACTACCTCAACGTCACCGCCGGGACGATGGAGGCGATGTACGAGCGGGCCGAGTTCGCCAAGGCGCTCGGCAGCGTCATCGTCATGATCGACCTGACGATCGGCTACACCGCGATCCAGTCGATGGCGAACTGGGCGCGGGCGAACGGCACGATCCTGCACCTGCACCGCGCCGGCCACTCCACCTACACGCGGCAGAAGAACCACGGCGTCAGCTTCCGCGTGATCGCCAAGTGGATGCGGCTCGCGGGCGTCGACCACATCCACGCCGGGACGGTCGTCGGCAAGCTGGAGGGCGACCCGAACACCGTCGCCGGCTTCTACGACACGCTGCGGCTGGACAAGATCGCCGCCGACCCGGTGAAGGGCCTGTACTTCGACCAGGAGTGGGCGTCGCTGCCGGGGACGATGCCGGTCGCGTCCGGCGGCATCCACGCCGGGCAGATGCACCAGCTCCTGCACTACCTGGACGAGGACGTCGTCCTCCAGTTCGGCGGCGGGACGATCGGCCACCCGATGGGCATCGCCGCGGGCGCCGCCGCCAACCGCGTCGCGCTGGAGGCGATGATCAAGGCGCGCAACGAGGGCCGCGACTTCCTCAAGGAGGGCGGCGACATCCTGCGCGCCGCCGCCAAGCACAGCCGCGAGCTGGACGTCGCCCTGTCCACCTGGGGCGACATCACGTTCAACTACGAGTCCACCGACACCCCTGACGTCGTCGAGACCCCGGTGAGCATCTGATGCGCGTGACCCAAGGAACCTTCTCCTACCTGCCGGACTTCACCGACGAGGAGATCGCCCGGCAGATCGCCTACGCCCTGGACCGGGACTGGCCCTGCTCGGTGGAGTTCACCGACGACCCGCACCCCCGGAACTCCTACTGGGAGATGTGGGGCCTGCCGATGTTCGACCTCAAGGACCCGGCGGGCGTCCTGCTCGAAGTGAACGAGTGCCGCAAGGCCTACCCGAACCACTACATCCGGCTGAACGCCTACGACGCCCGGTACGGACGGCAGACGACCGCTTTGTCGTTCATCGTCCAGCGTCCCGCCGAGGAGCCCGGGTTCCGGCTGGACCGCACCGAGACCTCCGACCGGCGCACCCAGTACACGACCCACCCGTACGCGCTCGACCGCCCGCAGGGCGACCGGTACCCGACGTCATGACCGATCGGCTCGGCTTCGGGATGCGTCCCGGGTCCGGCTCCCCGGCGGAGGAGGAGACTCTCCCCGCCGGGGCGCCGCTCCCCCCGGACGCGTCGATCGACCTCGCCAGGGAGCGCGCCGACTCGCAGGTGGACGACGTCCTGGACGCGCTCGACCGCGAACTCGTCGGGCTCGTCCCGGTCAAGACCCGGATCCGGGAGATCGCGGCGCTGCTGCTGATCGACCGCGTCCGGGAGCGGTTCGGGATCGACTCGGGCCGTCCCAACCTGCACATGTGCTTCACCGGGAGCCCCGGGACGGGCAAGACGACCGTCGCCGTCCGGCTCGCCGAGCTGCTGCACCGGCTCGGGTACGTCCGGCGCGGCCATCTCGTGTCGGTCACGCGCGACGACCTCGTCGGCCAGTACGTCGGCCACACCGCGCCGAAGACCAAGGAGGTCCTGAAGCGCGCGATGGGCGGCGTCCTGTTCATCGACGAGGCGTACTACCTGTACCGCGCGGAGAACGAGCGCGACTACGGGCAGGAGGCCATCGAGATCCTGCTCCAGGTGATGGAGAACCAGCGCGACGACCTCGTGGTGGTGCTCGCCGGGTACAAGGACCGGATGGACTCGTTCTTCTCGTCCAACCCCGGCATGAGCAGCCGCATCGCGCACCACATCGACTTCCCCGACTACGCCGCCGGCGAGCTGGAGGAGATCGGGACCATGATGATGGAGCGCGAGGGCTACCGCCTCGACCCGGCCGCCGAACCCGTCTTCCGCGAGTACGTGGAACGGCGGCGCAAGCAGCCGCGGTTCGCCAACGCCCGGTCGGTGCGCAACGCGATCGAGCGGGCCAGACTCCGGCACGCCAACCGGCTGCTGGACGCGGGCGGGTCCGTCGATCGCGCGGAGCTGACCACGCTGCGCGCCGACGACTTCCTCGGCAGCCGCGTGTTCGGTCCCGGAAGCTGACCTTCGCGGGGACGGGGAAGAAGCCCGCCATGTCCTAATGTTGAGTTCATTCGACGTTGGACTTGGGGGGTACGGTGCGCAACCCAGAGGACCTGTACGAGCTGGACGGGGACCTGCCCGCGTTGGACGGGCCGGTCCTCCTCCACAGCCTCGACGGCTTCGTCGACGCGGGGTCCACCGGACAGCTCCTCCGCGAGCACCTGCTCGACGCCCTGGAGCACCGGGTCATCGCCCGGTTCGACGTGGACTCCCTCATCGACTACCGGGCGCGGCGCCCGACCATGACGTTCGACAAGGACCACTGGTCGGACTACGCCGCGCCCGAACTGGCCGTCCACCTGCTGCGCGACGAGGTCGGCACCCCGTTCCTGCTGCTGACGGGCCCGGAGCCCGACCGGCTCTGGGAGGGGTTCGTGGCGTCGGTGCGCGACCTCGTCAAGCGGCTCGGGGTGCGGCTCGTCGTCGGGGTCCACGGGATCCCGATGGGCGTGCCGCACACCCGGCCGGTGGGGATGACGTCGCACGCGACGCGTCCCGACCTCGTCACGCGGGCGGCGTGGTTCGACCGGATGCAGGTACCGGGCAGCGTCGCGGGGCTGCTGGAGTTCCGGCTGGGGGAGGCGGGGCACGACGCGGTGGGGTACGCCGTCCACGTCCCGCACTACCTGGCGCAGGCGTCGTATCCGGCGGCGGCGGTCGCGGGGCTGGAGGCGGTCGTCGGGGCGTCCGGGCTGGTGCTGCCGTCGGACGGGCTGCGCGACGCCGCCGCCCGCACCGACGCCGAGATCGCCGAGCAGGTGGCGGGCAACGACGAGGTGGAGAAGGTCGTCCGGGCCCTGGAGCAGCAGTACGACGCGTTCGCGGGCGCGGCCGAGCGCGAGAGCCTGCTCGCCGACGAGCGGGACATGCCGACCGCCGACGAGATCGCCGCCCAGTTCGAGCGGTTCCTCGCCGAGCAGGACGGCACGGACTCCGCGTGAACTGTCAAAAGAACACGTCTGTTCGCGTGTGATACGGTCCCGCGCATGATTGCGAACGCGCGCCGCCTCCCCCCGCTGACCGGGCGCCGGGTCCTCATCACGGGCTCCGCGCGCGGCATCGGCGCCGCGCTCGCCGAGCGCCTGCACGCCCGGGGCGCCCGCGTCGCCCTCGCCGGGCTCGAACCCGACCTGCTCGCCGCCGTCGCGGCGCGCTGCGGGGACGCGCCCTTCGCCGTGTGCGACATCGCCGACCGCGCCGCCGTGGACGCCGCCGTCGCCGCGGCCGTCGGCGCCCTCGGCGGCCTGGACGTCGTCGTCGCCAACGCCGGGATCGCCGCGCAACTGCCCGTCCTCGGCGGCGACCCGGCCGTCTGGGACCAGACCCTGCGCGTCAACGCCACCGGCACCTACAACACGCTGCGCGCCGCCGGGCCGCACGTCGCGCACCCGCGCGGGTACGCGCTCGCGGTCGCGTCGGCCGCCGCCGCCGTCCAGCTCCCGCTCCTCGGCGCCTACAGCGCGTCCAAGGCCGCCGTCGAGGCGCTCGGCAACACGCTGCGCGCCGAGCTGCGGCCGTCGGGCGCCCGCGTCGGCGTCGCCTACTTCGCCGAACTCGACACCGACATGACCAGCCGGGGGTTCGGCACCGAGGCCGCCGCCGCGCTCATCGGCGGTCGGCGGTCGGCGTCCGGGCTGGCGGGCGTCACTCCGCTGGACGTCGGCATCGACGCCCTCGAACGCGGCATCGCCCGGCGCGCCCGCCGCGTCGTCGCGCCCTGGTGGGTCGCCGGGGCGCTGCCGCTGCGGATGGTCGCGCAGCCGTTCCTGGACCGGATCGTCCAGCGCGACCTGGACCGCGCGCTGGAGATCGCGCGCGGCGAGCACGCCCCGCTCACCACGCCGCAGCCGCCCGGGGACGTCGCGTGACACCGCGCGTCCGGCCCGGCCGGCTCGCCGAGATCGGCCCGTTCACCTGGCTGTTCGCGCGCCTGTCCGGCCGCGTCGCCGGGACGGGGCCGCTCAACCTGTTCCTCACGCTCGGGCGCCGTCCCCGGATGTTCCACACCTGGCTGCTGTTCGCGGGGTCGCTGATGCCCGGCGGCGTGCTGCCGCGCCGGGAGAGCGAACTGGTGATCCTGCGCGTCGCGCACCTGCGGTCGTGCCGGTACGAGTTCGACCACCACGTCCGGCTCGCCCGCCGCGCCGGGGTCCGTGCCGCCGACGTGGAGCGGCTGGTCGCCGGGCCGTCCGCGCCGGGCTGGACGGAGCGCGAGCGGGCCGTCCTCGCCGCCGTGGACGACCTGCACGCTTCCCGCGACCTCTCCGACGCGACGTGGGCCGCGCTGCGGCGGCACCTCACCGAGCCCGAGTGCGTCGAGTTGTGCATGCTCGCCGGCCACTACGAGATGCTGGCGACCGTTATCGGCGCCCTGCGCATCGAACCGGACGCCCCGCGCGGTCAGGTCCGGCGGGCGTAGGACGCCAGGCGTTCGGCTCGCGCCGCGACGACGTCGCGCAGTTCGCCGGGGCGCTCGATGACGAACGGGCGGTCGAGTGCGGCGAGCACCTGCGGCAGCCAGTCGAGTCGTTCCGCCCGCAGTTCGACCGTCCGCCAGCCTTCGTCCTTCGCGGGGCTCAACCGCGCGACGGTCGGGGGCAGGTGGGCGCGGATCTGCTCGTCCGTCCCGTGGATTCTTATGGTCACTTCGTGCCGGTACTCGGCCGTGGCGAACGCTTCCACCAAACGTTGCGCCGGGCCGGGGCCTGCGGGCTTCTCGAATGAGCCGGGCCGGGTTCTCGCGTCCGTGATGCGGTCCAGCCGGAAGGTCCTGTTCTCGCCGGTGACGTACCAGCGGCCCCCGTGGGCGACGATTCCGTACGCGTGCAGGGTGCGTTCGGTGCGCCTTCCTTCGCGGTCGGTATAGCGGATCGCCACCGGCCTTCGGTGGCGCACCGCGTCGGCGAGGGTGAGCAGGATTTCGGCGTCCGGGATGTCGAATGTTCCGGGGCGGCCGGTGAATTCGAGCGATTCCACAAGGGCGTCGAGCCTGCGGGCGATGTGCTTCGGCAGCACGCGCCGGATTTTCGCCGCCGCCGTCTCGTTCGCGGTGCGCTGGGCGGTCGTCAGATCCGCGCGGCGGCCGGCGATCAGGCCGAGCAGGACGGCCAGCGCCTCGTCGTCGCCGAACATGAGCGGGGGCAGGCGGTAGCCGGGGGCGAGGCGGTACCCGCCGTATCGGCCGCGCACCGATTCCACGGGGACGTCCAGGTCGACGAGCTGGTCCACGTAGCGCCGGACGGTGCGCCCTTCGACGCCGAGCCGGTCGGCGAGTTCGGCGATCGTCCGGGTGCCGCCCGATTGCAGCAGTTCCAGCAGGGTGAGGACGCGGCCGGTGGGTCGGGACATATTTACCAGGCTACGTCCGATAGTGGACCGGTTCTGTCCACTATTCGTTCTAGCGTTCCCCCTATCCGAACCTTGGGAGGAACAGCATGGACTTCGTTTCGATCCGCATCATCACCGAGGACGTCGCGCGTCTCGTCGCGTTCTACGAAAAGGTCACCGGCGTGCAGGCGGACTGGTCCACCGAGGACTTCGCTGAGCTGACGACGTCCGGTGCCACGCTGGCGATCGCCAGCACGCGGACCGTCCCGCTGTTCGCGCCGGGCTCGGCCCGTCCGGCCGACAACCACAGTGTCATCACCGAATTCCTGGTGGACGACGTGGACCGCGTCTTCCAGAACCTGACCGGCTTCGTCACTGACGTCGTCGCCGAACCCACGACGATGCCGTGGGGCAACCGGTCGCTGCTGTTCCGCGATCCCGACGGCAACCTCGTCAACTTCTTCACGCCCGTCACCCCGGCGGCCGTCGAGAAGTTCGCTAGAGCACGCCGCACTCGCTGAGCCTGCGGACGTGCCGCGTCATGTCCGCCGCGAGCTGACGCAGCCCCTCGGGGTCGTCGTCCAGCAGCGGCCCGACCACCATCGACGCGACGGCCGCCGCGATCGTCCGGCACGCGAACCGCGCGTCCTCGGACCCGGAGTCGAACAGCCCCGCGATGCGGTCGGCCAGCCGGTACTGGAACTGGAGCCGCCGGGTGATCGCCTCCGGCCCCGCCGCGTGCGCCTCCACCAGGAATAGCCGCGCGTAGCCGGGCTCGCTCGCCAGCGACGTCACGTAGGCGTCGATCGCGCGCTCGAACCGTTCGAGCGGCGTGCCGGCGCCCTCCACGGCCTCGTTCAGGCGCGCCTCCAGCAGCTCGGTCGCCGCGTCGAACGTCGCCATGAAGCAGTCGAGCTTGGACGAGAAGAGCTGGTAGAACGTCTGGCGCGACACGCCGGCGAGCTTCAGGACGTCCCCGACCGACGTGGCCGCGAACCCCTGCCGGCTCATCGCCTGCGCCATCGCCAGGAACAGCCGGGCGCGCTGCGTCCGCGCGACCTCGTCGGGGGGCAGCGCGTGGCGCCCGCGGGGCAGGCGTCGATGTGTGGGGACGGTCACGCCCACACTTTAGAACAAGCCTTCCCTTGCGCAGTCCCCGGCGGGCGTCCGGTTCTGTCGTACCCGGTCGCCATAGTGGGCGGGGCCGGAAGGACCGGCGTGCAGGCCGTCAGGAGTTGTCATCATGGGACAGATCGTCGCGAACTTCTTCATTTCGCTGGACGGCGTCGTGGAGCGCCCCGACCAGTGGCACTTCCCCTACTTCAACGACGAGATGGGGGAGACGATCGGCGCGGGCATGAAGACCTACGACGCCTTCCTCATGGGCCGCACGATGTACGACGAGTGGTCGCAGTACTGGCCGCAGCAGAGCGCGGACGAGCCGTTCGCCACGTTCATCAACGAGATCCCGAAGTACGTGGTCTCCAACAGCCTCACCGAGGCGACCTGGTCGAACACGACCATCATCCCCGGTGCCACCGCCGCCGAGGAGCTCCGCGCCCTGAAGTCGTCCCTGCCCCGCGACATCGGCATGTCCGGCAGCACGACCCTCGTCCGCTGGCTCCTCGCCGAAAAGCTGCTGGACCGCCTGGAACTCCTGATCCACCCCATCGTGGTGGGCCACGGAGAACGCCTCTTCACCGACGGCGAGACCTACCCGCTGACCCTGACGCAGCAGAAGACCCTCAAGACGGGCGTCCTGCACACGACCTACACCCCGGCCGCCGCCTGACGCCGACAACCGAGTACAGCCAACGGCCCCGAAGACGGTATCGTCTTTGCGGTCAAGGGGCTGTGGCGCAGTTGGTAGCGCGGCGAGCTTACACCTCGTAGGTCGTCGGTTCGAGTCCGGCCAGCCCCACCTTGGTGGGCTTACTAGAACACTGGGCCACTGCGGTAGCGCCCAAGATCACTTCCAGCCCACGTCGCGGGCCACCTCGACTGGAGGCGGCCAGGTCACGAGGCTGCCGTGGCGAGGATGGCGTCCCGGGAAGCGACGACCTGCTCGTGCAGCTGTGCCGCGTCGACACCGACCAGCCGGCCACCGGACTTGCGGATCACGCCCGCGACCAGCACGGTCTCGATGTTGCGCGGGTCGGCGCCCAGCACGAGCGTGCCCACGGCGTCGTTGAGCGGCATGGTGTTGACGTCGGTGGCGTTGACGACCAGCAGGTCCGCCTGCTTGCCGGGCGTGAGCGAGCCGGTGATCGAGTCCAGCCCATTGGTGCGCGCGCCCTGCAGGGTGGCGAAATCGAGCACGTCGCGGGTGGTGATCCGGTTCGGAATGGCGTCGGTGCCGTATGCGCGGTTGACCGCCCGCATTCGCTGGATCGCGTGCAGCGCCCGCATCTGGGTGAACATGTCGCTGGCCAGCGCCACCTCCACGTCGATGCTGAGCCCCGGACGGACCCCGGCCGCCAGCGCCTCGTCGATGGCCGGGATCGCGGTCTCCAGGCCGATCTGGGCGTCGGAGGTCGGCGCGAGCGAGACGGTCGTGCCGGTGTCGCCGATCGCCCGCCACGCCTCCACCGTCAGCCCGGTGGCGTGGATCAGCGTGACGTGCGGGCCGAGCAACCCGTCCTTTGCCCAGTCCAAGATTGCCGCGGACGACGACATACCGAACACCGCGTCCACGCTGACGCCGATACCCAGCTCCCGGGCGAACGCCGCGAGCCGCGGCGCGTACGCATGCAGTGGCCCGGCGATCTCGCTGGTCGCGAGTGTGGCCAGCCGAACTGTGACCAGTCCGGAGGAGTGCGCCGCGTGCAGTCGCTGCACGTCCTGCGGCCATTGCTGGTCCCAGTCGCCGAAGTGCGGCGCCATCGAGGCGTGCACGCCTCGGATTCCGGTGTCCACCAGTGCCTGGATCGCGGCGTCGGAGTGGGCGGCGCTGCGCGAGTTGTGCGAGAAGTCGAGCATCGTGGTGATGCCGGCGTCCAGCGCCGAGAGGGCCGCGAGGCGGGTCCCGACGTAGACGTCATGTGCCCTGTAGGCGGGCGCGATGCGGGCGAGGGTGCTCGTGACGTAGGCGCCGAGGTCGGTCACGTCGGGGATGCTGCGTCGCAACTGTGCCTGCCACGCGTGCCGGTGCGTGTCGACGAAGCCAGGGCTCACGATCCGGCCGGTGGTGTCGACGATTTCGGCGCCGCGGGCCTGGGGGTGGTCGCGCAGATCGGGCCCGACAGCCACGATGTGCTCGCCGCTGACCAGCACGTCACCCCGTGCCAGGTCGCCCAGCTCCGGGTCCATGGTGACGACGGAGCCGCCGGTGAACAGGATGTTCATGATCGCTCCTGGGGTGCTCGGTGAAGGATGTAGCCGGCGTGGTGCAGCACGCCGTCGAGGAACTCGCCGTACGCCCAGAACCCCAGATCGTCGAGGTAGACGATGCGATTCCCGTCGATCCAGAAGCTGCCCTGGTAAGCGTGCGGGCGACCGCCGCGGGTCTCGTCGTAGCGGCCGTCGGGGGTGAGTTCCTGGTACAGGAAGCCGGACTCGTCGATCCACATCCCGACATACGGGCTGTGGGCCGGGCGCCGCCGGGCAACCGGGACAGCCGGCGAGGACGTGGTCGCCCGTGAGATCCCGTCGACCACTACCAGGACCGCGTGCTCCGGGCGCCAGATGACGTACTCCCAGGCGTTGCGGCCGTGGGTGTCGATCACTGCGAAGGTGGCCGGGCTTCCTGGCGCAAGGGTGCTGAGTCCGGCGATCGGGACGATGCTCAGGCCGCTGCAGTCGACCACGGTCGCGCCGTCGTCCCCGGCCGCGGTGTGCAAGCCGGGCCCGACGCCGGCGATCTTGTCGCCGGCCAGCAACAGGTCGGCGGTCTCGATGTCTCCGATGACGGGGTCCAGCGTGTGGATCGTCGCGTTGACGAACAGTAGCGGTCCAGCTGCGTCGTTCAGCGCGGCTCTGTCGATCTTCGGTGCGGCCATGCACTCACCATCGGCGCTGGGACCGGCCGCAACCAGTGCGGGGTTTTCCGGGGTGCGGCGCACCCTGGCTACCGGCGGTACTGGAATTTATCCTGGTCACATGCCTGAGACTGACCTTGGCAGGTTCCTCACCGCTCGCCGCGCGCGGTTGGTTCCCGAGGACGTCGGCCTCGTCTCGCACGGCCGGCGCCGGGTGGCGGGGCTGCGCCGGGAAGAGGTCGCCGTGCGTGCCGGGGTGAGTGCCGACTACTACGCGCGGCTCGAGCAGGGCCGGGAACGCGCCCCGTCCGCCTCGGTGCTGGACGGTGTCGCCCGTGCGCTCGATCTGGGCCCGGAGGCTCGCGAGCACCTGTTCCGCCTCGCCGACGTCCCGATCAGCGATCGGGAACCGTTGGAGGATCGCGTCGACGACGATCTGCGGCAACTGCTTGCCGAATGGCCGCACTTGCCCGCCGTCATCGTCAACCGGCGACTGGACCTACTCGCCCGCAACGCGATCGCGGACGCGCTCTACTCGGACTTCGCCGATACGGACAACCTGGCCCGCATGACGTTCCTCGATCCGGCGGGCCGCACGTTCTTCGCCGCCTGGGACCGCGCGGCCGAAGCATGCGTAGCGCACCTGCGACTGGCGCTCGGGTACTGTCCGGACGACCCGCTCACTCTCGCGCTGACCGAAGAACTGGCGGCGGCCGACGACGACTTCCGGTGGTTGTGGGGGCGGCACGACGTGCACGGCAAGACGCACGAAGCCAAGCAATTCCGGCACAGTGCGGTGGGGGATCTGACACTGACCTACCGAACTTTCGACGTTCGCGGCGCGTCGGGCCAGCAACTGATCGTCTACCGGGCGGCGCCGAACAGCCGCGACGCGGACGCCGTTCGACTACTCGGCATGCTCGCACCAACTCACCAAGCCGACGGCGTTGAACCTCGGCACTGGCCGCCGAGCCAGCCGCCGGTGCCCAGCAACTGGTCCGGTGGTGCGCCGACCATCACGTAGTCCCGGCCCATCAACGCGTAGCCGCGCGAGTCGCGTCGAACGCGGCTTGGCCGCACGGGTCGATCCGGTGCGGCGGGCGGACGTCGAGCACGCGCGCCAAGACCAGAGTGTCGCGCTCGACCCAGAACAGGTGCCCGAACAGGGCACGTGTTCAGCAGTTCCGCCTCGTTCGAGGACATTTTACCAGGCACTACGGCGAACCCCGAAGGCGACGCATTCGGGCCCTACTGTCGGAACGATCGGAGGCAGAGTGTGGACAGTGGACAGATAATAAACCCACAACATAGGCTCAGCTCGAACCCCATGACATGCCGGTACGGGCCGCAGGCGATACGGGCGATGGCCTGTTCCAGCGGCCACCCCTTGGCTTTCGCCGAACATTTGCGTGCACCGCCGCATTGCGGCGCCGTCCCCGCGGTGAGCATCTCGGTGCCGAGCGTGTAGCCGCCTCGACGAACAACCGGCGAGGCGACCGGGAATCGTCCAGGATCTGAATGCCGTCCGCCTGCCTGGGACCGGCACGCGCCACCTGCACGTAACGAACGCGGTGCTCGCGCAGGAGCGGCAGAACACAATTGCTCACCATGCGCGCCGTCTCCGGCCACTCGTCCCCGGTCATCGCCGTCAGCACGACGAGGTCGCCCAAGTCGAAATCCCGCGACTGCGGCTCGTGAATCCACAGCAGCAGGATCGCCGTGGAATCGACGCCCATTCCATAGGAGAAGAACACCGCCGGGTGGTGCTGGGTGAGGACGGCGCGGGCTTGACGTCGGGCGGGGGCGGATCCTGGCTGTCGTCGTGCAGTGCGTGGAGGCTGGCGAACGGCTCTTGGAGGTGGTGGCCGCTGATGTCCTCGTCGTTGAGGTACAGGGCGTTGAAGATCGCTTGGTTGAGCATGCGGCGGCATTCCTCGTCGGCCCGGCGGTAGAGGGCTGGGGATCCTCGAGGAGCATGAGTACGAGGTCGATCAGCCGGGCGGATCCGGCGAGTTCTTCGTTGGTTTGGCCGAGCCGTTCGGTCAAACGCTGGCGGCGCCGTTCGATGTCACGGAGCCGTTCTTTGATCTTGGCTTGTGGGAGGGTGCCGTCTGCCGCCAGGTCGAGGAGGTTCTCCTCCTCGCGGGGTCATGACCTTCCCACGGCCGCGCGCCGGATCATGGCGATCGGTGAAACCTTGACCAAGGTCTGGCGGACGTCCCGCGAGCAGGACCTGCCGCCGGAGGAGGTCGCCGATCGCATGGCGGAGCAGCCCGATCGCATGGCGGAGCAGTGCACCGAGGCCATGCGCCCGCTGAGCCCCTGCCCCTTGCCGGCGCGGGCCGTGTACTAGCGATTCGCGTCAAGTGCCCGCTCTCGTCCGTCGCGCCCCAGGCGCGACGGGCTGGGGCGGTACGGCCGGGTCGCCGTTGGCCCGCGCCTTTGAGCACGCCGAAGGCGCGGGGCTTCCCTAGGAGCGCCGCTCGGTGGACCCTCGCAGAAGCAGACAGTCGACAAGGAGGACTGAATTGTTCGAGGAAGCCCAGTACTTCGCTCCTGTGACGCGGGACGAACACGGGGCGGTGACGGTAGAGCTGGCGCGGACTCACCCGGGTTTCGCCGACCCGGTCTACCGTGAACGCCGTAACCAGATCGCTCATCTCGCGCTCAACCATCGGCGCGGCGAGCCGATCCAGCAAGCCCGCTACACCGCCGAGGAGCATGAAGTGTGGCGGCTCGTCTCGGCCGAACTGAAGGCCAAGCACGAGGTCTACGCCTGCGCCGAGTACCTGGACGCCAAAGACCGCCTGGACCTGCCCGCCGACCGGGTGCCGCAGCTGGAGGCGGTGTCCCGGCTGCTGGAGCCGCTGACCGGCTTCCGCTACCTGCCGGCCGCCGGGCTGGTCCCGCTCCGCGACTTCTACGGGTCCCTGGCGGACTCCTATTTCCACTCCACGCAGTACATCCGGCACCACAGCGTCCCGTTCTACACGCCCGAGCCGGACGTGATCCACGAGGTGATCGGGCACGGCAACGCCCTGGCGTCCGACCGGTTCGCCGCCCTCTACCGCGCCGCCGGAGGGGCCGCCCGCCGCGTCGAGACGACCGAGGCCCTGGAGTTCGTCTCCAAGGTCTTCTGGTTCACTCTCGAGTTCGGCGTGCTGTACGAGGACGGCGAGCTGCGCGCCTACGGTGCGGGGATCCTGTCGTCGTACGGCGAGATCGAGGAGTTCCGGCACATGCACATCCACCCGCTCGACCTCAAGATCATGGGTTCGACGCACTACGACATCACCAAGTACCAGGACCACCTGTTCGCCGCCGACTCCCTCGCCCAGGTCGAGGACGTCGCGGGCGCTTTCTGGGACACCTGCACCGACGAGTCGATCGCTGCACTCAGCAGGTAGGGACGCAGAACTGACGCCCCGCTGACGTCCTCAGGCCCAAGGACGTGGGTCCCGGCCTACGGTCAGTTCGGGAGCCTACGGGAGACAGATCAGCGGCGGGCCGGCTCGTCGCGGACGTCTCCCAAGGCCATGCCGTCGCGGTCGATGTCGTCGGCGGTATGGGCGGCCGATGAAGACGACCGGGACGCCCCGCGTCGGCGAGCCGTCCGCCGAGGTAGGCGACCTGGCCGACGCGCGCGCGGATGTTGGTTTCCCGGACCGACTCGGTGATGCCGCGCGCGACGGCCTCCATGTCCCGTCCCGCCATGCCGCCGTAGGTGTGCAGGCTTCGTAGAGGGCGACCAGTTCGCGGGCGCGCTCGGTCAGCTCCGGGTCGCGGACGCGGTCACAGACGAACCTATGGGTGGTGGAAGAGATGGGCATGGTGAGTCCAAGCTCCAGTGCTCAGGCTCCGAGGCCATCGGCTCACTGGGCGGCAGCTTGCTAGTTGGTTACTGTGTCTGGTCGCGCCGTGGCCGCATCTGCATGCCCCGCTCCTTCAAGCGCCTTTGCACGGTCATGTCGCTAACATCGAAGCGCTCGCCGATCCGCGCAAGTGACCAGCCTTTCTCGTAGAGCCGTACCGCCTCATCTACCTGTTCGGGCGAAAGTCCGTGCCGCCGTATCGCGACGCCGGCACGCTGGAGGATCTTGCTCGCTGTCTGCCGATCGATCCCGAACCGCTCGCCCAGCTCATACACGGTCGCTCCTGCCTGATAGCCGTCGATGAGTTGGTGAAAGTCGTTTTCATCGAGCTTGCGCGTCCGTCCGAGTGTTCGAAGGGTTGGAGGCATCTGCGGCGGTGCGCTGGGCGATGGCAGCTTGCGGATCACCGCTTCCAACGCCCTGATGTGGCGTTTCGTGTTGTAGTAAGGTCCAGCAACCTCCACCCATCCCGCCCCGCGTGGGTCGTCACCCTATCGGCGTCAAGACGGTGCGGTCGTAAGGGCCGTTGTGTTTTGCGGCGTGGGTTATTGCTTCGTTGACCTGGTCCAGGGTGAAGCGGGTTACGTGCTCAGGGGCCAGGTCGAGGGCGCCTGAGGCGATGAGGCGGATCATGCCGACGTTCGCTGTGCGCGGGTACATCCATTGGCCGCGCAGGGTTATCGAGTTCCGCATGATCCAGGGATAGGGGAGGGCCAGGTCGGCTCCGCCGAGCATTCCCACGCCGCCCATCAGGATGATCCGTCCGTATTCGCGGACGGTCATGGCCGCCGCTCGGGTCGCCGTGGCCGGTGCCTGAGGGGGTAGCAGGTCGAGTGCCATGTCGATCGGGCCGTCGGCGGCGGCCTGCATCGCGGCGCGGTCGGTGTCTTCGTCGCCGGTTAGTTCGACTGGTGTCAGTCGGGGGGCGAAGCGGTCTGTCAGCAGGGCTAGGGCGGCTTGGTTGCGGCCCGGGGCGATCACCTTGCCGGCGCCCATTGCCAGGGCGATGGCGACCGCGCTGCTGCCCAGGTTGCCTGTCGCGCCGTTGATCAGGATTGTTTCCCCGGCTTGGAGGCGTCCCGCTAGCAGGCCGCCGTAGGGGATGGTGTGGACTCCCAGCGCTGACCATCGCGCGGGGTCGGCTGCCGCTGCTTCGGGCAGCGGGTATGCGTTCTCGGTGGGGACGCGCATGAGTTCGGCGAACGGGCCGTCGTGCATGTGCCGGGCCAGTCGGGCGCCGCCTTCGCCGCGCGAACTCCAGCCTTGCAGGGTGATGTCCGGGGTGAGGGCGTCGTCGCGGGCGCGGACCGTCGAGTCGCACCAGACGATGTCGCCCGTGCGCAGTCTGGTCGCGTCCGGGCCCACGCTCACCACGCGGCCGATGCCGCCCACGCCCGGGACGACCGGTGGTTCGAGCGGGTAGCGCCGTTCGCCGCTGAACACTTCGGCCGCGTACGGGGGAACGCAGGTCGCCAGGACCTCGACCAGGACTTCGCCGCCGCCGGCTCGCGGGTCGGGCACGTCCCGCACTGTGAGCGGGGCGCCGAAATCGGTCAGTGTCGCTGCTCGCATGGGGGAGCCTTTCTGTCGCGTCTTCTGGCCACGGTAGGCAGCGCAGGGACATGCGGGAAGCGACGATCCGGCATCTCTGGTATGCGTAGGCAGCATGGACGTGTCGAGTGCGAGCCTTCGGGTGCTCTGCCAGATCGCCGAGTCGGGGAGCTTCACCGCAGCCGCCGCGCGGCTGGGCTACACGCAGTCGGCGGTGTCGCGGCAGGCGCTCGCCCTCGAACGCAGCGCCGGGGCCGCGCTGTTCGAGCGGCGGCCGGACGGGGTGCGGCTCACCCGGGCCGGACTGACCTTGCTGCGCCACGCGCGGACGATCCTGGAGTCCGTCGACGCGGCCGAACGCGACCTCGCCGGGGGAGTTCCGCGCACGGAGCAGGTGCGGCTCGGGGTGTTCCCGAGCGCGGGGCCGGTGATCCTGCCGGTCGCGCTCGCGCGGCTCGCCGAGACGGCGCCACGGGTCCGGGTCACCACCCGCGAGGGCACGACACCCGGCCTGACGCGGGCGTTGCGCACGGGTTCGATCGACGTCGCGGTCCTGACGTCGCGTCCGCCGTACCGTCCGCCGGACGGCGAGTCGCCGCGCCTGCACCTCACGACGGTCCAGGACACCGAACTTCTCGTGGCGGCGTCGGCCACCGGGACGTTCGCCGGCCGCACGTCGGTGCACGTCGACGAATTGGTGGACGCGCCCTGGGTCGCCGCCCCGTCATCGAGCGCCGAGCCGCTGCTCGGCGTCTGGCCGGGCCTGCCGGGACGGGCGCGAGTCGTCCACAGCGCACGCGACTGGTTGACGAAACTGCAACTGGTCGCGGGCGGTTTCGGCGTCACGACGATCCCGGACCGCCTGTCACCGGTTCTCCCACCCGACGTCATCTGCCTCCGCGTGCGAGGCGCGCCGCCCGAGATCCGTCGCGTCCTCGTCGCCCGGCTCCCCGGCCCGGCCACACCGGCGATCATCGCCGTCACCGGGGCGATCGGGTCCATCGTCGCGTCGTGACGACCGTGCTTCTGGCGAGCGGACCGAAAGTGCTCGCCGCGGCGGGGTCGGCGTGTTTGACCTCGTCGGCGCGGAGGTGGACGGCGCGGTCGGTGAAGCGGGCTGCTCAGCCGTTGTTCTCGGGTAGGCGTTCTATCGTGCAGTCGGTCGGGGTGGCATGGAACCGCGCCCAGGCGCTGTGCCGCAAGTGGTGGGGCTCGGACGACGAGGTCCTGGCGTTCGGCACGGACGTCGCCGGACGGGCCGAGGCGGGCGATCCCGTCGCCGTGATGCTCGCGGTGGCGCATCTGGAGAACGACCTGGCCGCGCTCGCCGCCCCGGACATCCGCGCCGCGCTCGCGGATGTCGCCGACCGGTTCGGCGCGGGACGTCCCGGGCATCCCCGCGTCCGCGAGGCCCACCATCTGTTCGGCGCGGTGTTCTTCCAGGTGGGTGACGAGGAGCGCGCCCGTCGCCATCTGCGGCTCGCGGGCCGGACGTCGCCCCACCCGCTCGCGTGGGGCTACCGTCCGGCGCACGAGAAGCGGTTCACGAAGGCGCTCCGCGCGTTGCGGTAGTTACTCGTAGACGTCCGTTGCTGCGGCTGTGGCGGCGCGGACGCGGCCGGGCGCGTAGTTGGCGGGCGCGCCCGGCACGTAGCGGACGTGGTGGAGGCGGCCGGTGAACGGGAACGCGCGGTGGCGTTCGTGCAGGGGCCACGACACCGGGCCGCCCCGGTCGATGCCGACGGAGATGCCGGTCCACGGTGCCATGCCGACGAGCATCGCTACCTCGTCCAGGGCGGCCAGTTCGGTGTCGCCCGAGTGGACCGACACGCGCCACCGGAAGTCCGGCAGAGCGGTCAGGCGCAGCACCCACGCGGCGGGGCCGGGGGAGGCCGGGCCGGCGTCCAGGGAGTGCAGGGTGCCGTACGCGTTCCAGTCCAGGCGCAGGTGGCCGTCCTCCACGAACAGGACGTAGCCGCCGCCCTGGTCGCCGTGCGCCACCAGGACGCCCGCGTCGCCGGGCGCGAGCGTCGCGCGGACCTCGATGTCCACGTCCCGCAGCGCGATCAGCTTGGACGACCGGTAGCGCTCCAGAGCGGGCGTGCCGGCCGGGAGCGTCACGGGGCGGCTCAGTGCCGCCTCGGCCGGACGGCGGACGTTCAGCAGTCCCGACGCGTCCGACAGGGGGAAGACCGTGTTGCGCCATGCGGCCTGCTCCCACGCGTCGGCCAGCTCGCGGGTCAGCTCGGGGTACTGGGCGGAGACGTCGTCGATTTCAGTCGGGTCGGCTGTGACGTTGTAAAGCTCCCATTCCGCGTCGTCGTAGGGCGTGCCGGGCGCGTGCAGCGTCAGCAGCTTCCAGCCGTCGCGGTAGTAGCCGCGCTGCCCGCCCCACTCGGCGTACTGCTCGGGGTGCGTGCTCGGAACCTGCTCCGACTGCGCGACGGGCGCGAAGCTGGTGCCGTCCAGGTCCAGCACGGGCACGCCCTGACGGGCCGCAGGACGCGACACCCCGGCGAGTTCCAGCAGCGTGGGATACAGATCGGTGACGTACTGGTACTGCGGACGCAGCCCCGAGTCGCCGTCCCCGCGCGGCAGCCCGGCAGGCCACGACAGGACGAACGGCACCCGCACACCGCCCGCGAACGTGTTCCCCTTGTAGAGACGGAACGGCGTATTGGAAGCCATGCCCCACCCGCGCGGATAGTGGACCATCGCCTGCGGCCCGCCGATGAGCGACGGATCCAGCGGCGTGTCCCGCGACCACGACGAGGGCAGCCCCGCCACGTGGACGAACTGGCTGAAGTAGCTCCGCGTCCCGGCGGGACCGCCCTCGGCCGTCCCGCCGTTGTCGGACGTGAACACGACGATGGTGTTGTCCAGTTCGCCGTACTCCTCGATGGCGGCGAGCAGGCGGCCGAGGTTCTGGTCGATGTTCTCGACCATCGCCGCGTAGACCTCCATGTACCGCGCGAGCAGCGACCGTTCCGCGGCGGGCAGGGACGACCAGGCGGGCACGTCCAGGCCGGGCTCGGCGTTGCGGGGCGCGAGCCGCGTCCCGGCAGGGAAGAGCCCGGACGCGAGCTGCCGGGCGAACCGCTCGTCCCGCAGTTCGTCCCAGCCGCCGTCGTACCGGCCGCGCTGCCGGGCGATCGCCTCGGCCGGGGCGCCGAGCGGCCCGTGCATCGCGTGGTGGGCGAAGTAGAGGAAGAACGGACGGTCGTCGGATGCCCGCAGCGACCGGATCATCCCGATGGCCTCGTCGGTGAGGTCGTCGGTCAGGTAGTAGTCGTCGGGGTAGCGGTCGACCTCCACGGGACTGTTGTCGCGGACGAGCCGGTTCGGCGCGAAGAAGCTGTTCAGCCCCTCCAGCGTCCCGTAGTAGCGGTCGAAGCCGCGCTGGACGGGCCAGGAACCGCGCCGCCCGGCGTCGCTCATCTGCGCGTCGCGGGTGAGGTGCCACTTGCCGGCCATGAACGTCGCGTAGCCCGCCTCGCGCAGCGCCTCGGGCAGCGTGACGACGTCGTCGCCCAGTTCGAGGGTGAGCCCGGGGAAGCCGGGGTCGAAGTTCGCGACGTTCGCGAACCCCGCCCGGTGCGGGTTCACGCCGGTCAGCAGCGCCGCGCGGGCGGGCGAGCAGACCGGGGTCGTGTGGTAGTTGGAGAACCGGTAGCCGCGCGCGGCGAGCCGGTCCAGCGTCGGCGTGGGCACCTCGGCGCCGAACGGGCCGATGTCGGAGTAGCCGAGGTCGTCGGCGAGCACGACGACGATGTTCGGCGCGCCCGCGCGCGGCCTCGGGACGTCGGGCCACCACGGCTCGGACTCGGCCGCCGTCCGTCCGACGCGGCCCCGGAAGCCTTCGTAGCCTCGGGCGTACGGGGGGACGCTCATGCCGGCACCTCCAGGTCGGGTCCGCGCCGGGACCGCTGCGCGACGGGGTCGGGGATCGGGACGGACGCCACGAGCGCCCGCGTGTAGGGGTCGGCGGGACGCGTCAGGACGTCCCGCGCCGGTCCGGACTCCACGAGCCGCCCGCCGCGCAGCACCGCGACCCGGTCGGCGACCCGGTGGACGACCGCGAGGTCGTGGCTGATGAACACGCACGCGAACCCGTGCCGTTCCTGGAGTTCGGCGAACAGTTCGAGG
This sequence comes from Actinomadura rubteroloni, assembly GCF_002911665.1. Taxonomy (NCBI): domain Bacteria; kingdom Bacillati; phylum Actinomycetota; class Actinomycetes; order Streptosporangiales; family Thermomonosporaceae; genus Actinomadura; species Actinomadura rubteroloni. The sequence goes on from NZ_MTBP01000004.1 coordinate 167,261, forward strand.
ACGGCGGCCTGCACGGACACGTCCAGCGCGCTCGTCGGCTCGTCGGCCAGCAGCAGGTCCGGTTCCAGGACGAGCGCCCGCGCGAGCGCCACCCGCTGCCGCTGCCCGCCCGACAGCTCGCGGGGCAGGCGGCGGCCGTGCTCGCGGCGGAGCGCGACCTGTTCGAGCAGGTCCTCGGCGCGGGCGGCCCGTTCCGCCGGGGTGCCGATCCCGTGGACGTCGAGCGGTTCGGTGATCGATTCCAGGACGGTCCGGCGCGGGTCGAGCGACGCGGCCGGGTCCTGGTGGACGACCCCGATCCGCCGCCGCAACGCGCGCAACTCCGACCGCCCGAGCGCGGCCAGGTCGCGCCCGAACAGGCGGGCGCTCCCGGACGCGGGACGCAGCCGGCCGACGGCGACCCGTCCGAGCGTCGTCTTGCCGGACCCGGACTCGCCGACCAGCCCGAGCACCTCGCCGGGCGCGACCGACAGCGTGATGCCGTCGAGCGTCGCCGGACGTCCCGGATGGTCGACGACCAGGTCCGCGACCGCGAACACCGGTTCGCCGTGCCGCGCGGCCCGCGACGCGGGCTCGGACCCGTCCAGGCGCGGCACCGCCGCCAGCAGCCGCTGCGCGTACTCGGTCTCGGGCGCGTCGAACAGCCGTCCGACGTCCTGCGTCTCGACCACCCGGCCGTCGCGCATGACGGCGACCCGGTCGGCGAGGTCGGCGACGACGCCCATGTTGTGCGTGATGAGCAGTACCGCGAGCCGCCGCTCGCGCCGCAGGTCCCGCAGCAGGGCGAGGATCTCGGCCTGGACGGTCACGTCGAGCGCGGTGGTGGGCTCGTCGGCGATGAGGACGTCCGGATCGGCGGCGAGCGCGAGCGCCAGCACGATCCGCTGCTTCTGCCCGCCGGAGAACTGGTGCGGGTAGTCGCGCGCCCGGCCGGGCGGAATCCCGACGGACGCGAGCAGCTCGCCCGCCCGCTTCGCCCGCTCGCGGCGCGACGACGTCCCGTGCGCCCGCAGCACCTCGCCGATCTGCCAGCCGACGCGCTCGACGGGGTTGAGCGCCGTCGACGGCTCCTGGAACACGAGCGCGATCCGGGCCCCGCGCACGCGGCGCAGCGCGTCCTCGGGCAGGCCGAGCAGTTCCCGGCCGTCCAGCGTGACGCTGCCGGACGCGGTCGCGCCCGGGGGCAGCAGGCCGAGGACCGCGAGCGCGGTCACCGACTTGCCCGACCCGGACTCGCCGACGACGGCCAGGACCTCGTCCGGCTCCAGGTCCAGGTCGACGCCCTGGACGGCCGTCCCGCCGGGGAACCGGACGGCCAGGTCCCTGATCCGCAGCACCGGGGTCATCGCGCACCTCCGCGCCGCGCGGCCAGCAGGGCCTGCGCGATGAGCTGGAAACCGAGGACGAGCAGGACGATCACCAGCAGCGGCCCGACCGCATAGAACGCGTTGGCGCCGAGCTGGCCCATCGCGGCGGCGAGGACGCCGCCGAGCGACGGCGTCGGCGGCCGGACGCCGATCCCGATGAAGTTCATCGCGCTGTCGATGAACACCGCGCCCGACGCCGACAGCGCGAGCTGGACGATCACCGCGTCGAGGATGTTGGGCACGACGTGCTTGCGCAGCACCCACGTCCGGGACGCGCCCATCGTCTCGGCGGCGTCCACGTAGGGCAGTTCGCGGACCTCCAGCGCGGCCGTCCGGACGAGCCGTCCGAACAGCGGCACCTCGGCGCCGACGACGACGCAGACGACCGGCAGCACGCCGGGCCCGGTGACGGCCGCGATGGCGATCCCGAGGATGATCGGCGGGAAGGCGAGCAGGACGTCGAACGCGCGCTGCGCGAGCACGTCGGCGGGCGCGGCCTGCCCGGCGAGCAGCCCGGCGAGGCCGCCGAGCAGCGCGCCGCACGGGACGGCCACCAGGCAGATCGCGAGGTCGATCCGGACGCCGTAGAGCACCCGGGAGAACACGTCCCGGTTCACCTCGTCGGTGCCGAACAGGTGCGCGCCGCTCGCGCCGAGCAGGTTGGCGCCCGGGATCTGCTCCTGCGGCGCGTACGGCGCGACGAGCGGGGCGAGGACGCCGAGCAGCACGACCGCGCCGACGAGCACGAGACCCGCGAGGCCGCGCCCGTGCGTGAGCGCGCCCCGCCGCGGGGCCTTCGCCAGGACGAGACCGGTCATCGGGCACCCCCGAGCCGGATGCGCGGGTCGAGCAGGGCGTGCGCGGCGTCGGTCAGCAGTTGCAGGACGGCGAACACCGTCACCGACAGCATCAGCAGCACCTGCACGACCGGGTAGTCGCGGCCGGTCACCGCGCGTTCGATCAGCAGCCCGAGACCGGGCCAGGAGAAGGTGAACTCGACCAGGACCGCGCCGCCGAGCAGCGCGCCCGTCTGGAGGCCGAGCACGGTCAGGCTCGTCGGCAGGACGTTGCGCAGCGCGTGCCGGAACAGCAGCCGCCGCCGCGCCACCCCCGCCGCGAGCGCCGTCACGACGTAGGGCTTGGCGAGTTCGGTCCGCAGCGACTCGGCGAGGTAGCGGGTCAGCACCGCGCCGACCGGCAGCCCGAGGCACACGGCGGGCAGCAGCAGGTACTGCGCCGTGATGGACGGGTCGGCGAGCAGCCCGTCGCGCGGCACGCCGCCGGCGGGCAGCACCGGCACGAGGACGCCGAACACCAGCGCGAGCGCGACGCCGAGCACGAACGTCGGGATCGCGATCGCCAGCGTGTTGACGCCCGTCAGCAGGTGCTCCAGCCAGCGCCGCCGCGTCCCGGCCCACAGCGGCCCGAGCAGCAGCGCGGACAGGACGGCGAGGAGCAGGGCGGTCCCGGTCAGCAGGAGCGTGTTGCCGAGCGCGTCGCCGACGAGCGAGCCGATGCCGCCGCCGATGATGTACGACCGTCCGGGGTCGAACGTCAGCAGGTCGCCCAGCCAGCGGAGGTACTGGGTGAGGAGCGGCTGGTCCAGGCCGAGCTGGTGGCGGATCGCCGCGACGGCGTCGGGCGTGGCGTTCGCCCCGGCCAGCGTCGTCGCGGGATCACCGGGGACGAGCCGGATCAGCCCGAACACCAGCACGGACGACACCGCGAGCACGGCGGCCAGCGACGGCAGCCGGCGCAGGAGGTAGGACGTCACGACGGCGTCCTCACGCGGTGAGCTGCGCGTCGGTCAGCACGAGTTCGGAGCGCTTGGTGTACGCGACGTTCCGGACCCGGTCGCTGACGGCCCAGCGTCCCTCGATGACGCCGATCTCGATGAGGAACAGCCCGTCGAGCAGGTCGCGCGAGAGTGCGGTGTACGCCTTCCGCGCCTCGACGCTGTCGCCCGCGACCTGCCGCCACGCCGCGTCCGCGTCCCGGGTGTAGGCCGCCGACGTGTAGTGCGACGAGTTCTTCAGCGCGTTGAAGGGATACGCGCTGACCGTGAGGGTGGACGGCGTGTACTGCGCCCACGAGTGGTAGGCCGTCCAGAGCCCCGGGAACTTGCCGCCGATGAGCTGGGCGACGAACGTCGGCGGGTCCAGCGGGTCCAGCGCGACGGTGATCCCGATCTCCTTCAGGTTCGCCTGGACGATCTGCGCGGTCGCCGCGAGCAGCGGGTCCTTGGCGATGTAGCTGTACTTCAGCGTCGGGACGGGCTTGCCGTACGCCGCGAGCAGGCTCTTGGCCTTGGCGACGTCCCGGCCGTAGGACGCGTTGAGCTGCGCGTCGTAGGCGGGGGAGGTCTTCGGCCACGGCAGGTTGGCCGTGTAGCCGCTGCCCCGGAAGACCTCGGCGATGACGCGGTCGCGGTCGAGGGCGTGCGCGATGGCCTGCCGGACGCGCACGTCCGCAAGCCCCTCGGCGGTGACGTTCGTCCCGACGTACACCTGGGTCTCGGCGCCGCGAAGCTGGATCGTGTCGAACTTGCCGGACTTCTCCAGCCGCTCGATGTCCAGGAAGCTGCTGCCGTAGGCGTAGTCGATCTGCCCGCTGCGGAGCTGGCTGGTCAGGGACGTCGTGTCGGTGATGACGGCGATGTCCACCGCGTCCAGGTACGGACGGCCGGGCACCCAGTACTTCGGGTTCTTCGCGAACTTCAGCCGGGAGTTCGGGCTCCACTTCTCGAACACGAACGGCCCGGTGCCGACGTAGCGGCTGCCGTCGCCGACGCCCGCGAACGTCTTCTCGTCCACGATCGGGACGATCTCCAGGAGGTCGAGGATGTTGCCGAGCGGGTGCGCCAGGTGCAGGACGGCCGTGTGCGGGTCGCGCGCGTCGATCGACGTGATGGCCTGCGCGGTGCTCTTGAGCTGGCCGTTCCACTTCGGGTCGGCGTAGGTCCTCAGCGAGAAGGCGACGTCCGCCGACGTGAACGGACGGCCGGTGTGGAACGTCACGTCGTCGCGCAGGTGGAGCGTGACGGTGCGGCCGTCGGGGGAGATCGTCCAGTCCTTCGCCAGCCGGGGCTCGGGCCGCAGCCGGTCCACCGGGTAGTGGATCAGGCTCTCGTAGACCAGGCCGATGATCGTCGTGACGCCGGCGTTGGAGTTGGTGAAGAAGTTCGCGGGGACGAGGTCGGTGGAGATGCCGCCGAGGAACGTCCCGCCCTTCTTCGCCGTGCCGGAGTTCTGGGCGCCGACCGCCGAGGTGCAGCCGGCCAGGGCCAGCAGGGCGGCGCCACCGGCCGCGCCGGTGAGCAGTGCGCGTCGGGACAGGGCTGGGTTCATGGGGGTCTCTCTTCGCTCGCCCGCGACCGGGGCACGTTCCGTGTGCCTCGTTTGTATAGTATTCCTACTTACCCGATCAAGTTAGACGGGTTTGGGCGGCGTCCGAGATGGCGTCTTTTCGAGAGGATTATGACCTATGACCCAGTTCACCGGCAGTCGGGCGGCGCTGGACGTCGCGCCCGTCGGGGGCAACATCGGCGCTGTCGTCTCGGGCCTGCGCATCGGCGCGGACCTCGCGCCGTCGGCCGTGGCGGAGTTCCGGGCGGCGCTGCTCAAGCACCGGGTCGTGTTCCTGCGTGACCAGGATCACGCCACCGACGACGACCAGTACGCCTTCGCGGCGCAGCTCGGCGAGGTCACCTCGCCGCACCCGACCGTGCGCGGCGACGGCCGGGCGATCCTGCCCATCGACTCCGAGCAGGGCAAGGCCAACAGCTGGCACACCGACGTGACGTTCGTGGACCGCGTCCCCGCGATCAGCGTCCTGCGCGCCATCACGCTGCCGCCCTACGGCGGCACGACGGTCTGGGCGAACACGGTCAACGCCTACGCCACCCTGCACCCGGGCCTCCAGGCGCTGGCGGCGCGGCTGCGCGTCCGGCACAGCAACGCGTTCGACTACGCCATCGAGCGCCCGGTGATCGGCGGCGTGGACGTCAAGGAGGAGGCGTACCGGGCCGAGTTCCGGAACACCTCGTTCGTCACCGAGCACCCGCTCGTCCGCGTCCACCCCGAGACCGGCGAGCCGTCGCTGCTGCTCGGCCACTTCGCGCAGTCGATCCGGGGGCTGTCCTCGGCCGACTTCCAGGACCTCTACACGCTGTTCCAGCGGCACATCACCAAGCTGGAGAACACTGTGCGGTGGACCTGGCGGCCGGGCGACATCGCGATTTGGGACAACCGCTCGACGCAGCACTACGCCGTCGCCGACTACGACGACCACCCCCGCCGCCTGCACCGGATCACGGTGGCCGGCGAGGTGCCGGTGGGCATCGACGGGGACGTCAGCACCGTCATCGAGGGCGACGCGTCCGGCTTCTCCTCGCTCGCCGCCTAGCGGGCGGGCCGGCGTGCGCCGCGCGTTGACAGCGTCCCGTTACCCGAACCAGACTCGGTTTCATGGTCTACCGGGACGTCTTCATCGTGGACGCCGTGCGCACGCCGGTCGGGAAGTACGGCGGCGCGCTGGCGCGGGTGCGGCCGGACGATCTCGCCGCGCACGCCGTCGGCGCGCTGCTCGCGCGCTCGCCCGCGCTGGACCCCGGACGGGTCGACGACGTCGTCCTCGGCAACGCCAACGGCGCCGGCGAGGAGAACCGCAACGTCGGGCGCATGGCGGCGCTGCTGGCCGGGCTGCCGGTGACGGTGCCGGGCGCGACGGTCAACCGGCTGTGCTCGTCCGGGCTGGAGGCGGTGATCCAGGCGGCGCGGGCGATCGCGGCCGGTGAGGCGTCGGTCGTCGTCGCGGGCGGCGTCGAGTCGATGAGCCGGGCGCCGTGGGTCGTTCCCAAGCCCGAGCGGGCCTTCCCGGCGGGCGCCCCGGAGATGTTCTCCACCACGCTCGGCTGGCGGATGGTGAACCCGCGCATGGAGCCGCAGTGGACGGTCGCGCTCGGCGAGGGCGCCGAGCTGGTCGCTGACAAGCACGCGATCACGCGGGAGAGCCAGGACGCGTTCGCGCTGGCCAGCCACCGGAAGGCCGCCCGCGCCTGGACGGACGGGCTGTTCGGCGCCGAGAGCGTCCCGGTGCCCGGCACGGACCTGACGCGCGACGAGACGATCCGCGCGACCGCCTCGCCCGAGGCGCTGGCCCGGCTCGCGCCCGCGTTCCGGCCGGGCGGGACGGTCACGGCGGGCAACAGCTCCCCGCTCAACGACGGCGCCGCCGCGCTGCTCGTCACCGACGCGGCGGGCCTCGCGGCGACCGGACGGGAGCCGCTCGCGCGGGTGCGGGCGTCGGCCGTGACCGGGATCGAGCCGCAGTACTTCGGTCTCGGCCCGGTGCGCGCCGTCCGCACCGCCCTGGAACGGGCCGGACGGACGTTCGCCGACGTCGGCGTACTGGAGCTGAACGAGGCGTTCGCCGCGCAGGCGCTCGGCTGCCTGGCCGAGTGGCCCGAGCTGGACCCGGCCGTGGTGAACCCGCGCGGCGGCGCCATCGCGATCGGCCACCCGCTCGGCGCGTCCGGCGCCCGGATCGCCGGGGCGGTCGCGCACCAGCTCGCCGCCGCCGGGTCCGGGACGGGCGTCGCCGCGCTGTGCGTCGGGGTCGGGCAAGGCGTGGCGCTGGTCCTCGAACGCTGAGGCACTATGAAAGCGTGACCGTTTCCGCCCCCGATGCGACCGCCGTGCTCGCCGACCTGCTCGCCGACGGCGAGGTCGTGGTGCTCAGCGGGGCGGGACTGTCCACCGAGTCCGGCATCCCGGACTACCGGGGCCCGGCGGCGCGCGGCCGGCCCGCCACGCCGATGACGTACCAGACGTTCGTCGGCAGTGAGGCCGCCCGGCGGCGGTACTGGGCGCGCAGCCACGTCGGGTGGCGGCACGTCACCGGCGCCGCGCCGAATGCCGGGCACCGCGCGGTCGCCGCGCTCCAGCGGCACGGCCTGCTCGCCGGGATCATCACCCAGAACGTGGACGGCCTGCACCAGGCGGCGGGCGCCCGGGACGTCCTGGAACTGCACGGCGCCCTCGACCGCGTCGTCTGCCTCGGCTGCGGCGCCCGCACGCCCCGCGCGGCGCTGGACGCCCGGCTGCGCGCCGCCAACCCCGGCTGGACGGCCGCCGCGGGAGCCGTCAACCCCGACGGCGACGTCGTCCTCGGCGACGCGCAGGTCGCCGCCTTCCGGACCGTGGACTGCGCGGACTGCGGCGGCGTCCTCAAGCCGGACGTGGTGTTCTTCGGCGAGAACGTCGCGCGCCCGCTGGTCGAGCGGTGCTTCGCGCTGACCGAGCGGGCGGGGACGCTGCTCGTCCTCGGCACGTCGCTGACGGTCGAGTCCGGGTACCGGTTCGTGCGGCGGGCGGCGCGGCTGGCCGTCCCGGTCGCGATCGTGAACCAGGGGCCGACGCGGGGCGACGCGGACGCGCTCGTCCGCATCGACGCGCCGCTCGGCACGACGCTCACCGGGCTGGCGGCGCGGCTGACCGCCTGACCGGCGTGGCTACTTTCTGTACCCGTTGAGTGACATAGAGTTCACTGGCGGGTGATCCCGGGTGACCGGTTGTTTTCTCCCCGCATTCACGCCTCGTCTGCCGTGCGGCAGAAACGGCCATAAATCGTTCCTTGTCGGGTTAGTCCGCTTCTTCCAGAGGAGTGCAGCTCCCATGCCCGACACCGCCACGCCCAGCCGCCGCCGCTTCCTGACCGCCGCCGGGGCCGCCACCGCCGCCGCCCTCGCCGCCGACGTCCTCCCGCCGAACGTCCGCCGCGCGCTCGCCGCCCCCGCCCGCCGCGCCGGCATGATCAGCGACATCGAGCACGTCGTGATCCTGATGCAGGAGAACCGCAGCTTCGACCACTACTTCGGAACGCTCCCCGGCGTCGCCGGCTTCGACGACCCCGACGCCCTCACGCTCGACACCGGGCGCTCGGTGTTCCACCAGCCCGACGACGTCAACCCGGCGGGCTACGTCCTGCCGTTCCACCTGGACACCGGGACGACCAGCGCGCAGGCCATCCCGTCCACCAGCCACGCCTGGGGCGTCCAGCACGCGGCGTGGAACCACGGGAAGATGGACGCCTGGCTGCCCGCGCACCGCAAGGCCGACGGCGCCGACGGCCCCTACGTCATGGGCTACTACACCCGCGACGACATCCCGTTCCACTTCGCGCTGGCCGAGCAGTTCACCGTCTGCGACCAGTACCACTGCTCGGTGTTCGGTCCGACGTGGCCCAACCGGCTGTACCTCATGAGCGCGAGCATCGACCCGTCCGGCGAGCACGGCGGACCCGTCACGAGCAACGTCGCGCCCACGCCCTACACGTGGAAGACGTATCCGGAGGCGCTGACCGAGGCCGGTGTGACGTGGAAGGTCTACCAGGAGGCCGATAACTACGGCTGCAATGTCCTGGAGCAGTTCAAGGCCTACCAGGACGCGCGGGTCAGCTCCACGCTCCACCGCAGCGCGCTGCGCACGTCCGAGGCCGGACGGTTCGAGTACGACGCCGCGCACGACCGCCTCCCGACCGTCTCGTGGATCATCCCGACCAGTTACCAGTCCGAGCACCCGGACTACACGCCCGCCGCCGGGGCCGACTTCATCGCGAGCAAGATCGACGCCATCGCCGCCAACCCGGACGTCTGGGCCAAGACGGTCTTCATCCTCACCTACGACGAGAACGACGGCCTTTTCGACCACGTCCCGCCGCCCACGCCGCCGGATGGCACCCCGGACGAGTTCATCGGCGGCCTCCCCATCGGCGGCGGCTTCCGCGTGCCGTGCGTGATCGTCTCGCCGTGGACGCGCGGCGGCTGGGTCGCGAGCGAGAAGTTCGACCACACCTCGCCGCTGCGGTTCCTGGAACGGCTGACCGGCGTCGCGATCCCGAACCTCACCGCCTGGCGCCGCCGGACGTTCGGCGACCTGACCTCGGCGTTCGGGTTCGCGTCCGCCGCCCGGTTCCCCAGCCTGCCGAACACGAAGCGGGAGCTGGCACGGGCGATCGGGAACGTCGAGACCCTGCCCGCGCCGAGGCTGCCCGGCGCGAAGCAGAAGCGTCCCGTCCAGGAGCGCGGCGATCGCCCGCGCCCGCGCGGCTGACGGTCAGCGGCGGCGCAGCAGGAGCAGGAACGCCGTCAGCGCCACCAGCGCGACCGCGCCCGTGAACGTCAGGCCCGCCGTGCGCAGGCCCCACGCGTGCGCGGCCACGCCCACCAGGATCACCGGGACCGAGATGCCGACATAGGCGACGACGAAGAAGCTGGACACCGTCTCGGCGCGCCGGGCGGCGGGGCTCGCCTCGCTGATCGCCGTCATCCCGGCGCGGAAGCCGAGGCCCTGCCCGATCCCGACGACGACCGTGCCGAGGACGAGCGGCGCGAGCGTGCTCGTCGCCAAGGCGGCGGCGATCGCGCCCAGCCCGGCGATCAGCACGACGCCGCCGAGCCGCAGCGCCAGCCGTCCCGGCACGCGGGACAGGGCCGTCTGCCCGAGGATCGAGCCCGCGAACATCGAGAACACGACCGCCCCGGCGACCGCGCGGTTCGTCAGGTGCAGCAGCGTCGCGAGGAAGCCCGGCTCGATCGCGGTGAGGAGGCCGAACACCGAGAACGCCGCGAACACCGCCAGCGCCGCGGGGACGAACACCGGCCGCACCTCCGGCGGCACGCCCGGCCGCTGCGGGCGCGGCAGCTCGTGGCGCGGCGCGGCGACGGTCTCCGGCGTCCGCCACACGCCGACGGCCGCGACGGCCAGCAGCGCCAGGTGGACCAGGAACGGCAGGCGCAGCGGCGCGGGCGCGTACTCGGCGAGCAGCCCGGCCAGCAGCGGGCCCATGCCGAGCCCGAGCATGTTGACGGCCGTCGCGAGCATCGCCGCGCGCGGCCGGTGCCGGGGGGCGACGAGTTCGACGAGCGCGACCGTCCCGGTGCCGGTGAGGAAGCCGGCGGACACGCCGGACACCAGCCGCCCGGCGATCAGCACCGGGATCCCGCCGTCGGTGAGGAACAGCACGGCCGACAGCGCGGACGTCGCGAGCGCGGCCAGCAGCAGCGGGCGGCGGCCGAGCACGTCGGAGGCGCGGCCGAACAGCAGCAGCGCCAGCAGGACCCCGCCCGCGTACACCGCGTAGATGACGGTGGTCATCAGGTTCGAGAAGCCGAACTGCTGCTGGTAGAGCCCGTACAGCGGTGTCGGAAGCGTCGTGCCGAGCATGCCCACGGTGAAGGCGAAGGCGACGAACACCACGCCCGCGCGTGCCGTGGGACGTTCGGTGGATCGATCCATAGTCCTTGGAGTGCTCACGAGAGATCAGGATGAACGTCCGAGGAGGCATCTATCCAACAGATTCTTCCCATAGCTTCGATCGGTACCATCCATCCATGGAGCTGCGCCAACTCGGGCATTTCGTTGCGGTCGCCGAGGAACGGCACTTCACGCGGGCGGCGCGGCGCGTCCACCTCGTCCAGTCGAGCCTGTCGAGTTCGCTGCGCGCGCTGGAGCGGGAGTTGGGGGCGGAGCTGCTGGTCCGCAACAGCCGCCGGGTCGAGCTGACCGAGGCGGGCCGGGCGCTGCTGCCCGCCGCCCGCCGCGCGCTCGCCGCCGCCCGGGACGGCCGCGACGCCGTCGACGCGGTGCGCGGCCTGCTGCGCGGACACCTCGCGATCGGCGCCATCCAGTCGTTCGGCGCGATCGACCCGCTCGCGCTCATCGCCCGCTACCACCGCGCCTACCCCGGCGTCACGCTGCGGCTGCGCACCGCGAGCGTGGACGCGCTGGCCGCCGCCGTCGCCGACGGGGAACTGGACGTCGCGTTCCTCGGCCTCCCGATGCGGGCGCGCCCGCTGCGGCTCGTCCCGGTCGCGACGGAATCGGTGGTGCTGGCCGTCCCGGCGGACGATCCGCTCGCGGAGGAGACGGTGGTCGACCTGGCCGGGCTCGGCGACCGCGAGTTCGTGGAGTTCCGGGCCGACTCGGCGCTGCGCGCGCTGATCGACCGCCGCTGCGCCGAGATCGGGCTGCACCGCCGCGCGTCCTGCGAGGTGGACCTCATCCCCGACCTGGTCGATCTCATCGCCGAAGGGCTCGGGATCGCGCTGGTGCCCCGGTCGGCACTGCGCCGCGCCGGGCCGCGCGTCGTCGCGGTCGGCGTCGAGCCGGAGATCCCGTTCGAGCTGGCGGTCGCCACGGCGGCGGACCGCCCGCCCGCGCCCGCGACGGCCGCGTTCCTGGCAATGCTGCCGGGCGCCTGACCGGCCGATTCGGGACGCGGCCGGGCGCACGCGAGAGTCGGCGCGCCGGAGGGCCGCCCGGAGCGACGGACCGTCACGGCATGGTCACGCCGCCACGGTTCGTCGTCGTCGGGCCTGCGGGGAGCAAAGTCCCTTCAAACGCTCCATGTGAGATCTCTCTCACGGTAAAGTGGCAGGTCAAGGCCTGTTTAACATGCCGTTCACATATGAGCAACAGGTGTGAAATGCCCGGTTGCCATCCTCGCTGTCGGTCACCACAGGCGGGCATGACGAAGGGAACCGACGTTGAGCTACAAGGCCGAGTACATCTGGATCGACGGGACCGAGCCGTCCGCCAAGCTCCGGTCCAAGACCAGGATCCTCCCCGACGGCGCGGACCTGCCGGACTGGGGCTTCGACGGCTCCAGCACCAACCAGGCCCCCGGTGACAACTCGGACTGCGTGCTCAAGCCCGTCCTGGCCGTCCCGGACCCGATCCGCGGCGGCGAGCACAAGCTGGTGCTCTGCGAGGTCTACCTCGTGGACGGCACGCCGCACCCGACCAACAACCGCGCCAAGCTGCGCCCGGTCGCCGAGAAGTACGCCGCGCAGGAGTCCTGGTTCGGCATCGAGCAGGAGTACACGTTCTTCCAGGCGGGCCGTCCGCTCGGCTTCCCCGAGACCGGCTTCCCCGCCCCGCAGGGCCCGTACTACTGCGGCGTCGGCGCCGACGAGGTCTTCGGCCGCGAGATCGTCGAGGAGCACCTGGAGGCGTGCCTCATCGCGGGCATCAAGGTCTCCGGCATCAACGCCGAGGTCATGCCCGGCCAGTGGGAGTTCCAGATCGGCCCGGCGAGCCCGCTGGAGGTCTCCGACCACCTGTGGCTCGCGCGCTGGCTGCTCTACCGCATCGCCGAGGACCACGACGTCGCCGCCAGCATCGACGCCAAGCCGGTGAAGGGCGACTGGAACGGCGCGGGCGCGCACACCAACTTCTCCACCAAGGCGATGCGCGAGAGCTACGACGCGATCGTCACCGCGTGCGAGTCGCTCGGCGCCGAGGGCAAGGTCGAGGAGCACATCGCCGGGTACGGCGAAGGCATCGCCGACCGCCTCACCGGCCTGCACGAGACCGCGCCGTTCAACGAGTACAGCTACGGCGTCTCCAACCGCGGCGCCTCGGTGCGCATCCCGTGGCAGGTCGAGGTGGAGAAGAAGGGCTACATCGAGGACCGTCGCCCGAACGCCAACATCGACCCGTACAACGTCACGCGCCTGCTGGTGAACACCTGCTGCGAGGCGCTGGAGAAGGCCGGCCAGGTCTGATCCCCCCGTCCGGCGCCGCCGCGCCGGATCTCGTGCCGAGAGGCCCCGGAGTCCGCTCCGGGGCCTCTCGGCCGTTCGGCGCCCCGCCTCAAATGACGACAAAGAGCGGAAAGGGCGAGCGTTCGGCGCGGTCACGGGGGGTAGTTCACCGATGACCGAACCGGGGGGAGGGGTCATGGGCTCAGGCGCGTCGGAACACCGGCGCCGGGCGGCGCGCGGGACGCGGCCGCCCGCCTCCTACCGGCGCTCGTACCGCTGCCGGACGGCCCTGGACCGCGCCCCCGAGCGCGCCGTGCGCCGCTACGACGACTTCGTCGCCCTGCACGAGCGGTGGGCCGAGGAACCGGAGATCGACGTCCGCCGCGTCTGGTGGTGCGGCGTGGCGCTGGCGTTCGCGGCGGCGGCGCTCGCGGCCTCGGCGGCGTTCCTCGGCCGCGCGCTGTTCGGCGTCCCGGTCCCGGCGTTCCTCGACGCCGAGGCGGGGCCGGGCTCGGCGGGCCTCACCTACGGGGTCTGCGCGGGGGCCGTCACGATCCAGGCGACCGCGCTGCTGCACGTCCTGTCCGGGACGGCCGAGCGCCCGGTGCGGTCGTTCGCGTGGACGGGCGCGCTCGTCGTCGTCATCGCGGCGCTGCTGCCGCTGACCGTGCGCGGGGACGTCCGGGCGATGGTCGCGACCGCCGCGCTGAACCTCGCGGGCGGGACGCTGATCGTCGGGATGATGACGCTCGTGGGCGCGGCGTCGCGGGAGTGGCCGGACGTCCGGCGCCGCCGCCGTCGTCGCTGGCGCCACTGATCCACCGAGACGACCGGGCGGTCACGAATTCCTCGCGCGCGTCGCGCCTTACCGCACGCTTGTCAACGTTATTTAACACGCACTTCATCGGCTGGAGATTTCCCCGGATCGGTGACCAGGATAGAAATACCCTACGGCGAGCACCGACCGGCTCCGGTCAATCGGCCCTCGCGTCCGGACACCTCCTGGAGATGGATGATAAAGAAATGATTCGCTCCCCCCGGACGCTGCGCACCGCGGCCGTCAACGTCGCCCACAAGGTCCTGTACGGCGGTCTGGCCGACCTGCGGCCCATGCCGGCCGACACGGCGGACGGCTCCGTCCGCCGCTACCGGCCGCCCCGGGGGGTGGTGCCCGCCGGGCCGCCCGTCCTGTTCGTCCCGTCGCCCGCCGCGCCCGCGCGCTGCTACGACCTGCGCCGGGGGTGCAGCCTCGCCGAGCACGTCGTGAACGCCGGACGGCTGAGCAACCTCCTCGACCCCGGCGCTGACCTGGACCTGGAAACACTGGCGGGGACGGTCCTGCCGGACGCGGTCCGGGAGGTCAGCGCCGCCGCGGGCGGGCAGCCCGTCCAACTCGTCGGCTGGTGCCTCGGCGGGCTGGCCGCGCTGCTGGCCGCCGCCGCCGACCCGGACCTGCCGATCGCGTCGGTCGCGGTGATCGCGACGCCGGTGGACGCCGCCGCCGTCCGCCGCGCCGTCCCGCTCGGCGGCGGCATGGCGCACACGGCGCTGAAACGGGCCCGGCGGCTCACCGGCATCGACAATTCACTGCTGCGGCCCTACCGGACGATCACGCATCTGGACGACGCGGAATTCCTCGCCCAGGCCGAGGCCGTCGACCATTTCGCGAACATCGCCGCCGGGCCGTCGGCCGCCGAAATCTACCGGACGCTCCTGCGCGGCAACGCGTTCGCCCGCGACGGCGTCGAGATCGCGGGCCGCCGCGTCGGGCTGGACGACGTGCGCGTCCCGGTGCTGGCCGTCGCGGGGGAGGCCGACGAGGTCGCGCCCGTCGCGTCCGTCCGGCCGCTGACCCGGCTGCTGCCGCGCGCCCCGCAGGTGCGGTTCGCGGTCGCGCCGGGCGGGCACCTCGGCGTCCTCACCGGCCGGTCCGCCCGCCGCACCACGTGGGCGCACCTGGGCCGCTGGCTGGACGAGGGCACCGTCCGGCACGGCATCCGCGCGCCCCGCCGGGTGGCCGCCGCCTCCGGCTGACGCGCCCCGCCCCCGGTTTCGCGCGGATTCCGCCATCCCTGGTGTGTCGTCCCTGCGATCACATCGTCACCGAACGTAGTGTGGCGCACCGGTTCGCACGAGTCCCGGCCGGGGCGAGGGATGGCGGAAGGGCGGCGGATGACGGGCTCCACCGGGGAAACCGCCGGCGAGATCGTCGGCATCGGCCCGTTCGGCCGGCCGGCGCCGCGCGTCGCGGTGGCGGTCGCGCGGGCGGGCGGGCTCGGCGTCCTGGACCTCGGCGCCGACCGGCAGGCCGCGCTGGCCGCGCTCGCCGAGGTCGGCCGCTGGTGGCGCGGACCGTTCGGCGTCCGCGTCCCGGCGGGCTGCGGGGTGCGGCCGGACGAGCTGCCCGCCGCCGTCCGCGCCGTCGTCCTGGACGGGACGGTCCTGTGCTCCGACGCCGCCGCCGCGTACGCCGCCGGCCGCCGCGCCCTGCTGGAGGTCACCGACCTCGGCGAGGTCGCCGCCGCGCTGCGCCTGCTGGACGGCACCGGACCGCCCGGCGGCCTCATCGCCCGCGACTCCCTGCTCCCGCGCCTGCTCGCCGGGTCGCGGCTGGCCCGCCCGGTGTACGCGGCGGGCGACCTGGACCCCGCCGGGGCGGCGCGGGCCGTGGCCGACGGCGCCGCCGGGATCGTCCTGGACCTGCAGCTCGCGCTCGCCCGGGAGACCGGGCTGCCCGCCGACGTGGCCGCCGCGCTCGCCGGGAACCCCGCCGCGTCCCCGGCCGTCCGGCACAAGACGGCGGGCGGGGTCGTCCGGGTGTTCCGCGCGGCGATCGACGCCCGCGTCCGGGGCGGCGCGGCCCGCGCCCGGCCCGCGCCGCTCGACGTCGCGGTCGTCGGCGTCGGGTGTGCGTTCCCCGGCGCCCCGGACGCGGCCCGGCACTGGGCGCACGTCGTCGCGGGGAACTGCCCGCGCCCGTCCGGGGCCTCGGGCGGGGACCCGGCGCGGCTCGCGCTGGACGTCGCGGCCCGCGCGCTCGCCGACGCCGGATACGCCGACCGTCCGTTCGACCGGGCCCGCACCGCGGTGATCGTCGGCGCGGACGGCGGTGTCGCGGCGTGGATCGCGTCCCGGCTCGGCCTCGGCGGCACCGCCTACACCGTGGACGCCGCGTGCGCGTCCCCGCTCGCCGCGCTCGACGCCGCCTGCAAGGAACTGGCCGCCGGGACGAGCGACACCGTCCTGTGCGGCGGCGCCGCGTCCTGCGACGGGGCGCGGGGCGGGCCGTTCGCCGCCGCGTGCCTGGTGCTGAAGCGCCGCGCCGACGCCGAGCGCGACGGCGACCGCGTCCTCGCGCTGGTCGCGTCCGTCGGGACGGGCGCCGACCCGCTGCCCGCCGCCGGGCTGGTCGAGGCGCACGGCGTGGAGCCGGACGCGCTCGCCGCCGTCCACGCCGCCGCCCCGCCCGGCACCGCGACGCTCGGCGCCGTCACGTCCCGGATCGGGCACACGCGGTGCGCGGCGGGCCTGGCCGGGCTGGTCAAGGCCGCGCACGCCCTGCACACCGGGATCCTGCCCGCCACGCCGCACGACGTCCCCGGCGGGGGGCCGTTCGCGACCGGCGACGCGGCCCGCCCGTGGCCCGCCGGGCCCGGCGCGCGGGTCGCGGCCGTCAGCGGCGCGGGCTTCGGCGGGACGGTCTTCCACGCCGTCCTCACCGGCTACGACGGCGCCCCCGACCCCGTGTCGGGCCTGGACGCCTGGCCCGCCGAGCTGTTCCTCGTCCGGGGCGCCGACCGGGACGCCGCCCTCGCCCGGCTCGCCGCCCTGGCCCGCCGCGACGGCGCCCGCCTGCGCGACCTCGCCCGCACCTGCGCGGCCTGGACGGGCCCGGTGCGGGCCGCGCTGGTCGCCACCGGACGCGCCGACCTGCTCGCCAAGATCGACGCGGTGCGCGCCGGCCGGCCCGCGCCCGGCGTGTTCGCCGCGACCCCGGCGCCCGGCGCCGTCGCGTTCCTGCACCCCGGCCACGACGGCGCCCCCGCGCGTCCGCCCGCCGACCTGTTCCTGGCGTTCCCGCGGCTGCGGCGGCTGCTGCGCCTCGCCGGCCCGGACGGCGTCGCCGCGCTGTTCCCGCCCGCCGGCCCGCCCCGGCGGCGGGACGCGCCCGCCCTGGTCGGCCTCGCCGTCCACCGGCTGCTCACCGAACTCGGCGTCCGGCCCGACCTCGCCGCCGGGCACGGCGGCGGCGAACTGGTCGCGCTGTGCGCCGCCGGGGTGGTCGCCGAGAGCGACCTCGTCCCGCTCGGCGCCGCCCGCGCCGCCGCGCTGCGCGACGCGGCCTGCGCCGCCGACGGCGACCCGGGCGGGATGGCCGCCGTCACCGGCGCGCCCGGCGCGGTGCGGGCCGCGCTCGCGGGCGTCCCCGGCGTCGTCGTCGCCCAGCACAACGCGCCCCGCCAGGTCGTGGTGTCCGGCCCGACGGCCGCGCTGGACCGGGCCGTCGCGGCGCTCGCCGCGCGGGGGCTGCCGGTGGAACGGCTCGCGGTCGACTGCGCGCTGCACGGGCCGTCCGTCGCGGGCGCCGCCGCCCCGCTGCGCCGCGCCCTGGCCGGACGCGACCTGCGCTCGCCCGCGTTCCCCGTCTGGTCCGGCGCGACCGCCGCCCCGCATCCCGCCGAGCCGGGCGCGCTCGCGGCGGCGCTCGCCGGGCAGGCCGCCGCGCCCGTCCGGTTCGTGGAACTGGTCGAGGCGATGTACGCGGCGGGCGCGCGGGTGTTCGTGGAGACCGGGCCGGGGGACGCCCTCACCGGCCTCGTCGCCGAGAT
The DNA here is from genome assembly GCF_002911665.1 of Actinomadura rubteroloni. NCBI lineage: Bacteria > Bacillati > Actinomycetota > Actinomycetes > Streptosporangiales > Thermomonosporaceae > Actinomadura > Actinomadura rubteroloni. Next base: position 185,002 of record NZ_MTBP01000004.1, read on the forward strand.
CCTCGGGGACCGGCCGCACCGCGCGGTGGCCTGCGACGTCGCCGGGGAGCCCGGCCTGCCCCGGCTGCTGCTCGCCCTCGCCGAACTCGCCGCCGCCGGGGTGCCGGTGGACGCGTCCGCGCTGTTCGCCGGACGGGACGCCGTCGTCCTGCCCGATGTCCGGCCCGCCGAGCCCGTCCGGCACGTCGTCCGGGCCCGGGACCTGCCGCCGCTGCCCGTCCCCGAGCCCGCGCCCGGCCGGTTCGCCGGCCGCCGGTTCGTCGTGGCCGACGACGGCGGCGGCGTCGCGCTCGCCCTCGCCGACCTGCTCGAACGCCAGGGCGCCCGGGTCACCACCCCGCCCGAGGCGGGCGGCCCGTGCGACGGGCTGATCCACCTCGGCGCGCTGCGGCCCGGCGCCGCGCCCGTGCTGCCCGGCGCGTACGCGGGGATCCGCGCGGCGCTCGCCGGGGGGCCGCGCTGGGTGCTGCTGGCGTCCGGCGGGGAGGCGGGCGCCGGGCTCCAGGGCCTCGCCCGGACGCTCGCCCGCGAGTACCCGCGCGTGCTCGTCCGGTCGGTCGAGGTGGACGCCAAGGAGCGCCCGCCCGCCGCGCTCGCCGCCCTGCTGCTCGCCGAACTCCTCGACGCCGGCGGGCCCGTCGCCGTCGTCCACGCCGGCGCCGCCCGGCTCGCGCCCGAGACCGTCCCGGCCGCGCTGCCCGCCCCGCGCGGCGGCCTCGGCCTGGACGGGCGCTCGGTCGTCCTGCTCACCGGGGGAGCGCGCGGCGTCCCGGCCCGCGTCGCGCGGGCGCTGGCCGCGAGCGGCTGCCGCCTCGAACTCGCGGGCCGCGCCCCGCAGCCGCCGCCCGAGGACCCCGCGCTCGCCGCCGCCCGCGACGAGCCCGCCCTGCGCCGCGTGCTCGCCCGGCGGACGTCCGGGGACGTCGACCGGGCCGTCCGCCGCGTCCTCGCCGAACGGGAGATGCGCGCGACGCTCCGCGACCTCGGCGCGTCCGTCCGGTACCACCAGGCGGACGTGCGCGACGAGGCCGCCGTCCGCGCGCTCGTCGCCGACGTCCGCCGCCGCCACGGCCGCCTGGACGGGGTCGTCCACGCCGCCGGGCTCGCGCCGGACCGGCTCGTCCGCGACATGTCGCCGCGCCTGTTCGACCGCGTCTACCGGACCCGTGTGGACGGCGCCCGCGCCCTCGCCGCCGCCGTCCCGCGCGGCCTGCGGTTCTTCGCCGTCCTCGGCGGCGCCGGACGGGCCGACCACGCCGCCGCGCACGACGCCTGCGCCGCGCTCGTCCCGCTCTGGCGGGAGGCGCTCGGCTGCCGCGTCCTCGCCGCCGACTGGGGGCCGGGGGACGCCGACGCCGCCGTCGGCGTCCTGCTGCACGAGCTGGCGCACGGGGACGAGCCGCGCGTCGTCCTCGCCCCCGCCCCATGACCCGAACCCGTGCCCGCCGCCGAGAGGACAGCACATGACCGCGACCACCGTCGCCGAGATCACCGGCCTGCTCGCCGGGATCGCCGGCGCGGACGCCGCCCGGATCGGACCCGGCACCGCCCTGTTCGGCGACCTCGCGCTGGAGAGCGTCGAGTTCGCCGCGCTCGCCGGACGGCTGCGCGAGCGCTACGGCGCCGACCTGCTCGCCGACCTGGACATCGACGCGCTGATCGGGCTGACCGTCGGCGACGTCGCCGCGTGCGTCGACGGGGGCGCGCGATGAGGGCGCGCCGGGTCCAGGTCCCGTCCCTGGACACGCTGCTCGGCACCGCGCCCGTCCCGCCCGAGGACGACGGGCCCGAGCGCCGCCGGTTCCTGTTCGCCGTCCCGGCCGTCGCCGGGGCCGTCGCGCCCGCCCGCGCCGTCGCCGAGGAACTGGCCGCGCGCGGCCACCGCGTCGCGTGGGCCGGGCACCGCGAGCGGCTGGAACCGCTGCTGCGCGGCGGGTCACGGGTCTTCCACGCCGAGGACCCCGCCTGGACGGCCGCGCTCGACACCGCCCGCCGCGAGGGCCGCGACCTGCGCGGGCCCGCCGCGCTGCGGTTCCGGTGGGAGCGGCTGCTGATCCCGCTCGGGCACGCGATGCTGCCCGGCGTCGAGAACGCCGTCGACCGGTTCCGGCCGGACGTCGTGGTCGCCGACCAGGACGTCCTCGCCGCGCCGGTCGTCGCGCGGCGGCGCGGGCTGCCGTGGGCGACGTCGGCGTCCACCTCGGCGGAGTTCACCCGGCCGCTCGCGGCGCTGCCGCTGGTCGAGGAGTGGATCCGCGACCTGATCGGCGGGTTCCAGCTCGACAACGGCATCGAGGACCTCGTCGACCTGCGGTTCTCCGACCACCTCGCGCTCGTCTACAGCACCGCCGCGCTGTTCGGGGACGTGTCCTACTTCCCCGACCACGTCGCGTTCGTCGGCCCCGCGCTCGGCGCCCCGCCGCGCGGCGACTTCCCGCTGGACCGGCTGGACGGACGGCCCGCCGTGCTCGTCACGCTCGGCGGCGCCGACGGCCCCGGCGCCGCGCGGTTCCTCCGGGCCGCCGCCGACGCCCTGGCCGGGATGGACGTCCAGGCCGTCGTCGTCGCGACGGACGCGCTGCTGCCCGACCCGCCGCCGAACGCGCTCGTGTTCCCGCACGTCCCGCAGCGCGCGCTGCTGGAGCACATGGCGGCCGTCGTTTCGCACGGCGGCCACACCACGGTCACCGAGGCGCTCGCGCAAGGGCTCCCGCAGGTCGTCGCGCCGATCCGCGACGACCAGCCCGTCGTCGCCCGGCAGGTCGAGGCGTGCGGCGCCGGACGGTCCGTGCGGTTCGGCCGGTGCACCGCCGCCGACCTGCGCGCCGCGCTCGCCGACGTGCTCACCGACGCGTCCTACCGGACGGCCGCGGGACGCGTCCGCGCGTCGTTCCACGGGGCGGGAGGGGCCGCTGCCGCCGCCGACCGGCTGGAGAAGCTGACGTGACCGCCGCCGGCGCCGGCACGGCCGACCCGGTCCCGCCGCCGGAGGTCCGGCTGACCGCCGACCTGTTCGGCCGCGTCAACGGGAGCGCGCCGCAGACCGTCCGGCACGTGCGCGGCGGCTGCACGCTGCTCGCCGGCCCGGACGGCGCCGCGCTCGCACTCGCCCTGCCGTGGGGCGCCGTCGTCGCGGCCGGACGGTCCCGCGACGGCCGCGTCGACCTGTCCTCGGCGAACCGGCACACCGACCGCTTCACCACCGGCCCGGACCATCTGGCGGCGACGGTGGCGGCCGGGGCCGTCCCGGGGTGGGCGGTGCCCGCCGTCGCCGCGCTCACCGCGCACGCCGTGCCGCCGCCCGCCGCGCGGATCGTCCTGAACCGGGAGCTGCCCGAGGCGCTCGGCCTGGTGGACGGCGGCGCGGCGCGCTGCGCGGTGTCGCTCGCCCTCGGCGACCTGTACGGGCCGCCGGCGGGGCCGGGACGCCGTCCGCACGACCCGTCCTACACGGCGTCGCTGCGGGCGCGGGAGGCGCACGCGCTGTTCGTCGCGGGCACCGAGATCCGGCACCTGCCGTGCGACCTGGCGGCGGCCGGGCTGCGGCTGCTGATCGCCGACCTCGGCCCGGACGCGCCCGCGCCGCCCGCCGGCCCCGCGCCGCTCGGCGTCGTGGACCGGGCCGCCGCCGTGCTGCGCACCGGGAACGTCGCCGAACTCGGGCCGCTGCTCACCGAGGCGCACCTGCCGGGCTGCCGGGCCGCCGACGAGGCGCTGGCCGCGGCCCGCGCGGCGGGCGCGCTCGGCGGACGGGCGCTCGGCCGCTGCGTCGTCGCGCTGATCCCGCTGACGGCCGTCCCGGGCGCCCGCGCGCTCATCACCGAAAGTCTCGGGCGGGCGCCGCGCTTCCGGCTGGCCACGCCGTCCTAGCCGCCGTCCTCAATCACGGGGCGGGGCGCGCAGCAGCGCCGCCTCCACCAGCTCGACCGCCGCCGCCAGCGCCACCAGCCGCGCGCCCTCGGCCCGGTAGGCGTCCAGGACGGCCTCGACGCCGTGCGGCGGCACCGTCCCGCCGAGGTCCACCCGGGCCGACCGGAAGCCCTCGCGCGCCGCCGTCACCGCCGCCGCGACGTGCTGGCGCGCCATGCGCGCGAGCGCGACCGGGTAGCGGCGCAGCACCCCGTACCGCCGGTACTCCGGCGGGACGATCTCCAGCAGCCACGCCAGCGCCGTCTCCTCGAAGCCCGCGGAGCCCGGCGGGCGCACCTCGCCGGGCCAGCCGGGCGGAACGCCGGTGGCCACGGGGTCCGTCAGGAGGACGTGCCGGGGCCGCCCGGGCCGCGCTTGATGCGGATCCGGCCGGAGTCCAGGTCGTCGCGGCCCCCGCCCTCGCCCTCCTGGCGGTGGTCGTCCTGGCGGCGCACCTTCTGCGCCTCCTGCTCCTCCTGCTTCACCTTCCGGGAGCCCTCGAACGCGGAGGCGAGGTCCTCGAACATCCCGCCGCCGAACCCGGCGCCGGTCTCGCCGTCGCCCCGGATCGCGCCCATCAGCGACGACCTCCCGGTGCCCTCCGTGGGCCAGTCGACGGTCTCCTGCTCCACGGGCGCGCGCTTGACGGCCGCGCGCCCCTTGACGCGCCTGCGGCGGCGAAAAGGTGACTTCACACACACTCCAACGCGATGAGCCGGCATTTTGATCCCGCCGACCGGGCGGACGGACGGCGGAGCCGCCCCGGGCCGTGCCGCGACCTCCCGGGCCGCGCGCCGGAACGCGCTCACCTGGGAATCCGCGACGTCCCACCCTAGCCGCCGCCGGCCCCCGGCGCCGACCCCCGCGCGCTCCGCCGGGACGCCGCAGAACGGTAGCCTGCCCGTCGTGCGCCTCTCCGACGTCTTCGCGGCCCTCGACGAGCTGTACCCGCCCGCCTGGGCCGAGTCCTGGGACGCGGTCGGCCCCGTCACCGGCGACCCCGGCCAGGACGTCCGGCGCGTCCTGTTCGCCGTGGACCCGCTGGCCCCGGTCGTGGCCGAGGCGGTCGCCTGGAACGCCGACCTGATCGTCGCGCACCACCCGCTGCTGCTGCGCGGCGTCACCGGGGTGGCCGCGACGACGCCCAAGGGCCGCGCCGTCCACACCTTGATCAGCAACGGCGTGGCGCTGTTCACCGCGCACACCAACGCCGACGTCGCCGACCCCGGCGTCTCGGACGCGCTGGCCCGCGCGGTCGGGGTGACGGGGGAGCTGCGGCCGCTCGTCCCGTCCGCCGACGACCCGCGCCGGGGCCTCGGCCGCGTCGGGACGCTGCCCGAGCCGACGACGCTCGCCGCGTTCACCGCCGCCGTCGCGCGCGGCCTGCCCGCCACCGCGTGGGGCGTCCGCGCGGCGGGCGACCCCGGCCGGACGGTCGTGACCGTCGCCGTCTGCGGCGGAGCGGGCGACTCCCTGCTCGGCGCGGCCCGCGCGGCGGGCGCCGACGTCTACCTCACCGCCGACCTCCGCCACCATCCCGCGACCGAATTCGCCGAACAGGACGGCCCCGCCCTCGTGGACGCAGCACACTGGGCGACCGAGTGGCCCTGGCTGGCGGACGCCGAGCGGCGGCTCGGCGCACTGCTCGGTCCGGGCACACTGGAGACCAGGGTGTCCACGCTCGTCACCGACGCGTGGAGCCTGCACGACGAAGGAGTGAAGTGAAAGCCGCACCGGACGCGCAGAAACGCCTCATCGACCTCCAGGAGCTGGACGGCTCGCTGGACCGGCTGGCCCACCGCCGCCGCACGCTGCCGGAGCTGGCCGAGATCGAGCGGCTGGAGGCCCGCCGCACCGAACTGCGCGACGCGATCGTCGCCGCCGAGACCGAGATCGGCGACCTGGACCGCGAGCAGCGCAAGGCCGAGCAGGACGTGGACCAGGTCCGCGTCCGCGCCGAACGCGACCAGAAGCGGCTGGACTCGGGGCAGATCACGTCCGCCAAGGACCTGAGCGGCCTCCAGACCGAGATCGAGTCGCTGCACCGCCGCCAGTCCGACCTGGAGGAGGTCGTGCTGGAGATCATGGAGCGGCGGGAGGCCGCCGACGGCCGCGTCGCCGCGCTGCGCGCCGAGCGGGAGAAGGCCGAGGAGGAGCTGACCGGGCTCCAGACGCGCCGCGACGAGGCCCAGCAGAAGATCGACGCGGAGATCGAGCTGACGACGGCCGCGCGCAAGGGCGTCGCCGGGGACGTCCCGGACGACCTCCTCGCGCTCTACGTGAAGCTGCGCGGCCAGTTCGGCGGCGTCGGGGCGGCCGTGCTGCACCGGGGGTCGTGCCAGGGCTGCCGGCTCGCGCTCAACACGGTCGACCTGAACCGCATCCGCGCCGCCGCGCCGGACGAGGTGATCCGCTGCGAGGAGTGCCGCCGGATCCTCGTCCGCACCGCCGAGTCGGGCCTGTGACCGGACGGAAACTGATCGTCGAGGCCGACGGCGGGTCGCGGGGCAACCCGGGGCCCGCCGGGTACGGCTCGCTCGTCCGGGACGCCCTGACCGGCGAGGTCCTCGCCGAGCACGCCCGGTCGATCGGGCACGCCACCAACAACGTCGCCGAGTACCGGGGGCTGATCGAGGGGCTGCGGCTCGCGGCCTCGATCGACGCCGGGGCGCGCGTCGAGGTCCGGATGGACTCCAAGCTCGTCGTGGAGCAGATGTCGGGCCGCTGGAAGATCAAGCACCCGGACATGGTCCCGCTGGCGCTGGAGGCCCGGGAGATCGCCGCGTCGCTCGGGTCGGTCGCCTACGGCTGGGTGCCCCGGGCGCGCAACACGGCCGCCGACCGGCTCGCCAACGAGGCGATGGACGCCGCCGCGCGCGGCGAGGAGTGGGAGCGCTCGGCCGCCGCGCCCGCGCCCGTTCCGGCGCCGGGGTGGTCGGGCGCGACCACCACGCCGACGACGACGCTGCTGCTCCGGCACGGCGAGACGCCGCTGTCGGTGGAACGCCGCTTCGCCGGGACGGGCGACGTCCCGCTCACCGGCACCGGCCGCGCCCAGGCCCGCGCGGCCGCGCAGGCCCTCAAGACCGCGGAGATCGACGCGATCGTCTCCTCGCCGCTCGCGCGCTGCCGGGCGACGGCCGACGAGGTCGCCGCCGCGACCGGCGCGCCCGTCCGCGTCGAGCCCGGCTTCCGCGAGACCGACTTCGGCGCCTGGGAGGGCCTGACGTTCGCCGAGGTCGGCGAGCGCGACCCCGACGCGCTGCGGGCCTGGCTCGCCGACCCCGGCGTCGCGCCGCCCGGCGGGGAGAGCTTCACCCAGGCCGCGCGGCGGGTGGACACGGCGCTGGACAAGCTGATGGTTCGGCACCGGCAGCAGCGGGTGCTGGTCGTGTCGCATGTGACGCCGATCAAGCTGCTCGTCCGGCGGGCCCTCGGCGCGCCGATGGACGCGCTGTACCGGATGCACCTGGACGTGGCGTCGCTGTCGTCCGTCCAGTGGTACGCCGACGGCCCCGCGTCCCTGCGCGCCTTCAACGACACCCACCACCTCGACTGACCGGAATTCCGGCCGCGTCCACTATCCTCTGGGTACGGCGGACGAGCCGGCCGGACGGCCGCGTCGGGGAGCGATCCCCGTCGAGGAAAGTCCGGGCTCCACAGGGCAGGGTGGTCGGTAACGCCGACCCGGGGCGACCCGCGGGACAGTGCCACAGAAAGCAGACCGCCACCGGCGTGCCGGTGGTAAGGGTGAAACGGTGAGGTAAGAGCTCACCAGCGCCCACGGTGACGTGGGCGGCTCGGTAAACCCCACCCGGAGCAAGGTCAAGAAGGAGAGCGCCAGTTCTCCGCGCAGGCGTTCGAGGGCGGCCCGCCCGAGTCTGCGGGTAGACCGCTGGAGGCCGTCGGCAACGGCGGCCCGAGATGGATGGCCGTCACCCGCCGCGAGGCGGGGACAGAACCCGGCTTACAGGCCGACTCGTCCGCCGCACTCCGCCCCGCCCGGTGATTGGGGCAGGCCGGCAGGGGAATCGGGTCAGCATGGCGAAACTGACCCTGCTCCACCAGATGCCCGTGCGCCTGGCCACCGGGGCGTTCATCCTCAACTCCGGCCTGAGCAAGTCCGGCGCCGAGGAGAAGACCGCCGCCGGGATCCACGGCATGGCCGCCGGGACCTATCCGTTCCTGGCCAAGATGGACGCCCAGGAGTTCACCCGCCGGCTGTCGCAGGCCGAGATCGCGCTCGGCGCCGCGCTCGTCCTGCCGTTCGTGCCGTCCGTGGTCGCCGGCGCGGCGCTCACCGCCTTCGCGGGCGGACTCGTCGGCCTCTACCTGAAGACGCCCGGCCTGCGCCGCGAGAACAGCCTTCGCCCGACCGAGCAGGGCGTCCCGATCGCCAAGGACACCTGGCTCCTCGGCATCGGCGCCGGCCTCGTCCTGGAGAGCCTCACCCGCCGCCGCTGACCCGCGCCGCCGGGGTGTACTCCCGGGGGCTTAGGGCGGGTGCCGCCCGGTGGGGGACGCGGACGGGCGGGTCGTGCGCCGACGATAAGGCCGACCGCTCGTCCGAGCGGCGGCCCGCCTCCGCGCGCCGCCGCGCGACCCTGGGAGGACCGTTGGCGCACACCGTGGAGGGCGCGGCCCCACGCCATCCGCGCCGGCCGCCGGCGCTGCTCGTCGTGGCCGTCGTCGTCGGGACGGTCCTGGTCGTCCCCTACGCGACGCTCGACGTGGACGGCAGCCGCGTCGAGGCGCACGGCGTCCACTACGCGCTGCTGGTGACGCACATCTTCACGGCGTTCGTCGCGCTCGTCCTCGGCCCGCTCCAGTTCCTGCCCGCCGTGCGGGCGCGGCGCCGCGTCCACCGCGTCCTCGGCCGCTGCTACGTGTTCGCCGGGGTGCTGCCGTCGGCGGCGGCGGGCGTCCCGGTGGCCCTGCTGTCGGGACGGCTCCTGACGCAGATCGGCCTCACGATCCCCGCGCTGCTCTGGCCGGTGACGGCCTACCTCGCCGTCCGCGCCGCCCGCCGCGGCGACCACGCCGCGCACCGCGACTGGATGACCCGCAACTACGCCCTGACGTTCCTCGCCGTCACGTCCCGGATCCTTGTTCCGTTTCTGCTCCTCGCCCGCCTGGCGATCGCCGGCGCCCCCGCCGGGGGCCGCCAGGCCCTGGTCGACGGCACGATCCCCGTCGGCCAGGCCCTCGGCTGGCTCGTCAACCTCGCCCTCGCCGAATACCTCATCCGCCGCAGGGCCGCCCGGTCAGAGTTGGCGACGCCGACGAAGACCGTCCGCTCCGTCACGCGTCCCTGATCTCGCAGATCACCTCGCCGCCGGAGACCGTCTGGCCGACCCGGCTCGACAGGCCCGCGACAGTGCCGCTCTGGTGGGCGGTCAGGGGCTGTTCCATCTTCATCGCCTCCAGTATCACCACCGGGTCTCCGGCCTGGACGACCGCGCCGTTCTCGGCCACCAGCCTGACGATCGTGCCCTGCATGGGGGAGACCAGCGCGCCGTCCGACACGGGGACGAGGGCGCGTTTCCCGGCGGCGCTGCGGCGCGGCGGCGCGGCCGTGCCCGGGGCGGACGGGGCGGCCGGAACCGCGCCGAAACCGTCCGGCAACGTGACCTTGACGCGCCTCCCGCCGACCTCGACGACGAGCGTCCGGCGTGCGCCGGACGCGGCGTCACCGGTCACCGGCGTGCTGAAGGGCGGGATCCGGTTGTCGAACTCGGTCTCGATCCACCGGGTGTGAACGGTGAACGGCTCAGCGGGATCTTCCGGTGCGAACGCCGGATCGCGCAGCACCGCCCGATGGAACGGCAGCACGGTGGGCACGCCCTCGACCGTGAACTCGGCCAGCGCACGCCCCGCGCGTTCCACGGCCTGCCGCCGGGTTGCGCCGGTCACGATCAGCTTTGCGATCATGGAATCGAACTCCCGCGGGACGACGTGTCCTTCCCCGCACCCGGCATCGACCCGAACGCCCGGCCCGGACGGCGGAATCCAGCGGGTGACGGTTCCGGCGGCGGGCAGGAAGCCGGCCCCGGGATCCTCGACGTTGATCCGGAACTCGATCGAGTGACCCCGGATCGGAGGGTCGTCATAGCCGAGTTCCGCACCGTCCGCGATGCGGAACATCTCGCGGACCAGGTCGATGCCGGAGACCTCCTCGGTGACCGGATGCTCGACCTGGAGCCGGGTGTTGACCTCCAAGAAGGAGATCGTCCCGTCCCGGCCGACGAGGAACTCGCAGGTTCCCGCGCCCACGTATCCGGCGGCGCGCAGAATGGCCTTGGACGAGGACCGCAGCACCTCGACCTGCCGGTCGGTCAGGAACGGGGCGGGGGCCTCCTCCACCAGTTTCTGATGACGGCGCTGGAGCGAGCAGTCCCGGGTGGAGACCACCACCACGTTGCCATGGGCGTCGGCCAGGCACTGGGTCTCGACGTGCCGGGGCCGGTCCAGGTAGCGCTCGACGAAGCACTCGCCGCGGCCGAACGCGGCGGTCGCCTCGCGCACGGCCGACGCGTAACAGTCGGCGACCTCGTCCAGGGTGCGGGCGACGCGGAGTCCCCGTCCGCCGCCGCCGAACGCCGCCTTGATCGCGATCGGCAGCCCGTGCCGCGCGGCGAACGCGACGACCTCCGCCGGGTCGCCGACCGGTTCGTCGGTCCCGGCCACCAGGGGCGCGCCGACGCTGCGGGCGATGCGCCGGGCCTGCACCTTGTCGCCCAGCGCCGTGATCGCGGCGGGCGGCGGCCCGATCCAGCGGAGGCCCGCATCCTGGACGGCCCGCGCGAAGTCGGCGTTCTCGGACAGGAAGCCGTAGCCGGGATGCACCGCGTCGGCCTTCGATTCGGCGGCGACCTCCAAGATCCTGCCGATGTTGAGGTAGGTGTCGGCGGCGGTCCGGCCGCCGAGCGCGTACGCCTCGTCGGCCATCAGCACGTGCGGTGCGTGCAGGTCCGGTTCGGCGTAGACCGCGATGCTCGCCAGGCCCGCGTCGCGGCAGGCGCGGACGATCCGGACCGCGATCTCACCCCGGTTGGCGATCAGGACCCTGCGCATGATCGGCTCGTTCCCTTCCAGTCCGGAGCGTCGAAATCCGCTCTGATCGGCCGCCACGGGCCGGACGGCGCCGCGACGGTTCGCGGCTGGTTCGCCTGGAGCGCCAGGACGGAGACCAGGGCCGCGATCTCTTCGTTCCCGAGGTCTCCGTCCACGACGAGATCTCCGGACTCGGCGGGCGGGCCTTCTCTCCCCACCGTGCTCATTGCGGCTGGTTCCCGTGCTTGCGGGAGGGAATCGGCCGGTGTTTGGCGCGCAGCATCGTGAGCGCGCCGATCAGCGCGGACCGGGTGTCGGCCGGGTCGATGACGTCGTCGACCAGACCCCGTTCGGCGGCGTAGTACGGATGCATGAGCCGTTCCCGGTATTCGGCGATGCGTTCGGCCCGGGCACGTTCGGGTTCGGCGGCCGCGGCGATCTCGCGGCGGAAGATCACGCCCGCCGCCCCCTCGGCCCCCATCACGGCGACCTCGTTGGCCGGCCACGCGAACGACACGTCCGCGCCGATCGAGCGGGAGTCCATCACGATGTAGGCGCCGCCGTACGCCTTGCGCAGGATCACTTGTACGCGGGGCACGGTGGCGTTGCAGTAGGCGTAGAGGAGTTTCGCGCCGTGCCGGATGATGCCGCCGTGCTCCTGGTCCACCCCGGGGAGGAAACCGGGAACGTCCACCAGCGTGACCAGCGGGATGTTGAACGCGTCGCACATCTGCACGAAGCGCGCCCCCTTCTCCGCGGACGCGATGTCCAGTGCGCCCGCCAGCCGTCCGGGCTGGTTGGCGACGATCCCGGCGACGTGTCCGCCGAGCCGCGTCAGCGCGCACACGAGGTTCGGCGCCCAGCGCTCGTGCACCTCGAAGAACTCGCCGTCGTCCGCGATCTCGCCGATCACCCCGCGCATGTCGTACGCCTGACCGGGATCGGCGGGCACCAGGTCCAGCAGCCGGTCGGCACGCCGGTCGACAGGGTCCGCGCACGACGCCTCCGGCGGCAGCTCGCGGTTGTTGGACGGGAGGAGCGACAGGAGGTAGCGGACGTCGTCCAGGCAGGACGCCTCGTCGTCGTAGACGAACGACGCCACTCCGGAGGAGTCGGCATGGACGTCCGCGCCGCCGAGCTCGTCCATGGTGACGGTCTCGCCGGTCACCGCGCGCACCACGTCCGGCCCGGTGACGAACAGTTGCGCGATGTCGCGCACCATGAACACGAAGTCGGTGAGGGCCGGCGAGTAGGCGGCGCCGCCCGCGCACGGGCCGACGATCACGCTGATCTGCGGCAGCACGCCCGAATTGCGCACGTTCCGCTGGAAGATGCCGCCATAGCCGGCCAGGGCGGTCACCCCCTCCTGGATGCGCGCACCCGCGCCGTCGCACACGCCGACGATCGGCGCTCCGGCGGCCTCCGCGAGATCCATGAGCTTGTGGATCTTTTCGGCGTGCGCCTCACCGAGGGCCCCGCCGAAGACGCGGAAGTCGTGGGCGTAGGCGAACACGGTCCTGCCGTGGACGTGTCCCCACCCGGTGACGACTCCGTCGCCGTGGGGCCGCCGCCGTTCCAGCCCGAATCCGGTCGCGCGGTGCCGGCGCCACGGCTCGATCTCGGTGAACGTGCCGGCGTCGAACAGCAGATCGAGCCGCTCCGGCGCGGTCAGCTTGCCGCGCGCCCGCTGGGCCTCGGTCGCCCGGACGTCCGGTCCGCTCCGGACGTCCTCCCGGCGCCGCTGCAGGTCGGCGGCCAGGTCGCGCATCCGGGGTTCCGCTCGTCGCTGGAGAACCGATGGCGGGGCGGCTTCTTCGGCGATGCTCATGGTGTCCTCTCCTTCCTCGTCCCGCGGACGGCTCGGGCCGTGCGGGGCCGGTACGGCTGAACCCGTCGTTCGGTGATGCGCTCAGTACCACGTCATGACGGCGGCGGCCGCGGTCATGCCGCCGCCCACGGAGGCGAGGAGCACCTGCTCGCCGCGCTCCAGCGGACGTGTCGTGTCGCTGTGCCAGAGGGTGAGCGGTACCGACGCCGCACCCGTGTTGCCGAACCAGTCGGCGGTCAGCGGCATCTTTCCGGGGTCGATGCCCAGGTCACGGGAAAGCTCCTGGAGGAGACGCGGATTCGCCTGATGGAAGATGAAGCGGTCCACGTCCCCGACCTTCATCCCGGCGTCGTCGAGGACGTCATGGATCATGCCCGGCAGGACCTGGAAGAGGTAGTCGCGGACGGGCCGTCCCTGCATCCGGAAAAGGTGGTCCCCGACCGCGAGTCCGCTGGTGTCCAGGGGGCGGCGGGTACCACCGCCGACGACCTCCACGTAGGCGCGGTGCCGTCCGTGCGCGGCGAGCCGGGAAGCCCGCAGACCGTAGCCCTCGGGCACGTCGCCCAGCACCACCGCCCCGCCGCCGTCCCCGAACAACGACACGGTGCGCCGGTCCGTGCCGTCCACGATCGACGAGTACTTGTCGGCACCCACGATGAGGACGGGCGCACCGCCGTCCTTCACCAGCGCGGCCCCCATCACCAGGGAGTACAGGAACCCGCTGCACACCGCGTTGACGTCCCAGGCCGGGACGGGCGCGGCGGCGAGCAGGTCCTGCACGATCACCGCCGTGGACGGTTGCGGCTGGTCGGGAGTGGACGTGGCGACGATGATCGCGCCGAGATCGTCGAGCGCGGCCGGGCTCGTGCGGAGCAGGTCGCGCACCGCCGCGAGCGCCAGTTCCGACGTCGGCGTCTCCGGGGCGGCCCAGCGCCGTTCGAGGACGCCGGTGCGGGTCTCGATCCACGCGGGCGTCGTATCGGCCCAGGCCGCGATCGTGTCGTTGCCGACGACGTCCGGCGGCACGTGACCGCCCATCGCGAGGATTCCGGCAGGCATGGTTCTTCCTCCGTCTGCTAGGGACGCGCCGGGGGCGGCGCGACGATCTCCAGTAGGACGGCACACCAGGTCCCCCCGGCGGCACCGAGGACGAGCACCCGATCGCGGGGGGCGAGCTGCCCCGACCCGGCCAGCCGGTCCAGCGCCACGAAATAGTCCGCGGCGCCGAGGTGACCGATGTGCCGGCCGTGCTCCCACGTGGTGCGCGCCGGATCGAGTCCCAGCGGCGTCAGGTACTGCCGGTCGACGTTCGACGGGTCGAGGAACGGGGTGATGATGTGCTCGACGTCGTCCGGGCGGATCCCCGTGTCCGCCGTCACCTCGTCCGCGACCGCTCGCATCCCGTCGTCCCAGCGCTTCCACAGTTCTTCGTCGGGCATGGCGGTCCCGAGGAACTCCTTCGCCCGTCGCCGGAGGTCGATCGGGTTGTCGGCGCTCGTCCGGAACGGACCGAACGGCTCGGCGCCACGGGTCAGGCCCTCGACCTCCGGGTCGGTGTGCGTCGCCGTCGCGAGCAGCCGGGCGAATCCGCCCTCGCGGGACAGGACCACGGCCCCACCTCCGTCGCCGAACACGAACCCGGGGGCGTCCCAGCGGTCGATCACGGGATCGGGCCAGCAGTCGGACGCCGTGATGAGCGCGGCGGGCTGCGCCGGAAGGGCCCGCAAGAACGCGCACGCGAGGGTGACGCCGACGAGACTGCCGTTGCACACCATGCGGAGCTGGGCGGGGACGCACTGCGTGATCCCCAGTTCCCGCTGAATGTAGGTCGCCGGATTCCAGGCGTCGATGCCGTCGTGGAGGACGACCGCGTGGAGCAGGATCCCCACGTCGCCGGGTTCGTGCCCGGACCCCGCGAGCGCCCGGCGCGCGGCGCCGACCGCGAACTCCGGGGCCGTTCCGGCACCGTCCCCGGCGACGGTCACCGCGAGCTGCCGGCTGCGCGCCGCCACCTCCGCGTCGTACCGTCCCGCCGCGACCGCCGACGCGGCCGTGACTCCGGCGGGGAGGCTCGCACCCGTCCCCGCGATGAACACGTCATCCCATCGCACGTCTTGTCCCTTCGTCTTCGTGCGGACCGGCCGGGTGGCGCGGGCGGCCGGCGGACCCACGGCTCCGGCGCGCCCGCTCCGCCCCGCGCGGTCTGTCCTCTCAGCGGGACAGGAAGGTCCGCTCCTGATCGACGACCTCGCCGGGTCCGTTCGCGGCCAGGGCGGCGGTGAGCGCCGACCGCCACGGCGGGGGCGGCGGGAGCCCCGCCTCGCACCAGGCCCGCGGACTCAGCACGGAGTACGAGGGACGGCGTGCGGGACGCGCGAACTCCTCGCTGGTGCAGGGCCGGACACGGGACGGATCCGCTCCCAGCGCGTCGAAGACGGCGTGGGCGAGGCCGTGCCACGTGGTCTGCCCGGCGTTCGCGTAGTGCAGGACCCTGCTCCCCGCCGGCGGGTCGTCCGCCGTCACCCGCCCGGCGAGCGCGAGCAGACCGGACGCCAGATCGCGCACCCAGGTCGGGGATCCGGTCTGGTCGTCCACCACGGTGATCTCGGCCCGTTCCCGTTCGAGACGGGCCATCGTGGTGAGGAAGTTGCCCCCCTGCGCGGAGAACAGCCAGGACGTGCGCACGATCCAGGCGGGCGCTCCGAGATCCAGCAGCGCACGCTCGCCCGCGACCTTGCTCTTCCCGTAGACGTTCAGCGGATTGGGCGGATGGTACGGCTCGTAGGGGACGCGGGCTCGACCGTCGAAGACGTAGTCGCTGGAGATGTGGATGAGCGGGATCCCGTGGTCCAGGCAGGCCATGCCGAGATTCACCGGGCCTTCGGCGTTCACCCGGTAGGCGGGGTCCGGCCGGCTCTCCGCGGCGTCCGTCGCCGTGTCGGCGGCGGCGTTGACGACCACCGCCGGCCGGTTCCCCGCCCGCGCGGCCTCCGTGAACCGGCGCACGCCGGACGCCACCGACACGGGATCGGTGACGTCCAGCTCGGCTGACGAGGCACGGACGAGCAGGACGCCCGCGGACGACGCCACCCGCGCCAGTTCGGTGCCGAGAAGGCCGTGCCCGCCGGCCACGAGGATCGCCGGACCCGTCATCGAACGCTCACCAACGGTTCCGAACGCTGTTTCATGGGCTCCCACCACGCGCGGTTGGCCGCGTACCAGCGGACGGTCTCGGCCAGCCCCCGGTCGAAGTCGACCCTCGCCCGGTAGCCCAGCTCCTCACGGATCTTCGAGCAGTCGAGGGAGTAGCGCAGGTCGTGTCCGGCGCGGTCTGGCACCCGCCGGACCGCGGACGGACCGGCGCCCGCCTGACGCAGGATCTTGTCGGTGAGCGCGCGGTTGGTCAGCTCGTTGCCGCCACCGATGTTGTAGACCTCGCCCGGCCGTCCGCCCGCCACGACGAGCTGGATTCCCGCGCAGTGGTCGTCCACGTGCAGCCAGTCGCGAACGTGCAGGCCGTCCCCGTAAAGGGGGACCGGCAGGCCGTCGAGCAGGTTGGTGACGAACAGGGGGATGATTTTCTCGGGGAACTGGTACGGCCCGTAGGTGTTGGAGCCCCTGGTCACACAGACCGGGAGCCCGTGGGTACGGTGGAACGCCATGCCGAGCAGGTCGGCGCCGGCCTTGGAGGCCGAGTACGGCGAGCTGGGATCGAGCGGGTCGTCCTCCGTGCTGGATCCGGCAGGGACCGAGCCGTATACCTCGTCGGTGGACACCAGCACGACCTTGCGCACCCGATGTTCGAGGCAGCCCATGAGCAGGGACTGGGTCCCTTGCACGTTGGTCCGGATGAACTCGGCGGCTCCGGAGATCGACCGATCGACGTGCGACTCCGCGGCGAAGTGCACCACGACGTCGGTGTCGGCCAGGAGCCGGGAGAGCAGCGCGGTGTCGCATACGTCGCCGACGACCAGCCGCAGCCGCCCGTCGTCGGCCACGGGCGCCAGGTTCGCCTCGTTCCCCGCGTAGGTGAGCCGGTCGAGGACCGTGACGGTCCTGTCGGCGGCTGCCGGGGCGGGATCGGTCAGGAGTCGCCGGACGTAGTGCGAGCCGATGAAGCCCGCCCCGCCGGTGACGAGAAAGCGTGTCATGCGTGATACACCTTTCCGCTGGAAGACGGCGGGGCGGCTAACCGGCCGTGGCCAGGACGTACTGGCCGTATCCGGAGGCGTCCTGGCGGGATCCGAGCGACCGGCAGGTCTCGGGGCTGATATGACCCATCCGCAGGGCGATCTCCTCCAGGCAGGCGATGCGCAGGTTCTCGTGCCGCTGGACCGTCCGCACGTACTGCGCGGCGTCCAGCAGCCCCTCGTGGGTGCCGGCGTCGATCCAGACGTGGCCCGGTCCGAGCGACACCAGCTCCGCCCGGCCCTGCGCGAGGTAGGCGCGGTTGACGTCGGTGATCTCCAGTTCGCCGCGGGCGGAGGGACGCAGGCTCCGGGCGATGTCCACCACGTCGGGGGTGTAGAGGTACAGCCCGGTGACCGCCTCGGAGCCGCGCGGATGCTCCGGCTTCTCCTCCAGGCCGACGAGCCGTCCGCCGGCGTCCTTCTCCGCGATGCCGAACTGGCGTGGATCGGCGACGTGGTAACCGAACAGGACGCATCCGTCGAGGTCCCGGGCCGCGGCGCGGACGAGTTCCGGCAGGCGCGCCCCGTGGAACACGTTGTCCCCGAGGATCAGCGCCACGGGCTCGTCGCCGACGAAGTCGGAGCCGACCAGGAACGCGTCGGCGATGCCGACGGGACGTGCCTGCTCGGCGTAGGACAGCCGCATCCCGAGGTCCGAGCCGTTGCCGAGGACCCGTTCGAAGCTGGGGAGATCCGCCGGGGACGAGATGATGAGGACGTCCCGGATCCCCGCCTGCATCAGCGTGGCCAGCGGGTAGTAGATGAGCGGTTTGTCGTAGACGGGGAGGAGCTGTTTCGAGACGGCGATGGTCAGCGGGAGCAGGCGGGTGCCGTTTCCTCCCGCGAGGATGATGCCCTTCATGACTTTTCGGCCCTCTGCTGGAAGTCTTCGGCGTGGTCGATGGCCCACTGCGCGTAGCCGCGCCCGGGGCGTCCCGTGAGCTGCTTCCGCACGTCCACGACCGGCACGGGCTTGCCGTCCCACATGGTCAGGTAGCGGAGCAGCTGGTCGACGAACTGGCCCTGCCCCCACCGCTTGAGGGTCTCGCGGTACTCGTCGGGGTCGATGTCCACGAACTCGATCTCGCGGCCGGTCGCCTGGGAGATGGCCTCGACCTGCTGACGCTGCGTCAGTGAGACGGGGCCACTCATCACATAGGACCGGCGCGCGTGCCCGTCCTGCGTGAGAGAGAGCACGGCGACGTCGGCGATGTCCGCCTCGTGGATCGCGGCGGCGTGCGAATTCGGGTAGGGGGCGCGTACCAGTCCCTCGGAGCGGATGGACTTCGCCCACTGGAGCGTGTTGGTGGCGAACGTGCCCGCCCGCAGGAACGTCCACGGGATCGCCGACCGGCTCAGCACCTTCTCCACCGCCGCGTGCATCTGGGCGATGGGGTTGGAGTCGGCGCCGTCGAACGTCAGCGAGCGCGTCGAGAGGAGGGTCACGGCCTCGACGCCGCTGCGCTCCATCGCCTGGACGAGCTCGTCGACGCCCTCCGGACGCGCGTAGAGGAAGACGGTCGTCACCTTGTCGAGCGCCGCGGCGAACGTCTCGGGGCGTGCCAGGTCGAGTTCGACGACCTCGGCGTCGGTCGCGGGGAAGCCGTCCGGCGTCGTGGTCCCGACGCGCACCTTCTCTCCCGCGTCCAGGAGCTTGCCGGTCAGGCTACGGGCCACGTGTCCACGGCCGCCGGTGACGAGAATGGTCATGTCCTTTTCTCCTTGTTCGGTTCTCCGGAGCGGCCGGCCCTTCGCCGGCCGCGCGTGCGTGGGACGGCCCGTCTCAGGAACCGGGGCCTCCGGTCTGCCGGCGCCACTCCAGGACGCGCCTGCGTTCGGCGTCCCCGACGCGGGCGGAGCCGTGGAGCGTGAGCCGGTCCCGGCCGTCCGGTTCGGCGACCCGGATCTGCTCGGTGTCGATCCACGGCCGCGTCGGAGTGACGCGGATCGTGTGCACGATCCGTCCGTCCTCGATGCGCCAGGTCCCCCCGTACCCCATGTAGTCGCGGGCGCCGGGGGCCGACGCGGTGCCGGTGACGCGCATCATGTGGACGGAGACGTGACCGTCGGCCGTGTAGATCAGCAGCCCCCGGGGCTCGGGGCCGAGCGGGCCTTCGGAGCGTTCGCCGTCCGCTTCGACGTCGTGGAAGGCGGCCAGCGTCCAGACCCCGACGAGGTCCGGTGGCGCGGGAACCCGCGCCGCGTTCGCGGCGTCGCCGCGCGGCCCGGTCATGCGGCGGCCTCCGCGCGGTCGATCCGGCGCCGTCCGAACCAGGTGCGCAGGGACTGGAGCAGCGACCGGACCGAGAATTCCCCGTCCTCGCTCCACGCCCAGGCGATGTAGCCGTCCGGGCGGACCAACAGGGCGCGCGGACCGGGACGGTCGGTGACGGCGGTCACGACGTCCACGCGATGCGTCCACGGTGCCGCGGCCCGCCGCAGGCCGGGGTCGTCGGAAAGGTCGAGCAGCACGCCCCGGCCGGCGGCGGTCAGGTCGGCGAGGCCGATCTGCCGGCCGCCGGACGTCCGCAGCGTCATGTCCGGGCAGAAGGTGCCCGCCAGCGGGTGCTCGCAGGCCACCGCATAGGGAAGGTCGGTCCCGCTGAGCAGATCGCCCGCGAACAGGCGGGCCTCCCGCAAGTCCAGGAACCGGTCGACCAGGGCGCGCAGGGCGGTGCTGTGGGCGTCCGGCCTCATCAACGCGGTCTGCGCGCGGGTGTTGGCGAGCAGCCGCGCGCCGACGGGATGCCGTTCGGCGTGGTAGGTGTCGAGAAGTCCTTCCCTGGCCCAGCCGTTCAGGTGCGCGGCGAGCTTCCAGCCCAGGTTGGCGGCGTCGGTGATCCCGGTGTTGAGTCCCTGCCCGCCGAACGGGGCATGGAGATGGGCCGCGTCACCGGCGACCAGGACCCGGCCCAGCCGGTAGGTCTCCGCCTGGAGGGCGGGGTCGCTGAACCGGCCGCCCGTCTCCATCGCGGTGATCGTCACCTCGCGTCCCGAGACCCGCCGCAGGCTCTCCTGAAGCTCCGCACGGGTCATGGGACCGGCGTCCGGATCGGGCGGCCCGTCGAACTCGATCACCGCGACCCGGTCCACGCCGAGTCCCCATACGACGAGGCCCGCGGCCGTGTAGTGGAAGCCGTGCGGGAGACGGTCCCCGTCCGCGAGCCGGACGACTCCCTGCCGTCCGGTCACCGTCGGCGCCGTCCCGACGAAGGGAATGCCGGCGAGCCGCCGCACGGCGCTGTCGCCGCCGTCGCACCCGATGAGGAAGGAGGCACGGAAGGTGCTCGCACCGTCCGGCGCGGCCACCGTGACACCGACCTCGTGGTCGTCCTGGTCCACGCCGACGACCTCGCGTTCGCGCAGCACCCTGACGCCGAGCCTCGTCACATGCTCGGTCAGAAGCTCGACGAGAACGGGCTGTTCGACGCGCATTCGGCGACGGGAGGCGTCACGGTGTTCCACCTTCTCCAAGCCCGCCAGATGCTCACGCGGCACGACGCTCTCCGGGGGGATCGCGGACGCGCGGGCCATCTGTTCATAACGCTCCAGCGTCCGGCGTTCGGCCCGGTCCAGCGCGTCGCCGAGGCCGCGCCTGCGCAGGAACCCGGCCGCCAGCGGTCCGATCGAGCCGGCCTTGACCAGCGGGTCGGGCGTGGCACGCCGTTCCAGCACCAGTACCTCGACGCCGTGGAGCGCGAGTTCGCCCGCGAGGGTCAGCCCGACGGGCCCCGCCCCTGCGACCACGACCGGCGGCGCGGCGCCCATCACGCGTGCTCCGCCAGGGAGTTGATCTCCGCGAGGAGCGCGGCCGGCCCCGCCAGGTCGACGATGCGCTCGTCGGGGAGGGCCACCCCGAACTCGCGCTCGACACGCGTCGCGGACTCCATCACCGCGAGCGAGTCCAGGCCCAGCTCCTCGAAGGTGCGATGGAGCGCGTCGGTTCCGGGATCGGTCAGATCGCGGTTTCCCGAGCAGTCGGCCAGGATCGTCAGCAACTGTTCACCGGTCATCTTCAGCACCTTTCACGTTCGGGGAACTCAAGCCGTCCGCGGACGGGCGGGCGGATCATCGCTGGACCACGACCGCCGCGTTGAAGCCGTGCCTGCCGCGGGCCAGCACGAGCGCGCTGGCCAGGCGGGCGGGCCTGGAGCCTCCGGTCACCAGGTCGATCCCGTAGTGGCCGGGAACCGAGGAGATGTGCGCGGTGGGCGGGATGACGCCGTCCCGGAGGGCGAGCAGGGCCGTCGCGACGTCCACCGGCCCGCCCCCGGCGTAGAGCCGTCCGGTGAGCGTCTTCGGCACGGTCACCGGGACGCCCCGCTCGCCGAACAGCGCGACGATCGCCGCCGCCTCGGCGCGGTCGAGGTCGGCGAGGCCCGCGCCGTCGGCGAAGACGACGTCCACGTCGGCCGGGTCGAGGCCCGCGTCCGCGAGTGCCAGTTCGGCCGCCAGGCCGAGCTTGCCGGGCCGGTCCGAACCCGGTGGGGGATCGAAGGTCGCCGCGTACCCGGTGATCCGGCCGTGCACGGGGATGCCGCGTTCCCGCGCGGACGCGGGATCTTCCAGCACCAGGATCGCCCCGCCCTCGCCGGGCACGTAACCGTTCGCCGCGCTGTCGAACGGCAGGTAGGCGCGCTCCGGATCGTCGGCGTGGCTGATCCGTCCGGAGGACAGATGGGATACCCAGCCCCACGGATCGAACGATGAGTCGACGCCGCCGGTGACCACGAAACGTGTGCCGTCCCGCACCGTGGACCGGGCGGTGCCGATCGCGTCCAGGCCCCCGGCCTGCTCGCCCACGACGACCCTGCCGGGACCGCGCAGCCCGTGGCGGATCGAGATCTGCCCGGTGTTCACCGCGTAGAACCAGGCGAACGACTCGTAGACGCTGACGGACTTCGGGCCTTCGCTCCAGAGCTTGCGGAACTCCCGGTGGGTGAATTCGAACCCGCCGGTGGCGTTGGAGGTGATGACGCCGACGTCGTAGTCGTCAACGCCGCCCTCGGCGAGCAACGTGTCGAGTCCGGCGTCGGCGAGCGCCGCCTCGGCCGCGACCAGCGCGAACCTGGTCGACACGTCGGTCTGTGCGAGCAGCCGACCGGGCAGGTGCGCGGCGGCGTCGAAGCCGGTGACCTGGCCGGCCAGCCGTGCCGGATACCCGGCGGAGTCGAAGCGCGTCAGCTCGCTGAAGCCATGGCGGCCCGCCAGAACCGACGACCAGTGGGCTTCGGCCGTCCGGCCGATCGGCGTGAGCAGGCCGAGTCCCGTCACGGCCACCTGGCCGTTCATCCGGCGACCTCCGGATTTCGCAGGACCATCGCGGTCTGGAAGCCCCCGAACCCCGACCCGACACTGAGCACGGTGTCGATCTCCTGCTCCCGGGCCGTGAGCGGCACGTAGTCGAGGTCGCACTCGGGGGCGGGCTCGTGCAGGTTGGCGGTCGGCGGGACGATCTGGTCGTTCAGCGCCAGCGCGCAGGCCGCGATCTCGATCGAACCGATCGCGCCCAGGGAGTGCCCCACCATCGACTTGATCGAGGAGATCGGGACACGGCGGGCGTGGTCGCCGAGGCTGCGCTTGAAGGCCGCCGTCTCGTGCCGGTCGTTCTGCTTGGTCCCCGAGCCGTGCGCGTTGACATAGTGCACGTCGGCGGGTGCGACGCGGGACCGGTCGAGCGCCACCCCGATGGCCTCGGCCATCTCCCTGCCGTCGGTCTTCAGCCCGGTCATGTGGTAGGCGTTGAGCCGGGTCGCGTACCCGGTGATCTCGGCGTAGACGTGCGCACCGCGGGCACGTGCCCCGTCGAGGTCTTCCAGGACGAACATGGCGGCGCCCTCGGCCAGAACGAATCCGTCGCGGGTCCGGTCGAACGGCCGGGAGGCGTGCTCGGGGTCGTCGTTGCGGGTGGTGGTCGCCTTGATGGCGTCGAAGCAGGCCACGACGATCGGGGTGATCGGGGTGTCGGCGGCTCCGGCGACGGCGACGCTCACGGTGCCCCGCTGGATGAGCCGGCAGGCGTGGCCGAGGGCGTCCAGACCGGACGTGCAGCCGTCGGAGACCATCGTGACCGGGCCTTCCGCGCCGACGGCCCAGGCCACCTCGGCCGGTTCCACGCCCGGCGTCAGGTAGTCGAACATGTGGGGCGACAAATGGTGGTGGTCGGCGAGCCAGTCGCGTCCGCTGTCGGAGAGCACCAGGTACTCGCGTTCCAGGCTGGTCGCCGCGGCGACGGCGCTGCCGAGGCTCACGCCGACGCGGTGCGGGGGAGTGGACGCGAAGTCCAGGCCGCTGTCGGCGACCGCTTCGCGGGCGCAGACGACGGCGAGCTGAGTCGACCGGTCCATCCGGCGGATCTGCCGGTGGCTCAGACCCTCCAGTTCCGGGTCGAAGTCGCATTCGCCGGCCACCCGCGACCGGAACGCGCCGGCGTCGAAGAGGCTGATCGCCCGAGTCGCGGTCCGGCCTGAGGTCAGCAGATCCCAGAACTCCTTGCGGCCACGGCCGCCGGGGGCGCGGACCCCGATTCCGGTGATGGCTACTCGATGGGGCACGGGAGACCTTTCTCGCAGGGGGAGTGGACCCGTCGTCAGACGGAGGAGACGACGTCGCCGAACGTGAGCCTGGGCAGGCGCGGGAACCACGGGTTCTCGCCGGGGACGCCGATGTTGAGGACCGTGACGACGACCTGGCCGCCGTCGCCGAAGAACGTCTTGTTGATCCCGTCCGGGTCGTAGCCGAGGATCGGCCCCGCGGCGAGGCCGGCGGCGCGGACGCCGATGATGAAGTACGCGACCTGCAGGGCGGCGTTGAACACCGCGGACTCGCGCCGCGCATCCGGATCGGCGTAGAGGTCCTTGCAGTTCGGCGCGTGCGGGAACAGCTCGGGGAGCCGCTCGTGGAAGTTCAGGTCGGCGGTGAGGAGCGCGACCACCGGGGCGGAACTCACCTTGCCGCGGTTGCTCGGCCAGACGTGTTCGAGCAGGCTGGCGCGGGCTTCGGCGGACCGGACGAGCGTGATGCGCATCGGCTGCTGGTTCGTCGAGGTCGGCGCCCACTTCACCAGGTCGTAGATCGCTTCGAGCTGTTCGTCGCGCACCGGGGTCGCGGCGAAGGAGTTGGGGGTGCGCGCCTGCCGGAACAGCAGGCTCTGCGCAGCGGGGTCCAGAGCCAGGGATACGTCGGACATCCTGTTTCCTCGGGTCAGGGATCGCAGATCGCGACGACACGGGTCCAGCCCGCACCCGCGCCCGCCACCTTGACCGGGAAGCACGCCACCGTGTAACCCGTGGCGGCCGGCAGGTCGCCGAGCCGGGCGAGCTTCTCCAGCTGCAGGTACTCGCGGACGCGGCCGTAGATGTGCGCGGGCCACAGAACGGAGGAGTCGCCGGTGCGCCGGTAGTCCTCGATCATCGAGCGGGGCGGCCGGTCCAGCCCCCAGGTGTCGATTCCGATCACCTTGACGCCGCGCTCCACCAGGAACGCCGTGCCCTCACCCGTGAGGCCGGGGAACGACGTGAGATAGTCCGCCCGTCCCCACAAGGCGTCCGCGCCCGTCCACAGGAGCACGATGTCGCCCGGCGCGAGGTCGTGCCCGGCCCGTTCGAGTGCCTCCGTCAGGTGGGCGACCGTGATGCCGGCGCCGGGCGGTACATGCCGGACGTCCAGCCGGACGCCCGGTCCCCAGCACCACTCCAGCGGCACCTGGTCGATGCTCTTGGCCGGCGCGTCGCCGGTCAGCGGTCCGTAGTGCAGGGGCGCGTCCATGTGCGTCCCGGTGTGGGTGGTCAGCGTGACGGTCTCGTTGGAGATCGCCATCCCGCCCGGGAAGTCCTCCGGCGACAGGCCGAGGACGGTCGCGCCGGCCACGTGGTCCAGGAGGTCGACCTTGACCGGCGTCGCCTCGCTCGGGGTGTCCCGGGTGCTCACGCTGAGGTCGATCAGGCGCGTCATGACCGCTCGGCCGCCTTCTTCTCCGCGACCTCCTTGACGGCGCCGAGGTCGGCGACGCTGTTGCGCTCGACGGCGGCGTCCAGCATCGCCTCGGCCTCCTCGGGCGTGTACTTGCCGGCGACCTTCCCGTCCACCGGATCCTTGGCCTTGAAGTCATGGGTGAGGACGAGCTGGGTGACGTCGTCCTTGATCGGCAGGGCCCGCCAGTCCCCGCCCATGTGGGCCATGAGCGGCGCGTTCTCCAGCTGCCGGTAGGAGATGATCCGGTGCTGGACGTCGATGTCCCTGCGCGACACCCACGACTGGATCTCACCGTTGACGTCCACGACGAGGCGGGCGATCTGGTGCTCGGGCGACTGCTCCAGCATCGTCACCTCCTGAGTCGGCGGGAAGATCTCGGCGTAGCCCTCCACGTCCACCAGCACCTCCCAGACGACGTCGAGGGGGGCGTTCACGGTCACGGTGTGTTCGGTGTGCTTCATGGCGGAGACCTCCGGGGCGACGGGGACGAGCGGTGCGTGGTTGGCGTAGGCGGCCTCGTAACTGATGCGCGACCGCCAGCCGGCGATGAACTCGTGCGTGCGCGGCTGCTCGGAGAAGCGCTGCATGGTCTCCAGGTCACGGCACGCGTAGGTCGCGATGACGGTGCCGGTGAGGCCGGGCGAGCGGTCGTCCACCGGCAGCCACTGATGGGGTTGCACGTCGAAGCCTTCGACCAGGCCCGAACCGAGGACCAGCTCGCCCAGCTCATGGAGGAACTGCTGACGGTCCTTCTCGGACACCGAATCCGCGAAGCGGTAGATGAGGGTGTGATGGATCATCGGTTCTCCGTCTCGGTGGTGGTCGCGCGCTGCCGGACGGCGTGCGCGTACAGGGCGTAGTTGCGGGCAGGATGGAGGGCGGCGTGCGATGTGGCGGTGCGCACGTCGCGCCAGAGTCGCTGAAGGGGATCGCCTTCGGTGTGGACGGCGGCGCCCCGGGACCGGAAGAGCCGGTCCACGGCGGTGAGTACGAGATCGGCCGCGAACGAGGCGTCACGGGCGTTCCGCGCGGCGTCCACCGCCGTGGTCTCGCCCGCGTCCAAGGCTCGGGTGGTTCGCGCGATGAGGAGCCGGGCCGCGTCCAGCTCGCCGGCAGAACGGGCGAAGATCTCGTCGTGGCCGCCTCCGGCACCCGGGTGCGCGACCGACTCGCACCAGAGCGCGAGAGCGGCGTCGCCCGCGCCGAGCGCGGGGCAGGCGAACATCGTCGGATGCGCGCCGGTCAGCGGGACGCGGTAGCAGAGGTGTCGGGGATCGCCGGGGACTCCGTTCCAGACCCGGGCCTGCGGAACCGTGCGATGCTCGGGCACCGTCACGCCCTCCAGCACGGCCGATCTACTCCCGGTACCGCGCATGCCGAGCGTGAACCAGGTGTCCTTGACGACGTAGTCGGCGGCGGGGACAGCGAAGTAGCGGGGCTCGCCGCCGGCCGTCGCGCACAGCAGCGCCCACCGCGCGTGGTCGATGCCGGACAGGTAGTGCCACTCGCCGGTGAGGCGCCAGCCTCCGGGGACGCGTTCCGCAGCTCCGGCGGGCATGAGGGAGGCGGCGATGGGGACGTCCGGGCCGTCCTCCCACACGTCGCGCTGTCCCCGTTCGGGAAGGAAGGCGGCCATGCGCCCCGAAGTGGCCCAGACCAGGCCGCACCAGGCGGCGGCCGGGCAGTTGACCGCGACCTCCCGCAGGCCGTCGGCCAGTTCGGCGAACGAACCGGTGACGGCGGGCGTGAACCACCGTGCGAATCCCGCGTCGATGAGACCGGCCGCCACCTCGGGGACGAGTTCGCGCTCGACGTCGGCGGAGACCGCGAACTCGGCGGCCGTCGCGGCGAGGGTGCGGGGAATGCGCGTGCGGGTGCTCATCGGGCGAACTCCTCCACCTCGGCCGCGATCCGGGCGGGCGCCGGCATCGCCGCGATCTCGGCCCTGACCTCGGCAGCCGCCTCCGCCGCCGCGCGGGAGGCGAGAACCGCGGCGATGTCGCCGGCGGTCAGGGACGCGCGCTCGCCGATGACCCCGACGCCGCGCTCGGCGACGGTGGAGGCGTTGAAGTACTGGTCCGCCCCGTGCGGCAGCACGATCTGCGGCAATCCCGCCTCGAGCGCGGCGAAGGTCGTCCCCGACCCGCCGTGGTGGACGATCGCGTCGCAGGTCCGCAGGAGCAGGTTCAGCGGAATCCAGCGATGCAGCCGCACATTGTCCGGCACGTCGCCGAGCTCGCTCAGGTCGACGTCTCCGAGCGCCATGACGATCGTCGCTGGAACCTGACCGAATTCCTTCATGAGCTTGCGCAAGGTCTCCATGCCGTCATATTTCGGCACAAACGTCCCGAGGGTGACGCAGACGCGGGCTCGGCCCTTCTCCGGCGAGATCCATTCGTTGACAGGATGCGCGTACGTCCCGTTGTAGGGAACATGGCGCATGGGCCGATGATCCGATTCCAGCCGGTTGAGGCTGGGTGGCGCCTGCCGCAGTTTCAGCACTTTTCGCGGAGCGCCGGTGACCCCGTTCTCTTGATAGGAGTCGGCGATGGATCGCCGTACGCGGTCCAGCATGTCGGGAATGATCGCGAACAGCGGGCTCACCGAGACCAGCGGGATGCCGAGCTGCGCGGCCACGAGCGGTCCGGAGCCCTGGTGATCGGTCCCGATCACCAGGTCGGGCCGCCAGTCGCGGGCCAGTCGCACCGCGCCGCCGGCGACCATCGCCGAAAGCTCACCGAACAACTCGACGGCGGACTCGACATCGCTCTCCCGCACTGTCCCGCCGCGATACCAGACGAGCTGGCCCGTGGCACCGCTGCGCTGCGCCCGCCGGGTGAAAGGCGCGGTGAGGTCGGCTCCCGGCGGCGCGATGTCCGCATAGGGAAGTCCGGCGCCGGCGACCTCTCGCATGCCGTCGCCCGCTCCGCAGTAGAGGACCTCGTGCCCGGCGGAGCGCAGCGCCCACGCCAACTGAACCGTGGAGAAAATGTCGCTGGCCGTCGGGTAGGTGCAGACGAGAATTCGCATGAGTCAAAAGCTAGGCGGGGTCGCTCCGTGCTCGCTCAAGGATCACTCATCCGCGTCATCCCGATTTTTTGAGTGATCCTTGAGCGTTCAAAAAGTGCGATGGCCGATCATGGGCGACCGAAACGTTCTCGCACCGACGAACGGAAAGTGGGCACATGTTCAACCTGGCAGGGGCGCCCGTCGCGGCGGCCGGAGCGGAGAGGGCATCCCTGGTCACCGTCGGCGCCGGAGACCGGCGTTACGCGGATCTGACGCTGCGGAGGAGGAACGAGCGCTTCGACCACCGGCCGGAGCGGTTCCACCTGCCGTCCTCCGCCGAACAGGTCGCCGCCGCAGTGACCGGGGCGGTCGCGGACGGGCTGCACATCACGGTGCGCAGCGGCGGACACTCGCTGGAGAACTCGGTCGGCGAGCGTCCGGGCGGAACGATCCTCGACATGTCGGCGATGAACGCCGTGTACTGGGACCCCGAGATGCGGGCCTTCGCCGTCGAGTCCGGAGCGCAGCTCGGCGACATCTTCCGCACCCTCTATCTGGGCTGGGGAGTGACGATCCCCGGCGGCTGGTGTCACTCGGTCTGCGCGGGAGGCCACATCCAGGGCGGAGGCTACGGGGCGCTGTCCCGTTCGCTGGGCTCGGTCGTCGACCACCTGCACGCGGTGGAGGTGGTGGTCGTCGGACGTGACGGCGTCGCTCGCGCGGTGCGCGCCACCCGGGACCCTGGTGATCCGAACCACGACCTGTGGTGGGCGCACACGGGAGGCGGCGGGGGGAATTTCGGCGTCGTCACCCGGTACTGGCTGCGATCACCCGGCGGCGACGGATCCGATCCCGCGGCGTCGCTGCCGAAACCGCCGACGGCGCTGATCGGCGGCGCGCTCATGTGGTCATGGAAAGACCTGACGCGCGAGGACTTCCAGCGGCTCATGAGCAACCACGGCCGCTGGCACGAGGACAACAGCGCGCCGGGGCAACGGACCAACGCACTCCACTCCACCCTGATGATCACCGGGCGGCAGGCCGTCGACGGCCCGGCCGACCTCCTGCTCTTCGCCCAGGTGGACGGTGGACGGCCGGACGCGCCCGCCATGCTCGAGAACTACTTCGACGCGGTCGACGCCGGCGTGGGCGGCGTCCGGCAGGTCGGCGCGAAAACACCCTGGATGCACGCCGTCATCCCGCACAGTCCCGACACCGATTCCCAGCGCGGCGCAGAGTACGCGAGGTACAAGGGCAAGGCCGGATACCTGCGGCGCTCGTTCTCCGACCGCCAGGTCGACACGATCTACGACTACCTCATCGAACGTCGGCCGTCCATCGAACTGGCGCGTCTCTGGCTCGTCTCCTACGGCGGAATGGTGAACGCGGTCGGCCCGTCGGCCACCGCGCTCGCACAGCGCGACTCGATCATCAAAGCCGTTTACACGGCGACCTGGCAGGACGCGGACGCCGACGCCGAGAATCTCGACTGGCTCCGGCGGCTCTACCGCGACGTGTACGCCGATACCGGCGGCGTACCGGTGCCGGGTGCGGCCAATGACGGCTCCTACATCAATTATCCGGACGTCGACCTGACCGATCCCGCATGGAACGCCTCGGGCGTGCCCTGGCACGACCTCTACTACAAGGAGAACTATCCGCGACTGCAGCGGATCAAGGCCGACTGGGATCCGTTGCACGTTTTCCAGCACACACTGTCCATTCGTCCCGCATCTGATCGGAGTGAGCAGCGATGACCACCAATGAGACCGACACGATCGTCCGCGACGTACTGGACCGGTTCGTCGGAGCGTGGGCCGCCAATGACGCCGACGCCGTGGCGGCGGTCTACACCGAGGACGCCACCCTCGTCATGACCGGCATCTTCCAGAACGGGCGCGAGGAGATCCGGGAGTTCATGCGCACGGCCTTCGACGGCCAGCTCACCGGCAGCCGGGCGACGAACAAGCCGCGGCTGATCCGCCGTATCAACGACGACACCGTGGTCGTTATCAGCGACATCGGCATCATCATGGCAGGTGAAAACGCCGTGCCGGAGGACGGTAGGCGAGTGGCCACCTGGACGATCACCAGGGTCGACGGCGAATGGTTCATCACCGCGTATCACAACTGCCCCCTGAAGTGATCACGAAGGAGCTGCGGCGGAGTAGACTCCCGAGCGCCCCATGACCAACTCCGAGATCGCGGAAGAGGACACATGACACGTACTTATCGGGCCGTCCAGTTTTCCGAGTATGGAGAGCCGGACGTGCTCCGGACGGTGGAACTGGACGTCCCGCCCCCCGGCCCCGGCCAGGTGCGGGTCTCGGTGCGTGCGGCGGGCGTGAACCCGATGGACTGGAAACTGCGCAGCGGTGCGATGGCGCAGTTCATGCCCGTCGACCTGCCGGCGGTACCCGGCGGCGAGGTCGCCGGCGTGGTGGACGCGGTCGGCCCGGGCGTGACAGGTCACGCGGTCGGTGACGAGGTGCTCGGCTCGATCGGCACCGGCGGGTACGCCGCACTGGCCCTCGCCCCCGCCGAGATGCTGGTGCGCAAGCCCGCCTCGATCCCCTGGGAGACCGCTGCCGCGCTGCCGGTGGCCGGGTCGACGTCCCTGTACCTGCTCGAACTGCTCGGGCTGTCGCGTGGGGACACTCTCCTCGTGGACGGGGCGGCCGGCGGCGTCGGCACGTTCGCCGTCCAGGCCGCGCGGCACCAGGGCCTGAACGTGATCGGGACCGCGTCCGCCCGGAACCATGACTACCTGCGTTCGCTGGGCGTCGTGCCGGTGGCCTACGGCGAGAAGCTGGCCGAGCGGGTCCGGGAGGTCGCGCCCGACGGGATCGCCGGCGCGCTGGACCTCGCCGGGGCGGGCAGCCTGGCCGAGCTCCTCGACCTGACGGGGAGCGCCGACCGGGTGCTCACGATCGCCGACGCGAGCGCGGCGGAATCGGGCGTCCGATTCGTCGCCGCCCCCGCCGAAGAGATCTCCCGGCTGCTCGGCGCGGCGGCGGAACTGGTGGCGGACGGCCACGTCACCCTCACCGTCAGCCACGCCTACCCGCTGGCCGAGGCGGCCGACGCGCACCGGGAGAGCCAGACCGGTCACGCCCGCGGCAAGCTCGTCGTGCTGCCGGGCTGACACCGGCCCGTCCTGACGGGTCCGCGCGTCCCTCCGGCCCCGCTCGTACGAGCGGGGCCGGAGGCGTACCGGGCGGTCGCCGAAGACCGGTGCGCGCCGACGGGTCAGGTGGCCCGCAACGCCGAGGCGAACGCCTGGCAGGCCGCGTACGTCGGCAGCACGCCCGCCCGCTCGGCCTCGGCCAGGGTCGGCGCCCCGCGGTCCCGTTCCGAAAGGATCGGTTGAATATCGGCGGGCCAGTCGATTCCTATCGAGTCGTCCATCGGGTTGACGGCGTGCTCCCGTTCCGGCGTGTACGGACGGGAGCACAGGTAAACGACGGCGGCCCGTTCCGACAGGGCCATCAGGGCGTGGCCGAGACCCTCGGCCACGTAGACGCAGCGCGGACGCGCGTCGTCAAGGACCACGCTCTCCCAATGGCCGAACGTCGGCGATCCGACGCGCAGGTCGACGATGACGTCGAGGACCGAACCGGACGGGCACATGACGTATTTGGCCTGACCGGGTGGGACTTCGGCGAAATGGATCCCGCGGATCGCGCCGCGCCGGGACACCAGGCAGTTGGCCTGGCTGACCCGCATCGCGTGCCCGACGGCGGCCCGGAGCTCGCCGGAGTCGAAGATCTGGTAAAGCTCGCCTCTCTCGTCGGGGTGCGGCACGGGACTGATCAGATGGGCGCCGTCCAGCGACAGGGGCTCCATCGCCGTCATCCATTCGCCAGGGAGAGTTCGCCGCCGTCGCGGGCGTGCAGGATCTCCTCCTGGAGCCTCTGGACCCGTCCGGAGGGCACGAGGCCGACCTCGTCCATCATCGCCTTGCGCAGCCGGTGGAACACCTCCAGCGCCTGCACGCGCCTGCCCGCCCGATGGAGGGCGAGCATCAGGTACTCGTGCAACCGTTCGTGATAGGGGTTCTGCAGCGTGAGCCGCGACAACTCCGCTATCAGTTCCCGGTGGCGCCCGAGGCGCAGCTCGCTCTCGATGCACGTTTCCTGGCTCGCCAGCCGCAGCTGCTCAAGACGGGTGACCTCGGCGCGCAGCGGCATCCCGTGTTCGACGTCGGAGAGGACGGGCCCCTGCCACAGAGCTTCGGCCGTCTGGAAGAGTTCCACCGATCGGTGGTGGTTCCCGGCGGCGACGGAGTTTTGTCCTTCTCGAATGAGGCGGAGATACTCCCTGAGGTCGAAGAAAACCGAGCCGAAGTTTATCGAATATCCATCGTTGCTCGTTGTGAGCACCTGCCTTCGCACTGTTTCGCTGGACAGGCCGAACTTCTCGGTGAGGCCGCGCCGGACGTTCATGACATGGGTCTGGAGCGCGGTTCGAGCGGACTTGGGGGGAGCTTCTCCCCACAGCTCGTCGATCAGTACCGACACCGGTACCGTCTGCTCGTGATTGAGGAGCAGGAGGACGAGTATCTTGCGTTCCTTGGGAGCGCTCGGAGCGGCGTTGACCCTGTTGAGAGTGGACAGGGTGAGCGGCCCGAGAACGGTGATCCTCCGGTGTTCTTCCACGTTCGACCTCCAAGGCGGGGACGGCGGTGATCTCAGCGTAAGTCGCGTGACATCCCGGCGTACAGCCCTGTGAGATATTAATTGTCGAGTGGCATGCGACCCCCAATGATTTGACGGAGCCGACCCCTATAAATTTTTGTCCGACCCCTAAGGGGTCGCGTAGGAAATGGCGGCCGATCGTGGCGACGGCATCACTGTGGGCGAGCTGGCCCGCGTCGGCGAGTGATACACCGAGAGAAAGCCACGCCTTCCGCCGGAAGTCCCGTGGGCAACGCTGCACGGTGTCGATGCTCGCGCCCGGGTGGACCGGAGGGTCGCTCAGACCGCGTTACCGGAAGCGGAGCCGTGATCTCCCGGGGGCTTGCGCAGCGCATCGACATGGAAGAACGTCCACAGGTCGGTCCTGCGACGAACCCCCAGCTTGCGGAAAGCGTTCGTGAGGTGCTGCTCGACGGTACTGACCGTGATTCTCAGTTTTCTGGAGATCTCACGGTTGGAATGCCGGGCCGCGGCCAGTTCCACGACCCGCAGTTCGGCTTTCGTGAGCGACTCCAGGTTCTTCCTCGATGCCCTGGCGTCCCGCCGGGGGGCGAGAAGCGAGACGCCGGGCGACACGACCGGGGTCTCCTCGACCGCGTTCTCCTTCTCGACCAGGGGATCCAGCGCCGAGACGAGCGGCATCGCGCCGCACTCCAGGGCCAGGCGACGGGCGTCGGCCAGATCGGCCGTGCCGCGATCGGCCTCGTGCAGCGCCCAGCGGGCGATCCCCCGGTCGGCCAGGACACGGGCCAGTTCGAGCCGGTCGCCACAGGCGCGCAGCAGGTCGGCCGCGCGCGTCAGGAGGGGAAGCCTGCTGGACGGTTCGATGGTCGAGGCGACGACGCGGAGCGCGATGGCACGGGACCGGGCATCGGTCGCGCCGGCCCGGCGCAACTGCTCCTGGGCCAGTTCTTTGGCGCGATCCAGCTCGCCCAACTGGAGATATGCCTCGGCGGCGTCGGTGCGCCAGGGAACGAGCGACGAATGGTCGAGGTCCCAGTCCTGCATCAGCCGACCGCAGGCCAGGGCTTTCCGCAAGGCGACCTCCGGCTGCCTCAGGGCCAGGTTGTAATGCACCTGCGCGTGGACGTAGACAAGGCCGAAACGCGTCTGGAATGCCTCCTGGCGCACTGGACGGCTGATCAGATGGGTCGCGGTCTGGAGGTCTCCCGACCAGGTCGCGGCGAGAATGAGCTTGCCCAGCGGATCGGGCAGGCCCACCCCCCAGGTGTCGAAGTCCACCAGGTCGAGTGCTTTCCTGGCGTGCTTGGACGCGGCGCCGAGATCGCCTTCCCGCAGCGCGATGTCCGCGCGGATAGCCGAGAGCGCTCCCCGCCAGGCGGCCGGTGCGCTCGCCGCCCACTCGCGCAGGTACCGGTCGCACCACTGCCGCGCCTTCTTGATCCGGCCGGCGTAGACGAGCGCGACCACGGCCATCTTGATCGCACTCGTCGTGTAGTCGGCCACGGGCGGCATCGTGAGGATCAACTCGGCCTGGTCGGCGGCCTCGGCCTCGTTGTCCCGGGCCAGCACCCGCGTGAGCGCCGCGGCGGCGCGCTCCGCGGTCGAGACGTGTCGGACGTCCGTTTCCTGTACCTCTCGAAGACTCTGCCGCAGTACCGGAAACGTGTGCCGCGCACGGTACCGGGTGACATGGAGCCAGGAGACGGTTTCGGGATCGTGCCGCGTCCCCGGCGCCGTCATCTGCCGGAGGATCTTCGACGCCGATGCGTACTGCCCGTCCCACGTGAGCGCGTCGACCAGTTCCAGTGCGGTCCGGTCGCCCAGGCGTCCCAGCCGGTGGGCATCGACCAGTGTCGGCAGGTGCCTGATCGCGGAGCGCGGATCATGCTGCCGCTCGATCAGCATGACCTTGGCGATGATCTCGTACTGACGCCCCCCGGCGCCGTGACGCTGTGCGGCCAGGCGGAGGAACTCGATCGCCCGATGGTGATCACCCGCGTCCAGAGCGGCATCGGCGGCCTCTTCCAGGATGCCGCCCGCCCACGATGCGTCGATGGAGCCGGCGGCGAGCAGGTGGTCCGCGATGACCGTCGCGGGGCCGCCGACGTCGTGTAACAGCACGGCAGCCTGCCGGTGCAGGCCCGCCCGCGTCTCGGCGGAGAAACTCTCCAGCACCGCCGCGCCTACGGCGGGCCGCCGTATGCGCTCGCCCTCGGTCAGGCCCATCGCCTCGAGCGTGTCGAGGTCCTGCGCGATCGCCATCGGGTCCGCAGCGAGAGCCTTGGTCAGCAGCCGTCGTGTCGCCAGACCACCGAGCACCGCGAGCAGGGCCGCCACCTGGACGGTGGCATCCCCGCAGCGACGGACGTTCGCGTGCACGGTGGAGCGGAAGGCGGCACCGATCACCGGTTCGTCCGCCGGGCGTCCGCGCGCGTTCGCACAATCCGCCGCGATCGCGCGGACGAGGGAAACGTTTCCGCCGGTGAGCGCGTGGCAGGCTGCGACCAGCCTGGGGGGCGCGGGCACGCCGAGATGTCGCGACAGTACGCGTGCCGTCCCGCGCGGCGTCAGCGGGGCGAGCCGCAGGCTTCGGTAGTTCGGAAGGTGCGCGGCCTCCGCCTGCAACATCGTGGAGAGCTGCCGGGACTGGCCGCTGTCGGCAAGGACGAGCAGGACCCGGGCCGACGAGAGCCGGCGGGCACAAAACAGCAGGCAGTGCAGAGAGGCGTCGTCGATGTGCTGGACATCGTCGACCTGAATGACCAACGGCGTCTGGTCGGCCAGACGCAGGATGTGCTCCCACACGTCGATGAAGAGGTTCGCCGCCGGTGGTGTGATCGCGCCCGTCCGGGAGAAGGTGAGGTCATGGACGCCGTCCCGGGCCGTACTGAGCAGCCGCCGGAGACCGATCGCCGCCGCCTTGTCGGACGGTATATCAGAGGTGAGCTGGTGAATGACCGCGAGCGGGACGTTCCGCTCCGCCGCCGAGCCCGTGGCGCGCACGGCCACGGCTCCCGCACGTACGGCGTGTCCGGCGAACGCGGACAGGAACTCGGTCTTCCCGCTTCCGACGGGACCTGTCACGAGGACCATTCCGCCGGTGCCGTCCGCGGCCGCGGAGAGGGCGTCGGCGAGTTCCTCGCTCTCCGTGTCCCGTTCGATCAGCATCGTTCACAACCTCCAACTTCGTGCTTGCCCCGTGTGATCGATGCCCGAATCCGATGAAACGGCGGTCGATCGATGGCGGTGGCGGCGCGTGCGTCGCGGGATTACGAACATGTGGTCGTCGCTCGTTCAATAATAAAATGTGCTCATTAAATATTGATAAGCGAGTTCGAGCCGGTCGTGCCGTGTCTCCTTTCGGGGCCGGGTGACGGTCTCGGGTCGGAACCCGGCGGTGTCCGCGCAGGTGTGCCGGTCCGCGGCATCGCACTGAAGGGCGATCACATGCCGGTGGCGGCCCGGCGCCGGTCGCCGTGGCGATCCCCGGTGGGCGGACGGGCTGCTCGGGTCCGGCCGGTTCGCTGCGGGCGATCCCTCGGTAACGTTCCAGCGCGGCGCTCGTCAAAGCGGATGAGGCGCGGGTCCGTCCGGCCGCCGGTGCTCGAATTGCCGACCACGAGGATCGTTGGTATCAGCCTGGCCGTTTTACAGTGCGTCCTTCCAGCATTACACCCTTCCCCCGTTCCACTACTTTCGGCATGACGCATTATGTAACTTAAAATTGAAGTACGTTAACGCGCTGGAAACGCGTCTATGCCACCCATTGCTGGTCAATATAGTGGCCACAAGTTGATGGTGTTCGGTGATATATGTCACAGATGTAAAGATTGCTTGTCTGGTGCAAGACCCTTCCGGTCAAGGTTTGGTCATTGTTCTTCGATGCGAACGCCAGGGGGCGGCGGGGGCCGTTGCTGGCGGATGAAGGGCCGGGTAATTCGGTGGTCCTTCAGAAAGTGTGCTGCGGCTGGATGGCCCTTTCGGATCTTTCGTCCACATCCGGTTGATGTGGATGTTTTGCCTCCGTGTCGGCCCTGTCGGCCTGCGGTCGTTCGGGGTGTGTCGTGCATCGAGGACGAGTCGCGCGCCGATGCCGTCGGCGCGACGGCGCTTGCGGCCGAGCCGTGTGGCGGGTTTTTCGTTTGTGGGTGGGGTGTGGCGAATTACCGGAAAGTTCGGGTCGCCGGACACAAAGTCGTGCGGTCGACCGGCCTACCGTGAGGAACACGGCCGGTCGGCGGCGTTGGGCGGCGGCGGCCGGCGGGGCGCGACGAGCCCCGCGGAGAGGAGTGCAGATGATCGTCCTTCTGCTGGCGGGCGCGCTGGTGCCCCTCCTGCTCATCGGCTGGCTCGTGGACTTCGCCCGGGCCAGCCGCAACGACTCCCTGTTCCAGCCGGCGTCCTCGGCGCACGCGCGCCGTGCGCGGCGGCTCACCGGAATGTACGTGCGCGGCGGCGGCGCCGCGCGCGACGACGAGCGGCTCGTGCGCCGCTGACGCGGACGGGCCGTCCCGCACCGGAGCGGGACGGCCCGGACGGCGTGTCAGGGGGCCGGGACGGGTTCCTGGGGCGGCGTGCCCGCCACCGGGGCGAACTCGCGCGTCTCGCGGTTCAGGGCGCTGACCTCGGCGGACTCCAGGTCCAGGTAGAGGCCGACCAACTCGACGTCCCCGGCGTCCACCATCGTCCGCAGCCACGGGTAGGTGAGCAGGTTGTCGAGCTGCTGTTCCACGTTGATCTGACAGAGGCGGGCCAGCGGCGCGCGTTCGTCGGGGCCCTCGTCCAGGAAACGGGCGAGGCTGCGGTGCCCGTGGCGCAGCCAGTGCGTCAGCGAGCGCAGGTGCTCGACCTCGGTGCCGCCCGCGAGCAGGGCGGCCATCGCGCCGCAGTTGGAGTGGCCGCAGACGGTGATGGTGCGGATGCCGAGGACGTTCACCGCGTACTCGACGGTCGCGGCCACCGAGTCGTCCGGCGTCCGGGAGCCGGAGCGCGGCACCAGGTTCCCGACGTTGCGGTTGATGAACAGGTCGCCGGGACCGCTCGCGGTGATGATGTTGGGCACCACGCGCGAGTCCACGCAGGTGATGAAGAGGTGCTGGGGCTTCTGCGCGAACGCCAGCTCGGCCATGATCGGCCGGACGAGCGGCGCCATCGTGCCGTGGTAGTCGCGGACGCCGTCGAGCAGCACGTCGCTCGGCGAGACCCCGGGGGCGTCGAGGTCGGCCGGGGTCCGGCGCTTCCGGTTGGACCAGGGGGCCCACCAGCGCTGGGACGAAGGACGCGATGCAGACAAATCACCTGTCACATCTCTTTCATACCAAATGAAAAGGGTCACCGCGCGGTGCGGTGACCCTTCCCTCATGGTGCGCCGGTCCGGCGCGGACGCCCGTCAGCGCCGGTAGTCGCGGTGGTTCTCCCAGTCGTCCTGCGGGGAACGCGGCTCCTGGCCGGGATAGGACGACCCGTACCGGCCGCCGTTCTCGGGCGCCGGGGCGCCGGGCGCGGCCTGGTTGCCGCCCTGCTGGTCCTGGCCGCTCGAGGACGGCCCGAAGTACCCGCCGCCGTACGCCTGCGTGGCGTTCGGGTCGTAGGACGGCGCGGGGGTGCCGCCCGTGCCGAGGGGGTCGCCCGAGCCGCTGTAGCTGCTGCCGCTGAAGTCGCCGTAGCGGCTCGGCTCGGACGGCTGCTCGCCCGTCGTCCCGTAGGAGGACGACCCGCCGTACGTCGGGCCGGTGCTCAGCGGGTCGCCGTACGGGGAACTCGGGTAGCCGTCGCCGGGCGTCCCGAATCCGCCCGTCCCGCCGGTGGAGTACCCGCCGCTGGACGACCCGGACGCGTCCGGGTCGTAGGACGGCGCGGCCGGCGCCGGCGGCGACCACGAGGACCCGCCGTAGGACGGCCCGGTGCTCAGCGGGTCGGCGCCGAGCGGGTCGGGGAGCCCGCTCCCGTAGGAGGTGCTCTGCGTCTCGCCCGACGCCGACGGCGTGCTCGCGGACCGCTGCCGGTCGGACTGGATGCGCTGGAGCAGTTCGTCCACGGTCGGGAGCTTGCTGCCGCCGTCGGCGTCCGCGGCGGCCGGCTGCGGCGCGGCCGGGGTGACCGGCGGGGCGACGGGCGGCGTGACGGGCGGGGCGGGCGGCGGGGCGAGCGGCCCGGAGTCCCAGCTCGCGGCGGGCGCGGCGGGCTCCTCGGCGCGGCCGAGCGGCAGCCCGAGCGGGTCGGACGGCCGGTCGAACGACGACGCGGGGGACGGCGTCGCCGCGGGCGGCACCGACAGGCCCCCGCCGAGCGGGTCGCCGCCGTACGGCGAGGAGTCGTAGGACGGAGCGGGCTCCGGCGTGCCGTACGTCGGCTGGGAGTCCGGGTAGGACTCGCCGTAGCCCGGCTTGTCCGGGTAGCCCTGCTGCTCGGTGCGCCCGTAGGAGGGCTGCTCGTACGACGGCTGGTCGTACGAGGGCTGCTGCTGCTCGTACACCGGCTGGTCGTAGGACGGCGGCTCGTAGGACGGCTGCTCGACCGGGAGCGGGTCGCTGGCCGTCGCGGAGGGGTCGGCGCCGAACGCGGCGGGCGCGAACGACCCGGGCGTCTGCTGCGGGCCGGTGGAGCCGGGCACGCCATTGGGGAACATGTCCGCCGGGACCGGCTGGGTGAGGCCGGGCGGCTCGACCGGCTGCGGGCCGGTCTGGGGCCCGGGCTGCGGTCCCGCCTGCGCCGCCTGGACGTTCAGCGGGTCGGCCGCCGGGTCCGGCTCGGGCCGGTCGCCGCTCTCGTCGTGCTGCCAGGGGAACTTGGGCTTGTCGAAGGTGATCGTCGCCCAGTAGTCGTCGTCCTCCAGCTCGTCGCTGGACCCGCCCCGGGGCGGGGCGGCCGGCGCGGCGGAGGGCGGGGCGGCGAGCGGGCCGCCGCCCCCGGCGACGCGGCGGTCGAACTCGGGGGCCTCGGCGGGGGCGCCGGGCTGCGGGGCGGCGCCGTAGCCGTCGGCGTCGTGCCCGTAACCGTCGTCGGCCTGCTGCTCCGGGACGGGGGGAGCGGCGCGGCGGCCCCGGGGCTGCTGCGGCTCCTCGTCCATCCAGTCGTCGTCGTCCTGCCCGGCTCTGCTGGCGCGCAGCCCCAGGGCGACGAGGATCACCACGAGGACGACGACCACGATCAGGCCGAAGACCACGATGTAAGAAGTCATGCCACCACCCAATGCCTTGGCCCGGCGAGAGTCCCAGGCACGGACCACGGGGCCGTGCCCATTGTCGCAAGCAGCCGGTTTCCCGCGGACCTAGATTGATTCTGGCCGACCGCTATGACCGTTGTCACACCCTTCGTGCACATCTACCCTCACATGGCGGTGTGCCGTACGGCCAGTCCGGCCGGACGGCGCCTGTCTGTCGGCCGGGGTCCCGGATCGGGACTCCGGCGGCATCGCGGGCGGGACGGCCTCATGACTGAACGCGCCTACCTGCCGCCGAGGTTCCCGGTGATCCTGCCCCGGGCGATGACGTGCTCGGCTATCGCGGCGAGCGAGTCCTTGAGCGGTGCCCCGTTCGCGAACGGCGCGGGGGAGTTCAGGGCGTAGATGGTGAACCGGTAGCGGTGCCGTTCCCCCTTGGGCGGGCACGGCGGCTTGTAGCCCACCTTCTTGCCGGTGTTGAGCCCCTCCACCGTCTTGTCCAAATGGGTGCCCTCGACGAGTTCCTGCCTGTTGCCGTCGATGCCCGCGTACACCCAGTGCACGTAGGCCCCGTCGCTGGCGTCCGGGTCGTCCATGACGATGGCGAACGACCGCGTGCCCGTCGGCGCCCCGGACCACCGCAGCGGCGGGGTCCGGCCCAGGGCGTCGGAGCCAGAGTACGTGGCGCAGGCGAATCGCGTGGGCAAGTCGCCGCCATCATGGAACGCGGGGCTGGTCACGGTGAAACCGTCGGAAAGCTCGGCGCTGGCGTTCTCCGGCAGGCCGACCGTTCCGCAGCCGCTCAGCAGCGCGGTGAGCGCGAGCGCGCCCGCCGCGGCCAGGGCCGGGCGTCGGTCAATGCTCATGATGCTTCGTCCCGCGTCGCACGCCCGCGCGGGCGCCCCCTTCCTCGTCCGCCCCAACCATAGAGTGTGCGGCGGGGTGGGACGGGACTTCGCCTCGCGGCACCGCGAGCCCCGGCAGATTCGTGGTGTGACGTTAGTCATGCGTCGTTTGCTGCCAGATGGCCGTTTCCGGGAGAAGGAGTGGCGAAGTTCACGCCCTGGGCGCGGTCCAATTTGCCCGGACGGAAAGAAGATGCGTTCTTTCACGGATACCGGTTGGCGTTTGGCCCGTGCCATCGGCTAGCTTGTGAATGTCTTCACAAGCCGACCGTGAACATTGGAGGGCCGCAATGGCCAGGACCGCCGAGGGAACCTCTGGCGCTCCCCACATCCTCATCGTGGGTGGCGGCTATGTGGGCATGTACACCGCTCTGCGACTGCAGAAGAAGCTGCGCCGCGAGCTGAAGCGGGGCGACGTCAGCATCACCGTCGTGGACCCGAACTCGTACATGACGTACCAGCCGTTCCTTCCCGAGGCCGCCGCGGGGAACGTGTCCCCGCGCCACGTCGTCGCGCCGCTGCGCCGGGTGCTGCCCCGCTGCGTCGTCCGCAACGCCCGCGTGACCGAGCTGAACCACGCCGAGCGATGGGCGATCGTCCAGCCCCTCGCCGGGCCGCCGGAGCGCATCTCCTACGACTACCTCGTGATGGCGGCCGGCTCGGTCTCCCGCACCCTCCCGATCCCCGGCCTGGCCGAGAACGGCATCGGCTTCAAGACCATCGGCGAGGCGATCCACCTGCGCAACCACGTGCTGGCGCAGCTCGAGATCGCCGAGTCGACCGACGACGAGGAGATCCGCCGCAAGGCGCTGACCTTCGTGTTCGTCGGCGGCGGCTTCGCGGGCGTCGAGGCGCTCGCCGAGCTGGAGGACATGGCCCGCGGCGCGGTCCAGTACATGCGCAAGGTCACCCCGCAGGACCTGCGGTTCGTCCTCGTCGAGGCCGCCGACCGCATCCTGCCCGAGGTCGGCCCGGACATGGGCCGCTGGACGGCCGAGCAGCTCCGCGGCCGTGGCATCGACGTCAAGCTCAAGACGTTCCTCCAGTCGGCCGTCGGCGGCGTCATCGAGTGCTCGGACGGCAGCAGCTTCCCGGCGGGCACGCTCGTCTGGACGGCCGGGGTGAAGGCGGCGCCGGTCGTCCGCAACTCCGACCTTCCGCTCAACGAGCGCGGCCAGGTGAAGGCGACCGAGTACCTGACGGTCGAGGGCGTCGTCCGCGCGTTCACCGCCGGCGACAACGCGGCCGTGCCGGACCTGACCCAGGACGGCATGTTCTGCGCCCCGAACGCCCAGCACGCGGTGCGGCAGTCGAAGGTGCTCGCGGACAACCTCGTCCGGGCGCTGCGCGGCAAGTCGCTGAAGCCGTACGTCCACAACAGCGTGGGCTCGGTCGCGGGCCTCGGCCTGCACAAGGGCGTCGCGAACACCTACGGGATCAAGGTCAAGGGCTTCCCGGCCTGGGTCATGCACCGCACGTACCACGTGTCGCGGGTCCCGACCTTCAACCGCAAGGTCCGCGTCCTGGCCGACTGGACGCTCGCGCTGTTCTTCAAGCGCGAGACCGTCTCGCTCGGCAGCATCGAGCAGCCGCGCGCCGAGTTCGAGCTGGCCGCGACGGCGGACGCCAAGCCGAAGGAGAACGCGGCCTGACCCGCCCGTCCTCCCGGCCGGACGCCCCGGCGGTCCCCGTGACCGCCGGGGCGTCCGCACGTCTCGGCCCGGTGCCCTGGATGGGGCACAATCACCTGGTGCGGATCGCGATTCTCGGCCCGCTTGAGGTCACGGCGGACGGCCGCGCCGTCGCGGTGGGCGGGGCGCGCCTGCGGGCGCTGCTGGCGGTGCTCGCGCTGGACGCCGGCCGGCCCGTCGCGGTGGACGCGCTGGTCGACGCGCTGTGGGGCGAGGACCCGCCCGCCGCCGCGCCGAACGCCGTCCAGTCGCTCGTGTCGCGGCTGCGGGCGGCGATCGGGCGCGACCTGGTGCCGTCCGGGCCCGCCGGGTACCGGCTGGCGGTGCCGCCCGAGGCGGTGGACGCCCACGACTTCGAGACCCGCGTCGCCGCCGCCCGCCGCGCCGGGACCGCCGCCGAGCGCGCCGCCGGGCTGCGCGCGGCGCTGGACCTGTGGCGCGGGCCCGCGCTGGCCGACGCGCGGGGCCGTCCGGCCGCCGACGCGCGCGCCGCGCGGCTGGAGGCGCTGCGCCGGGCGGCGCTGGAGGAGCGGCTGGACGCCGACCTCGCGCTCGGCGGCCACGCCGGGCTGATCCCCGAGCTGGCGGCGCTGGCCGCCGCCGACCCGCTCCGCGAGCCGCTGCGGGCCCGGCTGATCCGCGCCCTGTACGCGGCGGGACGCCAGGCCGACGCGCTCGCCGAGTACGCGGCGCTGCGCCGGGAGCTGGCCGACGAGCTGGGCGTCGACCCGTCGCCGGAGCTGGCGGACTTGCACGTCGCGATGCTGCGGCGGGACCCGGTCCTGTTGGCGCCGCCGGCCGCGGCCCCGGCCGAGCCGCCGCCGGGCAACCTGCGCGCCCCGCTGACCAGCTTCGTCGGCCGCGACCGCGACCTGGAGCGCGTCGCCGGGCTGCTGGCCGCCGGACGGCTCGTCACGCTCACCGGGCCGGGCGGCGCGGGCAAGACGCGGCTGGCGCTGGAGGCGGGCGCGCGGGCGGCCGGGTTCCCCGACGGCGTCTGGAACGTCGAGCTGGCGCCGGTGGAGGACCCGGGCGAAGTCGTCCCGGCCGTGCTCGCGGCGCTGCGGCTGCCCGGCGCGGGCCTCGGGCCCGGCGTGCGCGGCGGGCTGCCCGCGCGGGAGGCACGGGACCCGCTGGACCGGCTCGTCCGGGCGCTGCGCGGACGGCGGCTGCTGCTCGTCCTGGACAACTGCGAGCACCTGCTGGACGCGGCGGCGCGGCTCGCCGACCGGGTGCTGGCGGGCTGCCCGGACGTCCGGATCCTCACCACCAGCCGGGAGCCGCTCGGCATCACCGGCGAGGCGCTGTGGCCGGTCGGTCCGCTGGCGGCGCCGCCGGGGCCGGTGGACGCGGCGGCGGCGCTCGGGTACCCGGCCGTCCGGCTGCTGGCCGAGCGGGCGGCAGCGGCGGCGCCGGGGTTCGCGGTCACCGACGAGAACGCCGCGGGCGTCCTGCGGATCTGCCGGGCGCTGGACGGCGTGCCGCTGGCGATCGAGCTGGCCGCCGCGCGGCTGCGCGCGCTGACCCCGGCGCAGGTCGCCGACCGGCTCGACGACCGGTTCCGGCTGCTGCGCGCGGGCAGCCGGACGGCGCTGCCCCGGCACCGGACGCTGCGCGCCGTCGTGGACTGGAGCTTCGACCTGCTCACCGCGCCCGAGCGGGCGCTGTGGCGGCGGCTGGCGGTGTTCCACGGCGGCGCGACGCTGGACGCCGCCGAGACCGTCGGGGCGGGAGCCGGGCTGGACGGCGCGGACGTGCTGGACGTGCTGATCGCGCTGGTCGGCAAGTCGCTCGTCACCGTGGACGCGTCCGGCGGCACGCCCCGCTACGGGATGCTGGAGACGATCCGCGCCTACGGGCTGGACCGGCTGGCCGAGTCCGGCGAGGAGGCGGCGGTGCGGCGGGCGCACGCGGCCTACTTCCTGGACCTCGCCGAGACGGCCGCGCCGCACCTGCAC
The DNA here is from genome assembly GCF_002911665.1 of Actinomadura rubteroloni. Lineage (NCBI taxonomy): Bacteria > Bacillati > Actinomycetota > Actinomycetes > Streptosporangiales > Thermomonosporaceae > Actinomadura > Actinomadura rubteroloni. Next base: position 229,342 of record NZ_MTBP01000004.1, read on the forward strand.
CGCGCGGACCAGCTCGTCTGGCTGGCCCGGCTCACGGCCGAGCACGACGACCTGAACGCGGCGCTGCGCGGGACGGTCGCGGCCGGGGACGCCCGGAGCGCCGTCCGGTTCTGCGCGGCGCTCGGCTGGTACTGGTACCTGCGCGGCCGGGCCGCCGAGACCCGCGAGCACATGGCGCAGGCGCTGGCGCTGCCGGACGTCCCGCGCGACGCGACGACCGCGCTCGCGCTCGCGGTCTCGGCGATGCCGCTGATGGACGGCGAGCACTCGGCCGACGCCCTGGCCTGGCTGCGCGAGGCCCACGCGATCGTGGCCGCGTCCGGGGAGACGCCGGCCCACCCGGTGCTGCGGCTGGTGACCGTGATGTACGAGCTGTTCGGCAGCGGGTGGAGCGAGGCGATGATCCCCGACGGCGAGGACATCCCGGCGCTGCGCGCCCTCCGCGCCGACCCCGACCCGTGGGTGCGCGGGGTGGCGGCGTTCGCGTGCGGGCAGGTCGCGGGGAACTTCGGCCGGACGGCCCGGCTCGCCGAGCACTACGCGTGCGCCGAGGAGGCGTTCCGGACGGCGGGCGACCGCTGGGGCCTGGCGTTCACCCTCGACGCGCGCGCCGAACTGCTCGCCCGCGACGGCGCGCACCGGGCGGCGGCGCGGCTGCTGACCGAGGCGCTGCGGCTCCAGGAGGGCCTCGGGGAGGGCGAGGCGGTGAACCCGTTCTCCCGGACCAAGCTCGCGAACTCCCTGTTCCTGGCGGGCGAGCGGGACCGCGCGACGGCCGTCCTCATCGACGGGCGGCGCCGGGCCGAGCGCGCGGGCGCCCCGGAGGCCACCGCGCTCATGACCTACTGGCTCGGCGTGCTCGCGCTGCGGCTCGGCCGCCGGGACGAGGCCCGCGCCCGGTTCGCCGCCGCCGAGGCCGCCGCCGCCCGGCTCACCGGGCCGCCGCAGTTCCACGCGACCGTGCTGACGTCCGGCGCGCTGCTGGACCTGGCCGACGGGGACGGCGCCGCCGCCCGCGACCGGTGCGACCGGGCCCTGCGCGCGGCCGTCGCGGCGACGGACTACCCCGTCCTCGCCTACGCCCTCGGCGGGGCCGCCGCGCTGGCCCTGCACGACGGCGACGCCGTCCGGGCCGCCGAACTGCTCGGCACGGCCGAGGCGCTGCGCGGCGGGCCCGATCTGGCGCTGGCCGACGTCACGGCCGTGGAGAGCGCCGTCCGCGCCGCCCTCGGCGGGCCCGCGTTCACCGCCGCCCGCGACCGGGGCCGCGCCGTGACGTTCGCCGAGGTCGCCGCCGCGTCCGGCCCGGCGCGGGCGGGCGCGGCCGGCTGACGGCTCACACGTTGCGGCGGAAGATCCGCAGCGACAGCGGGATGAACACGGCCGCGATCGCCACGCCCCACAGCAGCGCGGTCAGGGCCGGGCCGCCGACCGGCTGGTCGCCCGCCGGGTTCCCGACCGGGTGCCCGACGAGCAGGCCCCGCAGCGCGTCGCCGAGCTTGGACACCGGGTTGTTCTCCATGATCGTCCGGATCCAGCCGGGGTAGCGGTCGGAGACGGGGATGAACGCGTTCGACAGGAACGTGATCGGGAAGATGACCGTGAACCCGAAGATCTGGACCTTCTCCGGCGCGTCCACGGCGAGCCCGATGAACACCGACGCCCACGAGAACAGCAGCGCGAACGCCAGGAGCAGCAGGAACGCCGGGACGAGGTTCAGCCACGACGTCTCGATCCGGAACCCGATGAGCAGGCCCACGCCGAGCAGGATGGCCATCGACCAGACCTGCTTCACCGTGTCGGCGAGGATCCGTCCGGCGAGCGGCGCGCTCCGCGCGATCGGCAGGCTGCGGAACCGGTCGAACACGCCCTTGCCGACGTCGGCGTTCAGGCCGGTGCCCGTCGTCATGGACGCGAACAGCGCGTTCTGCACGATGATCCCCGGGATGAGGATCGGCATGTACGCCGACACGCTCCCGGCCATCGCGGGGCCGAACACGTAGGCGAACAGCAGCACGAACATGATCGGCTGGATGCTCAGGTCGACCAGTTCCATCGGGTTGTGCTTGATCTGCACCAGGTTGCGCCAGGTCAGCGTCAACGTCTGGCGGAACGCCTCGACGGGCGTCACGCGCGTGGCGAGCCCCGGCCGGGCGGCGGTCGCGGTCGTCATGCCGAGACCTCCTCTCGCGCGGCGGGGTCCCCGGCCGCGTCGTCGGTGTGGTGGCCGGTCAGGGCGAAGAACACCTCGTCCAGGCTGGACCGGCGCAGGGACAGCTCGGCCACGGCGATGCCCGCGTCGTCGAGGCGGCGGACGACGGCGGGCATGACGCCCGTGTCCGCGACGGGCACCGAGACCAGCGCGTCGCGGATCTCCGGCTCGGCCTCCGCCAGCTCGCCGACGATCTTGGCGGCGGCCTCCCGGTCGGCCGCGTCCACCGGCGAGACCTCCAGGACCTGCCCGCCGACCTGGGACTTCAGCGCGTCCGGCGTGCCGCTGGCGATCACGCGCCCCCGGTCGATGACGACGATGTCGTCGGCGAGCTGGTCGGCCTCCTCCAGGTACTGCGTGGTGAGCAGGACGGTCACGCCGTCGCCGGTCAGCCCTCGGACGATCTCCCACAGGTCGCCCCGGCTGCGCGGGTCGAGACCGGTGGTGGGCTCGTCCAGGAAGAGGATCTGCGGCCGTCCGACGAGGCTGGCGGCCAGGTCGAGGCGGCGCCGCATGCCGCCGGAGAACGTCTTGGCGGCGCGCTCGGCGGCGTCGGACAGCCGGAACCGCTCCAGCAGCTCGGCCGCGCGGGCCTTGGCGTCCTTGCGGGACATCCCGAGCAGCCGCCCGATGAGCAGCAGGTTCTCCGCGCCGGTCAGCATCTCGTCCACCCCGGCGTACTGGCCGGTGAGCCCGATGAGCCGCCGCACCTGGTGGGCGTGCGTGGTGACGTCGAAGCCGCCGACCTCGGCGTGGCCCGCCGTCGGGGCGGTCAGCGTCGCGAGGATGCGCGTCGTGGTCGTCTTGCCGGCGCCGTTCGGGCCGAGGACCCCGAGGACGGTGCCGGCCTCGGCGCTCAGCGAGACGTCGGCGAGCGCGACGGTCTCGCCGAAGCGTTTCTCCAGGCCGTCGGCCCGGATCGCGTGGGACATGTCCCCTCCTTCTGTGATGCGTGGCGGTTCGCCGCCCGATGCCCCAAGTGTGCTCCACGCCACTGACAGTTCCCGCACACGGCGCTGACAGGGCGCGCACACGCGGCCCGGCGGGCGCGCCCCCGTAGACTCGTCCCGTGACGGCGGTTCGGGGCGCCCCTCGGGACGACGGCGGGGACGTCCCCCCGGCGCCGCGCCTGCGCCCGCCCGCCCACCACGTCTCCCGCCGCGCCATCGCGCACTGGACGATCGAGTACGTCCTGGTCTTCGGCCTGGCGTTCGGGCTCGCGCTCGGCGTCGCCGCCTGGGCCGGGTCGGCGGACTGGACGGGCACCCCCGGCCTCCTCGCCCGGCACGCGGCCCTGCTCCCGGTCGTGATCGGCGTCGCCGGGACGCTCACCGCCGCGATCGCGCCCGTCTGGCGGTACCGCGTCCACCGCTGGGAGGTCAGCGCCGACGTCGTCTACACCCGCACCGGCTGGTTCGACCGGGAGTGGCTGCTCGTCCCGGTCGGGCGGATCCAGACCGCGACGGCCGGGCAGGGCTGGCTGGAGCGGCTGCTCGGGCTGGCCACCGTCGAGATCAACACCGCGTCGCACACCGGGTCGTCGGAGCTGACGGGGCTGCCGGTGGACGTCGCGGTCCGGCTCGCCGCCGACCTCGCCCACCGCGCCCACGACCTGCGCGACGACGCGACGTGACCGGTCCGGCGACGCGCCCGCCGGGGGAGCGCGGGGCCGTCGCCCCGGCCGGGCGCCAGCGCCTGCACCCGCTGACGTTCGTCGTCGGCGCGACCCGCGAGCTGATGGCGCTGCTGGCCGCCGGGGCGACCGGGCTGCTCGTCGGCGGCGTGTCCACGGCGTTCTACTTCACGCTGATCGGGATGGCGTTCGGGCTGGCCTTCCACGTCACGGTGTGGGCGACGTTCACCTACACCGTCCGCGACGACCGGATCGAGTTGCGCCGGTCGCTGATCCGCCGGACGGTCAAGAGCATCCCCCGCGACCGGATCCGGGGCGTGGACGTCACCACGTCGTTCGGTCACCGGCTGCTCGGTCTCGCGGTCGTGCGCGTGGACGCGGGCGCGGACGGCGGCGAGGGCGAGCTGAACGCCGTGTCGCGGCGCGAGGCGGCCCGGCTGCGGCGCGTCCTGCTGGCCCGGACCGCCGTGGACGCGCCGCCGCGCGTCCGCGTCCTCGCCCGGATGCGGCGCCGCTGGTACCTGTACGCCCCGCTCAGCGGCGCCTACCTGCTGACGCCGTTCGCGCTGGCGGGGAGCCTGCTCGGCTTCCTCTACGACGTCGGGGACGATCTCGGGCTCGTCACCCGCGACCGGATCGCCCGGCTCGGACACGACGTCGCCGGGCTGCCCGGCGCGGCGGTGGTCGCGGCGGCGGCCGTCCTGCTGGTCGCCATGCCGGTCATGTCGGTCATCGTGTTCACGCTGTTCAACGGGGACTTCACCGTCCGGGAGCGGGACGGGTCGCTGGTCGCCGAGCGCGGGTTCGTCACGCGCCGCAGCGTGGCGCTGGAGCTGCGCCGCGTCCGGGGCGTCGAGCTGGTCGACAACCCGTTCGAGCGGGCCGCGCGCGTCGTGCGGCTCGGCGCGCTCGTCACCGGCCTCGGCGACGCCGCGCACCGGGGGCGGCTGCTGCCCGCCGCGCCGCGCGGCTACGCGGCGGAGGTCGCCGAACGGGTGCTCGGGCCCGTCCCCGGGCCGCTCACCGCGCATCCGCGCGCCGCGCGGGGCCGCCGCGTCGTGCGGGCCGCCGCGCCGCCGCTCGGCGTCGGGGTCGTCGCGGCCTCCGTCGGGCAGGGCGGCGTCGCGGTCCTGTGCGCCGTCCTCACGGTGCTCGCGGTGCCGCTCGGGCTGGACCGGTACCGGCAGCTCGGCCACGCCGCCGACGCGACCCGGTTCACGCTGCGGTCGGGGTCGCTGCTGCGCCGCCAGGTCGTCGTGGACCGGACGGCCGTCGTCGGCTGGCGCGTGCGGCAGTCGCTGTTCCAGCGGCGCGCCGGGCTCGCCACGCTGGACGCCGCCGTCGGCGCGGGCGACGGCGGCTACGCGGGGCTGGACATGGCGGCGCGGGACGCCGTCGCGTTCGCCGCCGCGCTCACCCCGGACTGGGTGCTGCCGTTCCTGGAGCCGCCGGACGCTACTCCGGGCGGCGCGCCCCGAACATGATCTCGTCCCAGGACGGGACGGACGCGCGCTTGCCCTTCGGCTTGCGGCGCCCCCGCGCCGCGCGCTGCGCCGGGGTGTCGGACGCCGCCGTCGCGGCGACCGGCTTGTCGGACGCCGCCGGCATCGACGGACGGGTCGTCGGCTTCTTCTTCTGCGCAGGCCGGGGATGCTGCGGACGCTGCGGCGCGGCGACCCGGGGCGGCTCCTCCTGCGGAGCGGGGGCGGGCTCGGGCACCGGCTCGGGCTCGGGCTCGGCCTCCGCGACCGGCTCGGGTTCGGGCTCCGGTTCCGCCTCGGCGACGGGCTCCGGCTCGGGCTCCGGCTCGGGTTCGGCGGGCGCCTCGGCGGCCGGGGCCTCCTCCGGGACCTCCGGCACGTCCTCGCGCGACTCCTCGGCACGCTCCTCGGCGGGTGCGGGGGCCTCGGGCTCGGCCGCGACGGGCGCGGACGGCTCGTCCGCCGCCTCGGGCTCGGGCTCGGGCTCGGCTTCAAGCTCGGCTTCGGCCTCGATCTCGGCTTCGGGCTCGTCCGCGAAGGCGGGCTCGGGCTCGTCGGCGACCTCGTCGGCGACCTCGGGCTCGTCGGTGATCTCGTCGTCGAAATCCGGCTCGGGCTCGAACGCCGGGCGCGCGTCGACCATCCGGCCGCGCTCCACGATGTACTCGCGCTCGGCGTCGTCCTCGGCGGACGGCGCGGCGGGCGCCCGCACCGGCTCGGGCGCGGGCTCGGGACGCGGCTCGGGCACGCGCGGACGCTCCTGAGCCGGCGGCCGGACCGGTTCGGGCAGTCCCCGCGCGGGCGGCGCGGCGTCACGCCCGTCCGGCACCACCGTCATCGTGGGACGGCGCAGCGGCGTGACCCGGTCGGCGGCGGGCTCGTCGTCCCAGTCCACGGCGGTCAGCCGCGCGGCGATCTCGTCCAGCGGGGACACGTGCCGGCGGCGCGGGTCGAAGACCCACTCGGCGGCGTGCGGCCGGCCGCCCTCGAAGAACGACAGCCGGATGCGCCAGGTGCGGTCCTCGCACTTCCAGGAGTCCCACTCGGCCTCCTCCAGGTCCACGCCGCCGCGCGCGAGCCGTTCCTCGACGGTCTCGCCGAGCGCGGGGCCGGGCGCGGAGTCGCCGGGACGGCGGACCGCCACGCGCCGCGCCTGCTGGGCCATGTACTCGCGCTCCTGCAGGACCGGGCCCTCGAACCAGCGGACGCGCTCGACGGGGATCCCGGCGGACTCGGCGATCTCCTCGGCGGTCTCGCCGGAGCGCATGCGGGCCTGGATCTCCTTCGGGCGCAACGGGCTCTCCACCTCGATCTCGAACTGGCCGAGCCGGGAGAAGTGCCCGCGGACCGCCGCCCGCAGACGGTCGTCGACGGGCAGGGTGAACCGGGTGCCTCGGCCCGCGGTGGCCAGGACGAGGTACGTACCGTCCTCGCTGACCGCGACGAGGCGCAGCTCCTGCATGCGTGTCCTTCCTGCCCTGTCCCTGACGGCACGGAGGGCGCCGCGGGCACCCGCCGCCGCGAGCCCGGACCGGGCCGTGCTCGCACCGGCCGGACGTCCGGCCCCTGCCGAGGGCGCATGCGTGCCCTCCCCCGGATTCCCGAGTCTGTCTTCCGGACACACCTGCTGCCAGCACCGTACCCGGCATGTCCGAACATCGCCGCTCCGCAGCGCTCGTCACGAGCCGAAAGACGGCTGCGGCCCAGCTTGCCGGGGGCCGGGCGTCCGTCCGGGGACGCCCGGCGCTTTCTTCCTGGATCCTTACCCCACTGTGCCCGAAGGTTTGGGGGGACTCCAGTCCCGACGGGTTGCGAACCTCACGTCCGGGTACTGGAACAGCCTTGCCGTCCCGTTAGTTCCTGTTGTCGGGATTCCTGCTGGTCAACCGTGATGGGAGAGTTCGTCGATGCCGGGCAAGCTGCCGGAGCTGAGCACCACCCAATTGATCGCCAGCGGGCTGGCGACCATGGGAGCGGCGGTCGGAGCGTCCTACCTCGGCGTCTACGGGACGATCATCGGCGCGGCGTTCATGAGCGTGGCGTCCACGGCGGGCGGCATCGTCGCCAAGCACTACCTGGACCGGGGCAAAGAACAGATCAAGGAGCGGGCGCACCTGGTGTCGGCCGTCCTCGCCCGGGACGAGGCCGAGCGCGCGGCGGCGGCCGTGACGTCCGCCGACCCGGCGCGGGCCGCGCCCTGGGCGGCGCGGACGGGCCTCGACCCGAACGCGACCCTCCTGGACCCGTCCGCGCTCGACCCCGGCGCCACCCGCCGCGACGTCCCGCTCCCGCCCGGCGGCGGTCCCGGCGGCGATCCCGGCGCGACCCGGCTGGACGGCCCGGCGGCCGTCGCGGGCGCGCTCGCCGACGCGGCGGGCGAGGACGCGCTGCGCCGGGCGTCCTGGCGGGCCGCGCTCGTCGACACCCGGGACTGGACGCGGCGCCACTGGATGAAGCTCGCGGCGTCGTCGGCGGTCGTGTTCGCGCTGGTCATCGGCGGGATCACGCTGTGGGAGGTCGCGGCGGGCGGGATCGGCAAGGACGGCGGACGCGGCCCCACGGTCGTGCGGGTCTTCGGCGGGGGAGAGGCGCGCAAGCCGTCGCACACGCCGACGCATCAGCCGTCCGGGAAGCCGACGGGCACGCCGACCCCGACGGCGCCGACGTCGCCCACGCCGACGACCAAGCCGGAGACGACCCCGTCCCCGACGCCGGGCACCACGACGCCCACGACCCCGGCGCCGACGACGACCCGGCCGAGCACGGCGCCGAGCACGTCCCAGCCGGCCGGGGGCGCCGAGACCCCGCGCGGGATCGAGCGGACGACGCCCTGACCGGTCAGTCGCCGAAGACGCGCCGGGTGTAGGGGTTGGCGAAGCGGCGGTCGGGATCCAGCTCGTCGCGCAGCGCGCGGAAGTCGCCGAAGCGCGGGTAGACCGACTCCAGGTACGCGGCGTCACGCGTGTGGAGCTTGCCCCAGTGCGGGCGCCCGCCCATTCCGGTCAGCAGGTCCTCGATTCCGCCGAAGTAGTCCTCGTGCGGGTCGCGGTTGTAGACGTGGACGGCGATGAACGCGCTCCGGCGGCCGTGCGCCATCGACAGCCAGGCGTCCTCCTCCGGCAGCATCCGGACCTCGATCGGGAAGCTGATCCGCCAGTCCCGCCTGTCGAACAGCGCCCGCAGCTCCTTGAGCGCCGGGACGAGCTGCTCGCGCGGGATCGCGTACTCCTGCTCCTTGAACCGGACGGTCCGCGGACTGGTGAACACCTTGTACGACGTGTCGGTGTAGGTACGCGCGCCGAGCGCCTTGGCCGACACCTTGTTGATGGCCGGTGCCGCCGCCGGGACGCGGTGCGTCACCCGGTTGATCCACCCGAACACCGTGTTGGACAGGAACTTGTCGTCCAGCCAGTACTTGACGGGCGACAGCGGCGCGGCGGGGCCGTCGGTCCGGTTGTTGCGCTTGGTGCTGCACCCCTCGGTGTGGGGGAACCAGTAGAACTCGAAGTGCTCGTTGGCGGCGTCGAACTCGTCGATGCGGGACAGGACCTCGTCCCACCGCATCGGCGCCTCCTCGGCGCGCAGCAGGAACGCCGGGACGGTCCGCCACGTGATCGCGGTGACGATCCCGAGCGCGCCGAGCCCGGCGCGGGCGGCGTCGAACAGGTCCGGCCGCTCGGAGGGCGAGCAGGTCACGACGCTGCCGTCGGCGAGGACGAGTTCCAGCGCCGCGACCTGGGAGGCGAGCCCGGCGGCGTCGCGTCCGGTGCCGTGCGTGGCGGTCTGGAGGGCGCCCGCGACGGTCTGCTCCTGGATGTCGCCCATGTTGGCGAGCGCGCGGCCGTGGTCGGCGAGGACGGCGTTGAGCCGGTGCAGCGGCAGCCCGGCCTCGACGGTGACGAGCCCGCCGGCGGTGTCGACCGAGCGGACGGCCGTCAGCCCGTCCGGGCGCAGCAGGACGCCGTCGGCGACGGCCGCGCCGGTGAAGGAGTGGCCGGCGCCGGCCATGCGGACGGTCAGGCCGTCGTCGGCGGCGGCGCGGACGGCCTCGGCCACCTCGGCGGTCGTGCGCGGGGTCGTCGCGCGGCGCGGGGACGCGTGCTGGTTTCCGGCCCAGTTCCGCCAGTTCTCGGTGCTCGCGGGAGACATGGGGGGATGCTACTCGTCCGAGTGTTCATGAGGAAAGTTCACGTTCCAGTCCGGGCGGGCTGACCGGCGGGGCATGTGTCCGGACCGGGCGGTTAGTCTCGTCTCACCCGTACCGACTCTTGCAGGGGATTGGCCGTGTCTCCGTCTTCACCGCCCCGCGACACCGGTCGCTCGCGCCGGGGGACGCCGAAGGCCCCGCGCCGCCGCGTCCGGCCGGTGGTCGCGGTCGCCGCCGCGTCCGCGCTGGCCGCCGCCGCGCTCGGCGGCGGCGCGTACGCCGTCCTCGCCCGGAACGGCGGCGACGGCGGCGGCCGGCACAGCGACCCGCCGCGCGTCGCGGGCTCGCCGGTCACGACCGTGGACGACACCGGGCAACTAGCGCCGCTGCGCCGGGTCGTCCCGCCGGACGTCCTCGCGGTCTCCAGCGGGCAGCCGATCCCGCAGGAGCGCATCGACCGGCTGCGCCGAGTCAAGCGCATCAACTCGGTCATCTCCGTCGCGGGCGGCGCCGTCCAGTTGCAGGGGCGGGCGGTGAACACCTTCGCGGTGGATCCGTCGGCGTTCCGTTCCTGGACGCCGCCCGGCACCGCCAAGAACACCGAACTGTGGACGGCCCTCGCCGGGGACCGGTTCGTCACGTCCAAGTCCGCCGCGACCCAGCTCGGGCTGAGCCCCGGGCAGCCGTACCCGATCGTCGCCAAGACCGTTCCGCACGTCACGATGGGCGGGTCCGGCGACCTCGGCCTGCCCGGCATCGACATGCTCGTCAGCCGCAAGACCGGGACCGACATGGGCCTGGTCCAGAACGTGGCGGTGCTCGTCAACGCGCCCGGCGTGGACCCGGCCAAGCTCGCCGCGGCCGTCCAGAAGGCGCTCGGGACGGGCGTCAGCGGCGTCAACCTGCACGAGAAGCGGTACCAGCCGTCCGGCGGCGGGCAGCGGCCCGGCAACTACCTCGACCTCTACAAGCAGGCCGCGACGAGCTGCCCCGGCCTGTCGTGGACCGTGCTCGCCGCCATCGGCCAGGTCGAGAGCGACCACGGGCGCAACGCCGGACGGTCCAGCGCCGGGGCCTACGGGCCGATGCAGTTCATGCCCGCCACGTGGAAGTCCTACGGCGTGGACGGCGACGGCGACGGCAAGGCCGACATCATGAACCCCTACGACGCCATCCCCGGCGCGGCCAAGTACCTGTGCGCCAACGGCGCCGGAAAGGGCGGCCGGTCCCTCTACCAGGCGATCTGGCACTACAACCACGCCGACTGGTACGTCCAGAAGGTGCTCAATCTGGCCCACGCGTACGCCGCCCGCTTCTCGTGAGGTTGGATGGGGGCATGACGTCCTACGACGCGCTGCTCCTGGTGTCGTTCGGCGGCCCCGAGGGGCCGGGCGACGTGATCCCGTTCCTGGAGAACGTCACGCGGGGGCGCAACGTCCCGCGCGAACGGCTCGCGGTCGTCGGCGAGCACTACATGCTGTTCGGCGGCGTCAGCCCGATCAACGGCCACTGCCGCGCGCTGAAGGCCGCGATCGAGGCGGACTTCGCCGCGCACGGCCTCGACCTCCCCGTCTACTGGGGCAACCGGCACTGGGACCCGTTCCTCGCCGACGCCGTCCGCGCGATGCGCGACGACGGGATCCGCCGCGCCGCCGCGTTCGTCACGTCCGCCTACAGCGGCTATTCGGCGTGCGACCAGTACGTCGAGGCGATCGAGCGGGCGCGGGCCGAGGTGCCCGGCGCGCCCGAGATCGAGAAACTGCCCGTCTACTACGACCGGCCGGGGTTCGTGGAGCCGCTGGTGGACGCCGTCCGCGCCGCGCTCGCCGAACTGCCCGCCCACCTGCGCGCGGGCGCCCCGCTGGCGTTCACCGCGCACAGCGTCCCGCTCGCGCAGCCCGGACGGGAGACCTACGCGGCCGAACTCGCGGTCGTCGCCGCGCGCGTCGCCGAGCGGGCCGCGCCCGGCCACCCGTGGGAACTCGTCTACCAGAGCCGCAGCGGGCCGCCGAGCCAGCCGTGGCTGGAGCCCGACGTCGGCGACCACCTGGAACGGCTGCACAACGCCGGGCACGACGCGGTCGTCGTCGTGCCGGTCGGGTTCGTGTCCGACCACATGGAGGTCAAGTACGACCTGGACGTGCAGGCGGCGGACGTGGCCGACAAGCTCGGGCTCGCGTTCGTCCGGGCCGCCACGCCGGGCGCCGACCCCCGCTTCGCGACCCTGCCCCGCACGCTGCTCGCCGACCGCACCGGAGACGACCGATGACCCGCCCCGAGGACCTGCTCGAACTCGCCGTCGCGACCGCCCGCGAGGCGGCCCGGATGCTGGTCCAGGAGCGGCCCGCCGCGGGCCCCGACGTCGTCCAGACCAAGTCGAGCCCGACCGACGTCGTCACCGCGATGGACCGCGCCGCCGAGAAGCTGATCGTGGAGCGGATCGCCGAGGCCCGGCCGGGCGACGCGTTCCTCGGCGAGGAGGGCGGCGAGACCGGCGGCGGCTCCGGCGTCCGCTGGGTGATCGACCCGATCGACGGGACCGTCAACTACCTGTACGACCTGCCGGACTGGGCGGTGAGCATCGGCGCGGAGGCCGACGGCGTCCCGGTCGCGGGCGCGATCGTCATCCCGCGCCGGGGCGAGGTCTACACGGCGAGCCGGGGCGGCGGCGCGTTCCTGGAGACGGCGGGCGGACGGCGGCGGCTGCGGGTCAACGAGAACGTGCCGCTGGCGCAGGCGCTCGTCGCGACGGGCTTCGGCTACGCGTCCGGCCGCCGCGCCCACCAGGCCGAGGTGCTGCGGGGCGTGCTGCCGAACGTCCGGGACATCCGCCGGGGCGGCTCGGCCTGCATCGATCTGTGCGCCGTCGCGGCGGGCCGGGTGGACGCCTACTACGAGCGCGGCACGCAGGCGTGGGACGTCGCGGCGGGCGCGCTGATCGTCGCCGAGGCGGGCGGACGCGTCGCGGGCCTGGACGGCGCCCCGATGAGCCCGGAGTTCACGCTCGCCGCCGGCCCCGGCACCTTCGAGTCCCTGCACGCCCTGCTGGCCCCGCTGGACCCCGCGCACGACTAGCCGGGCAGCGGCGGCGGGTCGGTGAACAGCGCGGGCAGCACGAACGCCCGGACGTAGCGGCGGACGGCCTCGGGGTCGTCGGCGTGCGGGACGGCCCCCATGAGCAGGGCCAGCGCGATGGACAGGACGTACCCGGCCGCCTCGGTGGCGGTGAGCCCCGGCCGCAGGCGTTCCGGCGAGCAGTTCGCGAGGCCGAACTCGTAGCTCTCGGTGAGCAGCGCGGCGATCTCCGGATGGGCGGTGACCAGGCGCGCGAAGCCTCCGTCGCCCGTCAGCCGGGCGAGCAGCGGGTCGCGGGCCACCTCGGTCGCCACGAACACCAGCGACTCGGTGATCACCTCCTGCGGGTCGAGCGGGCCCACGTAGCGGGCGGTGGCCTCGGCGACGGACCGCTCGGCGGCGCGGAGCGCGAGCGCGCCGACGACCTCGTCGCGGTTTGCGAAATGGCGGTAGAGCACGGCGCGCGTGTACCCGCTCCGCCGCGCGATCGCCTCCATCGTCGTCGCCGTCGCGCCGGACTCCAGGACGGACCGCTCGGCGGCGTCCAGCAGCGCCGCCCGCGCCTGCGCCGGGGTGAGGCCGCCGCCGGGGGGCCGTCCCCTGCGCTTGGCCGGACGTGGACTCCGGTCTTCGGAAAAAGTAGACATGATCCTGGATCTGTATATTATCGGCCGTTCCATCACCGCGCGGCCGGGAGGCCGAACATGCGCGCACGTCCCCTCATCACGCTCGCGCTCGCGAGCGCGCTGGCCCTCCTGATCGCCCCGGCGGCCCGCGCCGACGGCGACCCCGACTACGGGCAGGCCCGGTCCTGGATCTGCCGGCCGGGCGTGCGCGGCCCGTGCGGCGACGACCTGGACGCCACCGTGGTCCCCGCCGACGGACGGCTGTCGGTGGAACACGCCCGGCGCGCGACCGCTCCGCCCGTGGACTGCTTCTACGTCTACCCGACCGTGTCCGGCGACCCCGGCATGAACAGCGACATGAACTGGTCGCCCGACGCCGAGGGCCTGATCACCCGCCAGCAGGCGGCCAGGTTCGGGTCGACCTGCCGCGTCTTCGCCCCCGCGTACCGGCAGATCACGCTGACCGCCATCATCGACGGCCGCTCGTCCGACACCGCCAAGCAGCGCGCCGCGGACGCCTTCGCCTACGCCGACGTGCTGCGCGCCTGGAAGCACTACCTCGCGCACGACAACGGCGGACGCGGGTTCCTGCTGCTCGGCCACTCCCAGGGCGCCGGCATGGTCGAACGCCTCCTGCACGAGCAGATCGACCCGGACCCGCGGCTCCACGCCCGGCTGATCGGCGCCTACATGCCGTCCGCCGCCGGAGTCTCGCGCACCACGCCGCTGTGCTCGCGCTACCGGCAGATCGGCTGCGTCGCGACGTGGGCGTCCTACCGCGCGGACCGCGCGCCGACCGCGAACGCCCTGCTCCCGTCGCTGTTCGGGCGCGACCCCGCCGACGGGACGCACTTCCCCTGCGTCAACCCCGCGACGCTCCTGAAGCCCGGCACCGATCCGGCCGCGAGCACCTGGCTCGACTCCTACTTCCCGGCGCGGTTCCCGTTCGGCCAGTACCCGTACTTCACGTGGCAGGCCCCGGGGCCCTGGGTCCGGGCCGACCACGGGACGGTCACCACCGCGTTCGTCCGCACGCCGCGCTTCGTGACGGGCCGCTGCGTCCACCGGGAGGGCTACAGCTTCTTCGAGATCACCGTCCACCGGGACCCCGCCGACCCCCGGGTGGACGACATCGGCGGCGACATGACGCCCTTCGCCTACTACGTGGTCCCGACGCCCCGCAACGTCATGGGGCTTCACATGGCCGACTACGACCTCGTCCAAGGGGACCTGCAACGCCTGGCGGCGCTCCAGACGAACGCCTACCTGGGCGCTCGTCCGAAGCTCAGTCCGGCAGGCTGATGTCGTTGTTCGCCGCGATGCGCAGCAGCTCGTTGATCTCTTCCTGCCGGATGTCGGCCAGATAGGTGTCGCCGTCGGCGCGGGCGGTGCGCAGGGACGCGTAGGCGTCGTCGAGGCGCTGCTGGATGGTGCGGGTCAACTCGCCCATGGGCCTCCTCCCGGAATCAGGCTTTCGGTACCCAGATCTTTCCTTAAGCTAAACCTGTTCTAATGAGGATTTTGCCCTGTCGCCCGGCAACACGATAAGAACCGCAGGTGAACGTCTTACGGACGTCTTACGGGCCGCGTGGGATACCTGGGAGGACGGGTCCGCGAGGAGGGGGAACGGGACGTGCGTGTTCTGGTCGTCGAGGACGAGCGGGTGCTCGCCGACGCCATCGCCACCGGCCTGCGCCGCGACGCGCTGGCGGTGGACGTGGCCTATGACGGCGCGGGCGCGCTGGAACGGGCCTCGGTCAACGCCTATGACGTGATCGTGCTGGACCGCGACCTGCCGAAGGTCCACGGCGACGAGGTGTGCCGCAGGCTGGTGGACGAGCGGTACCCGGCCCGGATCATCATGCTGACGGCGGCGGGCGAGCTGGACGACCGCGTCGAGGGCCTGACCCTCGGCGCCGACGACTACCTGGCCAAGCCGTTCGCGTTCAAGGAGCTGATCGCGCGCGTCCGGGCGCTCGGCCGGCGCGCGGCGGCGCCCCGGCCGCCGGTGCTGGAGCGCGCCGGGGTCCGGCTGGACCCGGCGCGGCGTGAGGTGTGGCGCGAGAGCCGTCCGGTGGACCTGACCCGCAAGGAGTTCGCGGTGCTGGAGGTGCTGCTCGGCGCGGACGGCGCGGTGGTCAGCTCCGAGCACCTGCTGGAGAAGGCGTGGGACGAGCACATCGACCCGTTCACGAACGTGGTCCGCGTGACGATGATGACGCTGCGCAAGAAGCTCGGGGAGCCCGCCGTGATCGAGACGGTGCCGGGAGTGGGGTACCGGCTGTGACGCAGGAGACCGAGCCCGAGCAGAAGGAGTGGCGCGGGCCGGGGCCGCAGCAGTTCCCGCGCCCCGCGCAGAGCGGCCGGAGCCTGCGGACGGGCGGGATGCGCGGCCCGTTCGGGCGGGTGAGCGTCCGGCTGCGGCTGACGGCCCTGTACGGGCTGCTGTTCCTGCTCGCGGGCGCGCTGCTGCTGTTCGTGATGTCGGTGCTGGTCGCGAACATCCTCGGCAACATCAAGGTGATCGGGTTCGGGATCACCGACGAGGAGGCGGCCGAGCTCCAGCGCCGGTTCGTCGAGGAGACGATGCGGCAGCTCGTCGCGCGGTCGCTGGTGGCGTTCGCGGGCGTGGCGGTGCTGGCGGTCGTCCTCGGCTACTTCGTCGCGGACCGGGCGCTCAGCCCGCTCCAGCGCGTGACGGCGACGGCGCGGCGGCTGTCGGAGAGCACCCTGCACGAGCGCATCGCGCTCCAGGGCCCGGCCGACGAGATCAAGGAGCTGGCCGACACGTTCGACGCGATGCTGGAGCGTCTCGGGCAGGCGTTCGACTCCCAGCGCCGCTTCGTCGCGAACGCGTCGCACGAGCTGCGGACGCCGCTGGCGATCAACCGGACGCTGCTGGAGGTGGCGCTCGGCGACGAGGAGGTCTCCGACGACCTGCGCGCCGTCGGGCGGACGCTGCTGGCCACCAACGCCCGGCACGAGCGGCTGATCGAGGGCCTGCTGCTGCTGGCGCGCAGCGAGCGGGAGCTGACGACCCGCACCCCGGTCGACCTCGCGGACGTCGCCCGGACCGTCCTGGAGAACGCCGGGCGCCGCGACCACGACAACGACGTCGCCCTGCACCCGGAGCTGACGGCGGGCACCGCGCTCGGCGACCCGGTCCTGCTGGAGCACCTGGTGTCGAACCTGGTGGACAACGGGATCAAGCACAACGACGACGGCGGCGAGGTCTGGGTCCGGACGGGCGTCCTGGACGGCTTCGCGACCGTCCAGGTGGAGAACACCGGCCCGAACGTCCCGGCGTACGAGGTCGAGCGGCTGTTCGAGCCGTTCCGGCGGCTGAACTCCGACCGGGTGGAGTCGGCGAAGGGCGCGGGGCTCGGGCTGTCGATCGTCCGGTCGGTGGTGCTGGCGCACCGGGGGACGCTCTACGCGACGTCCCGGACGGGCGGCGGGCTCATCCTCACGATCCGGCTGCCGCTCGCGCCGCCTACTTGAGCGCGGCGGTGGCCAGCGTCGGGTCGCCGTCCAGGTCGAGGCGCAGCCCGGTGTACTGCGGGTCGTAGGCGGCGCCGACGCCGATGTCCACCAGCGGGACGATCGCCAGGGCGTCCGCCGCGATCTTCTCGGCCTGCCGGGCGAGGTCGAGCCGCCGGGACGCGTCCGGGGTGCGGGCGACCTCGGCGAGCAGGGTGTCGAACGGTCCGTCGCGCCAGCGCCCGAAGTTGCCGAGGCCGTCGTCGCCGTAGACGGCCGGGTCGCCGAGCAGCGGGCCGAGCAGGAGTTCGGCGGTCGGGACGTCGGCCGTCCACGCGTACAGGACGAGCCCGGACGCGTCGCCCGCCGACACCGCCTTGGCCAGCGCCGGGTACCGGTCGTAGGACTTGATCTCGACGTTCCAGCCGAGCACCTGCCGGAGCTGGCTCTGCACGACCTCGGCCAGGTTGCGCTGCGACGGGAAGTTCATCGTGTAGAGCCGGACCGTCGATCCGCTCGGCAGCTTGGCGTCCGTCGCGAGCTGGACGGCCTTGGCGACGTCCTGCCGCGCGCACGACGGGCACACGCCCGGGTTGCCGTAGCCGGGCGTCGCGGCCGGGACGATGCCCGTCGCGGCGGCGTAGCCGGGGCCGGCCGCCGCGACGGCCTGCCGCCGGTCCAGCGCGTACGACACCGCCAGCCGCGCGTTGCGGTCGGCCATCGGGCCGCGCGCGGTCAGGGGGAGCAGGAACCGCGAGCCGGGGATCGTCCTGGTGAGCCGCGTGCCCGTCGTTCCCTGCGCGGACGAACTGAGCGGGGAGAAACCGAGCGTCCCCGAAGCCAGGCCGGACATCCCGGCCCTGGTCGCGTCCTCGCTCAGTTTCAGCGTGACCTTGTCCAGCGGAGTCGAACCGAACGCCCACGCCTTGTTGCGGACGAGCGTGATCGCGCTGGACGACGTCCCGGCGAGCTTGAACGGCCCGTTCCCGACCGGGTTCACGCGGTAGGACGTGTCGTTGTAGCGTCCCGCGTTCTTCGGCGCCGGCACGAACGGGAGGCCCGCGACGCGGAGCGGGAAGTCGCACTCGGGGGACTGCAGGTCCACCTGGAGGGTCGATCCGTCGGCCGTCACGCCGGTCAGGGTGTCGGCCTTGCCCGTCGAGACCTCGTCGTAGCCCTTGATGCCGCGCATGACGAACGAGGCGCCGCCGTTGGGGTTCTGCGCGGTGCGGGACCAGCCCCGGGCGAACGCGGCGGCGTCGACCGGCTCACCGTCGCTGAACGTCGTCCCGGACCGGACGGCGATCGTCCAGTGCGTGCAGTCGCCGTTCGGCGTCAGGGACGTCGCCATGCGGTTCAGCAGCTTGCCGTCCGGCGCGATCTCGGTGAGGCCGGTGAAGAGGGACTTGGTGATCGTCCGCTCGGTGGGGCCGCCGAGGTCGGCGGCCGGGTCGATCGCCCCGACGGACGACTCCAGGGCGGACGCGGAGACCGTGAGCGTCCCGCCGACGCTCCCCGCGCCGGTCGACGCGCTGATGCCCGGCCCGCCGCCGTGCGGGAGCAGCAGCACCGCCGCCACGGCCACCGCGACGACCGCCGCGCCGCCCCCGCCGGCCAGCACCGCGATGCCCCTGCGCCGTCCCGGCCGCGCAGGTTGCCCGGCCGGGACGGTCGCCCACGGCTGCGGTGCCCCCGGCCCGCCCCACGGCGGCAACGGCGGCGCCGCCACCGCCCCCGGCCGGCCCTGCGCGCCCCCGTGCGCCCCTGCCGCGCCGTGGGCCTGCGCCCCCGCGCTGTGCGTCGTGGCCGCGTCGTGCGCCGTGCCTGCGCCGTGCGGCGCGGGCGTGGCCGCGTCGTGGGACGTGTGCGTGCCCGCGCCGGTGTAGGTGGACGCGGCGGCGGCGCCCTGGCCGAGGACGTCGGCGGGCCGTCCGCCCGGCGCGGGCGCGCCGCCCGCCAGCGACAGCAGCCGCAGCAGCACGTCGCGGGACGCCGGGCGCCGCGCCGGGTCCTTGGCCAGGCAGTCGGCCACCACGTCGCGCAGCGGGCCCGTCATCAGCCCGAGGTCGGGCGGCAGGTTGAGGATGCGGTGCATGACGGCCGGGATCGAGTCCTGGCCGAACGCGGGCCGTCCCGACGCCGCGTAGACCATCGTCGCGCCCCAGGCGAACACGTCCGCCGCCGGCCCGACCGCCGCGCCGGAGATCTGCTCGGGCGCCATGTACGCGGGCGTCCCGACGGCCGTGCTGGACAGCGTGCCGGTCGCGTCCAGCGCCCGCGCGATCCCGAAGTCGATCACGCGCGGGCCGTCGTGGGCGAGCAGGATGTTGCCCGGCTTGAAGTCCCGGTGGACGATCCCCGCCTCGTGGATCGCGGTGAGCGCCGTCATCGTCCCGATCGCCAGCCGGTCCAGCTCCGGGCCCGACCGGGGGCCGCGCATCCGCAGCACCTCCAGCAGCGACGGCCCGTCGATGAACTCGCTGACGATGTAGGGCCGGTCGCCGTCCACGTCGGCGTCCACGATCCGCGCGGTGCAGAACGGCGCGACCCGCCGCGCGACCGCGACCTCGGCGGCGAACCGCGACCGCGCCCGCGCGTCCCCGCTGAACCGGGCGTGCAGCAGCTTCACCGCGACGCGCTCGTCCGGCGGCCCGTCGGCCGCGGCGGCGAGGAACACCGACCCCTGGCCGCCCTCGCCGAGCAGGCCGGTCAGCCGGTACCGGCCGAGCCGTTCGGGGTCGCCGGGACGCAGGGACGACGTGGCGGGCACGGCGGAACACCTCCGGACGGGAGGACGGCGGACGGGGACGGAGGGAGACGCGCTACTGCTTGGTCACCGTCCCGTACGCGAGCGCGGTGCCCGCCGTCGGCGTGCTCTGCCGCCACTCCCACCGCATGGTGGTCGAGGACGACGGCAGGAAGCTCACGTACCCGTCCGCGCACTGCGACTTGTCCGACAGCAGCGACTCCTCGCGGTACACGTAGCGCACGCTGCTGGTGTTCTCCGGCATCAGCGTCAGCTTGGTGTAGCAGGTGCTGTGCCCGTCGGTGTAGCGGTAGGTCGCCGTGCCGGACTTGCCGAGCAGGTAGAACGCCGGCGTGAACGACTCGCCGCCGGACGAGGTGTTCGGCTGGTAGCCCGTGCCCTTGTACGTCCCGATGAGCCCGCCGCCGAGCGCCGAACTGAACGTCGGGGTCGGCGAGTAGTCGATGATCGGGTCGTCGTCCCCGCCGCTGTTGGCCACGACGACGACCACCACGACGGCGATGAGGGCGAGCAGGGCGAGCACGCCGCACCCGATCCCGATGAACACCCCCGGGTTCGTCCCGGACGACTTGGGCGGCGGCGGGCCGTACGGACCCGGCACGTTCATCGGCATCGGCCCCGGCGTCCCGGGCGCCCGCATCGGCGGCGGCGTCCCCGGACCCGGCGGCGGGCCGCCCTGGTACATCGGCATGGGCGGCGGCGTCAGCGGCTGCGGCGGCGGCGTGTGCGGCCCCGCCTGGCCCATCCCCGGCTGCCCCATCCCCGGCTGCCCGTACCCGGCCTGGTTCAGCGGCATCGGCGGCGGCGTGATCGCCTGCTGCGGCGGCTGCCGGGGCGCACGCTGTGCGGGCGGGGCGGGCGGCGCCGGAAGCTGGGACGCGATCCGGGTGCCCTGGTTCATCAGCGCCTCGGCGTCCGCGCCCTGCCCGGCGGGCGCGGCCCCCGCGCCGTCCAGCAGGAACAGCAGGAGCTGCGCGGCGGGCGGGCGGAGCCCGGCGTCCTTGGACAGGCAGCGGCCGATGAGGTCGCGCAGATGGCCCGCCGGCAGCGCCGACAGGTCCGGCTCGTCGTTGAGGATCTTGTTGATGATGACCGGCAGCGTCTCGGCCTCGAACGGCGACTGCCCGGTCGCGGCGAACACCATCGTCGCGCCCCACGCGAAGATGTCCACGGCAGGGGTCAGCGGCGCGCCGGTGAGCTGCTCGGGGGCGAGGTAGCCGGGCGTCCCGACGACCATGCCGGTCGCGGTGACCGCGCTCTCCTGCGAGTTGACGGTCCGCGCGATGCCGAAGTCGACGACGCGGGGCCCGTCGGCCGCCAGCATGACGTTGTTCGGCTTGAAGTCGCGGTGGACGATCCCCGCCTCGTGGATCGCCGCGAGCGCCGTCACGGTGCCGATCGCGAGCCGCTCCAGCTCCTCGCGCCCGAACGGCCCGTTGTGCGCGATGGCGTCGTGCAGGGACGGCCCGTCGATGAACTCGCTGACGACGTAGGGCTGGTCGCCCTGGACGTCGGCCTCAAGGACGCGCGCCGTGCAGAACGGCTCGACCTTCTGCGCCGCCGCGACCTCCCGGGTGAACCGGGCGCGTGCGGACGGGTCGGACGCCATCTGGGTGTGCAGCAGCTTGATCGCCACGTAGGCGCCGCCGCCGCGGACCCGGCCGAGGAACACCGCGCCCTGCCCGCCCGCGCCGAGTCGCCCGACCACCTCGTACTGTCCCAGCGCCCGGGGGTCCCCTGGCTCCAGGGGAGCGGCATCCGGCATGTCCAGTTCCTCCACCCGCAGTGAATGTGCCCGCCGTCGATCCCGGCCCGGCCCGGCCGTGCGGCGCGCCCCGTCCTCCACGGGGCCGCCCCGGTCTCAGGCGGGCACGATATCGCGTTAGTTCGGACGTTTCACCGAAGCTCGTGGTTCGGTCCTTTCGCTCCGGACCGTCCCCGGCGCCCGCCGGACGCGTCCCGTCCCCGTGGTCCGGTGAGAACCGGACCGGCGCGGCGCGTGTGAGGTTGGTGCGCGCCGGGCACTGGGTACCGATATGATCCCGGCCGCCGTGGGTTGCCCAGCCGGAGGTCACGGTCTGCTCCACACCGTGACAACCTGCGCGAAGGTGACGTAAACCACATCATCGGCGGCCATGTCGATGTCGACCGTCAACCGTGGAGGTGGTCGCGCCTCGTGTGTCGCAGCTCACCGCACGTGACAGAATTTCCCGCCCGGATCGGGCACAAGAACGGCCCTTCGCGCGTTAGATCCGCGCGACGGGGCGCATAAAGCATCGAGGGGGATGGAGACACCAAGATGGCGACCGACTACGACAGCCCACGCAAGACCGACGACGACATCAACGAGGACAGCCTTCAGGAACTCCAGGCTCGGCGGGCCGACAAGGCCGCGAGCATCATCGACGAGGACCTGGACGCCGGCGAGGTCGCGGAGCTTCCGGGCGCCGATCTCTCCAACGAGGAGCTGACCTTCCGCGTGGTGCCGCGGCAGGCCGACGAGTTCACCTGCACCCGGTGCTTCCTGGTGCACCACCGCAGCCAGCTCGCCAGCGAGAAGAACGGCAGGCTGGTCTGCCGCGAGTGCGCCGCCTGAGCGGCGCGGTGAAGGACGGGATGACGGACGGGACGACCGGCACGGGCCGGGACGCGGCGGAGCCGCCCGACGACGGCTCCACCGAGATCGGCGCGCTCATCGGGCGCCTCGCCGTGCCGGGCGACATGGACCGCGAGACCCGCGGCCGGCTGCTCGCACGGCTGGCGCGCCTGCTCGGCGCCAACGCGCGCCGTGCCGGGACGGCAGGGGTGGCGGGGGGCCGCTGGCTCGCCGACCTGCTCGTCGCCGCCGCACCGCACATCCCCGTCCGCGATCTCGCGACGCTGCGCGAGCACCACCACGGCCTGGCGGGGGAGGCCCTGGCCGACAGCGTGGTGCGGATGGCGGGGCACGGCACCACCGCCGTCGGGGCGGCGGGCGGAGCGCTCGCGGCGGTGCAGTTCACCGCGCCGCCGCTGCTGCTCACCGCGCCCGCCCAGCTCGTCGCCGAGACCCTGGTGGTCGCGGCCATCGAGGTGAAGATGATCGCCGAGCTGCACGAGGTGTACGGGGTGCGCGTCGAGGGCTCGGGAACGGTCCGGGCGACGTCCTACGTGACGGCCTGGGCCAAACGGCGGGGCATCGACCCGCTGGAGGAGGGGACGCTCACCGGCGCGCTCGGGACCGCCGCCAAGTCCGCCCTCCGCAAACGGCTGCTGAAGACGCTCGGGCGCAGCCTGACCACGATTGGCCCGTTCCTGACCGGCGCCGCCGCCGGGGCCGCGCTGAACCGCGCCGCCACGCGACGGCTCGCCGGCGCCGTCCGCGCCGACCTGCGCCGCGCGGGACCCGGCATCGTCGTGTCGTCGGCCGTTCCGGGGACGTCCCCGGCCAAGGTTCTGCGCCTGCCTCGGGCCGACGAACGCTGACCACCGCCGTCCGGACGGGGCGGCCCAGCGCGCTGTCACGACGCCTCAACCACCGCGCGAGCGCGTTGGCTGAGGGCCGGGACGACGCCGAAGGCGAGTCCCGGCCCGAAGATCGCGGAGCGATGCCGCGCTCGCCGAGGCACGGTCGCGGAGCGAGCCGCCAGGCGAGCGCAGCGGGCCGGGACTCTTGAAATACAGCGTCAGGGCGCGGCGTCCGCCATGAGCTGGGACGGCAGTTCCCCGGTTCCCTTCGCCCACTGCCGCGCGGCGGCGCGGGTGGCGAGCAGCCGCGCGACCTCGACGCCGATGCCGACGACGACGACCCAGCCGATCGCCTCGCTCAGCGCCACGTCCGGCGACTCGGGGTTGACCGGCGGCTCCTTGCCGGTGCTCTTCTTCCAGGCGACGCCGATCGCCTTCTTGGCGGCCCAGCCGCCCGCGAACGCCGCGGCCCCGGCCATCAGCCGCCAGCCGATGTCGCCCTTGTCCGCCATCTTCGTCCTCCCGATCGTCCAATCCTGATCACGACGCTACCGGAATCGCCCATCCCCGGCCGTCCGGGCCGCGCCGGTCAATACGATGGCCGCATGACCGGACAGACGTTCACCCCACAGGTTCCCGCCAAGCCCTCGATCGACGGCCTGGAGGAGAAGTGGGTACGTGTCTGGGAAGAGGAGGGGACGTACCGGTTCGACCGGACCCGTCCCCGCGCCGACGTCTACTCGATCGACACCCCGCCCCCGACCGTCTCCGGATCCCTGCACGTCGGGCACGTCTTCTCCTATACCCACACCGACGCGGTCGCGCGCTACCAGCGGATGCGCGGCCGGGCGGTGTTCTACCCGATGGGATGGGACGATAACGGGCTGCCGACCGAGCGCCGCGTCCAGAACCACTTCGGCGTGCGCTGCGAGCCGTCCCTGCCCTACGACCCGGGCTTCGAGCCGCCCGCCAAGCCCGACGCGAAACGCCAGGTCCCGATCTCGCGGCGGAACTTCATCGAACTGTGCGAGCGGCTCACCGAGGTGGACGAGCGCGCGTTCGAGGAGATGTGGCGCCGCGTCGGCCTGTCGGTCGACTGGGACCACCTCTACACGACGATCGGCGCGACGGCCCGCGCCGCGTCCCAGCGCGCCTTCCTGCGCAACCTGGCGCGCGGCGAGGCCTATCTGTCGGAGGCGCCGACGCTGTGGGACGTCACGTTCCGCACCGCCGTGGCGCAGGCCGAGCTGGAGGACCGGGACGAGCCCGGCGCGTTCCACCGGCTGCGGTTCCGGAGCGCGGACCGTCCGGTCTACATCGAGACGACGCGGCCGGAGCTGCTGCCCGCGTGCGTGGCGCTCGTCGCGCACCCCGACGACGTCCGCTACCGGGAGCTGTTCGGGACGACCGTCCGGACGCCCCTGTTCGACGTCGAGGTGCCCGTCCTGGCGCATCGGCTCGCCGACCCCGAGAAGGGCTCGGGCATCGTCATGGTCTGCACGTTCGGCGACCTCACCGACGTGACGTGGTGGCGCGAGCTGGACCTGCCGACCCGCGCCGTCCTCGGCCGGGACGGGCGGTTCGCCGCCGAGCCGCCGCCGGGCGTCGCGGCCGGGCCGTACGCGGAGCTGGCCGGCAAGACGGTGTTCTCGGCGAAGGAGCGCGTGGTGGAGCTGCTGCGCGCGTCCGGGGACCTGGACGGCGAGCCGCGCAAGCTCGTCCGGCCGGTGAAGTTCTACGAGAAGGGCAGCCGCCCGCTGGAGATCGTCACGACGCGGCAGTGGTACGTCCGCAACGGCGGCCGGGACGCCGAGCGGCGCGAGCGGCTGCTCGCCCGGGGCCGGGAGCTGAAGTGGCACCCGGCGTACATGCGGGCGCGGTACGAGAACTGGGTCGAAGGACTCAACGGCGACTGGCTGATCTCGCGGCAGCGGTTCTTCGGGGTGCCGATCCCGGTCTGGTACCCGCTGGACGGCGACGGGGAGCCGCGCTACGACGCGCCGATCGTCCCGGCGGAGGCCGAGCTGCCGGTGGACCCGTCGTCGGACGCCCCGCCCGGCTACAACGAGGACCAGCGCGACAAGCCGGGCGGTTTCACCGGCGACCCGGACGTCATGGACACCTGGGCGACGTCGTCGCTGACGCCGCAGATCGCGGGCGGCTGGGAGCGCGACCCGGACCTGTTCGGCCGCGTGTACCCGTTCGACCTGCGCCCGCAGGCGCACGACATCATCCGGACCTGGCTGTTCTCGACGGTCGTCCGGGCGGACGCCGAGCACGGCGGGCTGCCGTGGAGCGACACCGCGCTGTCGGGCTGGATCCTCGACCCCGACCGCAAGAAGATGTCGAAGTCCAAGGGCAACGTGGTGACGCCGATCGCGCTGCTGGAGGAGTACGGGTCCGACGCGGTGCGGTACTGGGCGGCGAGCGGCCGTCCGGGCACCGACACGGCGTTCGACACCGGGCAGATCAAGGTCGGCCGACGGCTCGCGATCAAGATCCTGAACGCGTCGAAGTTCGTCCTCGGGTTCGGCGAGGACGACGCGGCGGCCACCGAGCCGCTGGACCGCGCGATGCTGGCCGCGCTGGCGCGCGTGGTGGACGAGGCGACCCGCGCGTACGACGACTACGACTACACGCGGGCGCTGGAGCGCACCGAGCGGTTCTTCTGGGAGTTCTGCGACGACTACCTGGAGCTGGTGAAGGACCGCGCGTACGGGACGGGCCCGGCGGCGGCGTCGGCGCGGTCGGCGCTGCGGTCGGCGCTGGCGGTGCTGCTGCGGCTGTTCGCGCCGGTCCTGCCGTTCGTCACCGCGGAGGTCTGGTCGTGGTGGCAAGAGGGCTCGGTCCACCGCGCGCCGTGGCCCGAGGCCGCCGAGCTGGGCGACGCCGGGGACGCCGACGTGCTCGCGGTGACGGGCGCGGCGCTGCGCGAGGTCCGGCGGGCCAAGTCGGCGGCGCGGGCGTCGATGCGCGCGGACGTGGCGCGGGCGGTCGTGCGGGGCGCGTCGGCGGGCCGGGTGGCGCGCGGCGACCTCGCGGCGGCGGGCCGGATCGCCGAGCTGCTGCTGGAGGACGGCCCGGCGGAGCTGGCGGTGGAGGTGGAGCTGGCGGCGGGCTGACCGTCCGTCAGGCGGTCTCGGCCGCGACCTCGGTCTCGGCCGCCACGGGCGGTGCGACCGGGGCCGCGGGCCGGTCGCACGCCGGGTCGGTCGCGCCGACGGCCTGGAGCACGCCGCCGAGCACCCGGACGGACAGGTCGCGGACGTCGTCGCGTTCCAGGTCGCCGCGTTCGAGCCAGGCGACGGCGGCGCCCTCCACGAACGACATCCAGCCGTCGATGGCGACGCGCAGGACGGGCCGGGGGTCGGGGGAGCCGATGAGGCCCTGGCTGAGCGCGATGGCCAGGCGCGTGCGGACGCGCCGGTAGAACGCGGCGACCTCGTCGTCCACGCCGATGCCGCCGCTGAGGATGGTCTGGAACGCCGAGCGGTGCCCGTCGGCCCACCAGAGGAACCCGTCGAGCGTGCGGATGAGCCGTTCGGCGGGGGAGAGGCCGTCGTACTCCTCGGTCAGCTCCTCCAGCGCGGACGCGGCGGACTCGATGACCGCGAGGAACAGGCCGCGCTTGCTGCCGAAGTAGTAGTAGATGAGCCCTTTGGCGACCCCGGCGGCGTCGGCGATCTCGTCGATGGACAGGACGTCGTAGGGCCGGTCGGCGAACAGCGTGCTCGCCGCCTCCAGGATCGCGCCGCGCCGCGCCTCGCCCCGCCGGACGGGTCGCGTCTGGTCCTGGCTCGCCTGGGCCGTCATCGCGTCCTCTCTTGACTTTCGTTCAGCTCGTCTTCATATTAGATCGGAAGTCTAATTGGCGGGCGGAACGCGGTTGAAGACGCGAGCGATCAAAAACCGCGCCGCCGTTCCGGCGCCACGTGAGTACGGCGGGACCGGCGCGCCCCCGCGCCCGGCGGCTCCCCCCGATCGTCGGACCGATCGCCGGTGCGACGCAAGTTCGTGCCGGGGCGGACGCGACGAGTGATGCGGAACACACGGAGGAGGCGGTATGAACGACCCCGTACCGGACGAACGTCACCCCGTCATCGCGCCCCGGCGGGTGCGGTTCGACTGGTCGGACACCCCGCTGCACTGGATCCCCGGCGAGCCCGTCGCCACCCACTTCATCAACGTCCTGCACCTGCTGCTGCCCGCCGGCGAGCGGTGGTTCGTGCGCGTCTACAAGCAGGCGCTCCCCCTGGTCGCGGGCGACGAGCGGCTGCACGCCGAGGTGCGCGGGTTCATGGGGCAGGAGGCCGTCCACGCCTACTCCCACCAGGGCGTCCTGGACCGGCAGATGCGCGGCCGGGGCCTGGACCCGCGCCCGCTCACCGCGCGGATCGAGTGGCTGTTCCAGACGCTGCTCGGCGACCGTCCGCCCGTCCCGCTGCCCCGGCGGGCGTGGCTGAACGCCCGGATCGGGATCATCGCCGGGATCGAGCACTACACGGCCGTCCTCGGGCAGTGGATCCTGGAGGCCCGCGCGCTGGACGCGGCCGGCGCCGACCCCACGATGCTCGACCTGCTGCGCTGGCACGGCGCCGAAGAGGTCGAGCACCGGTCGGTGGCGTTCGACGTGTACCAGCACGTCTCCGGCGCGTACTGGCGGCGGTTCGTCGCGTTCCTCGCCGGGGTCGTCGCGATGCCGCTCGCGGTCTACCTCGGCGCGGTGTTCCTGTGCGCGCAGGACCCGACGCTGAAGGGCGTCCGGCCGCGCGTCCGCGACTACCGGCGGGCCGTCCGCAAGGGGCTGCTGCCGAGCAACCGGTTCATGATCGCCGCCGCGCGCCGGTACCTGCGGCGCGACTTCCACCCGTCGCGCGAGTGCTCGACGAGTCTCGCCACCGCCTATCTCGCGGGGTCCCCGGCCGCGCGTGCCGCGTCCTGACGGGTCAGAACGCGCAGTCCTGCCGCTTGATGCCGTTGAGGAAGTTGGAGTAGAGCCAGGACGGCGGCCCCTCCGCCCGGATGTCCGGGACGCGCGCGAACAGCTCGCGGAACATGACCGTGATCTCCCGCCGCGCCAGGTTCGCGCCGAGGCAGAAGTGCGGGCCCGGCCCCCCGAACCCGACGTGCGGGTTGGGGGAGCGGGTGATGTCGAACGCGTCCGGGTCGGGGAAGACCGACGCGTCGCGGTTGGCCGAGTTGTAGAACAGCAGGACCTTGTCGCCCGCGCGGTAGCGGTGGCCGTTCATCGCGTGGTCGCGGGTGAGCGTCCGGCGGAACTGGATCACGGGCGTCGCGACCCGGACGATCTCCTCCACGGCCCCCGCGACGCGCCCGTCGAAGTCGTCCAGCAGCAGGGCGCGCTGCTCGGGGTTCGCGGTGAGCAGCCGCAGGCCGTGGGTGAGGGCGTTGCGGGTCGTCTCGTTGCCCGCGACGACGAGCAGGATGAAGAACGAGCCGATCTCCTGGTCGGTCAGCGACTCCCCGTCGATCTCGGCGGCGACCAGCGCCGACATCAGGTCGTCGGCGGGCTCCCGGCGGCGGCGCCGCGCCAGCCTCATCGCCAGGTGGTTCAGCTCGAACCCGGCGGTCATCGCGGCGGCCAGCCCGTACAGCACCGCGCTGCGGCTGAGCCCGGCGGACGCGAACTCCCGGCCGCCGGTGAAGTCGGGGTCGCCGATGCCGAGGATGCGGTTCGTCCGGTCGTACACCATCGGACGGTCCCGCTCCGG
This sequence comes from Actinomadura rubteroloni, assembly GCF_002911665.1. Classification (NCBI taxonomy): domain Bacteria; kingdom Bacillati; phylum Actinomycetota; class Actinomycetes; order Streptosporangiales; family Thermomonosporaceae; genus Actinomadura; species Actinomadura rubteroloni. The sequence continues at coordinate 257,942 of NZ_MTBP01000004.1, forward strand.
GACGCCCATCATGTCGCAGATGACCTGCAACGGGAGGCGCGCGGCGACCCGGCCCACGAAGTCGCCGGGGCCGCGCGCGAGCAGGTCGTCCACGATCGCGGTCGCGGTCGCGGCGAGGTCGGTCTCCAGCTTGGCGAGGACGCGCGGGGTGAACGCCCGCGACACGATCCGCCGGATCTTGGCGTGCCGGGGGTCGTCCATGTTGATCATCGAGCCGAAGTAGCGAGCGAAATAGCGGGGCATGTCGGCGATGCCGGTGGCGGTCGGCTCGCTGCTGAACACGTCCGGGCGGCGGCTGGCCTCCACCACGTCCGCGTGCCGGACGAGCGCCCAGTAGCCGCGGCCGGTCCGCAGGAACGGGAGCTTCAGCTCGGGGAAGAACACGGGCGCGTCCCGGTCCCGCAGCGCCGCGAACACCGCCTCGCGCTCCGGCCGGGGACGCGCCCAGAAGGCCAGGTCCGACAGGTCCGCCCGCGTCATGCCCCCATGCAAGCCGCGCCCCGGCGCACCGTCAACCTCCCGCGCGGCGACGCGCCCGGCCGGCGCGCGGCGGGCCGGGGGAGGTCCCGCGCCGGTAAAATCCGCACCGGCCGGTGGGCGGCGACGCCCGTCCGCCCGGCCCCCGGTCCCGACGGCGAAGGTGGCACGTGAGCGAGAAGGTCGACGTCCTGATCAAGCGGCTGGACCCGGAGCTTCCGGTGCCCGGCTACGCCCACCCCGGTGACGCGGGCGCCGACCTGTACGCCGCGGCCGACGTCGAGCTCCCGCCGGGCGAGCGCGCGAGCGTCCCGACCGGGGTGTCGATCGCCCTGCCCGACGGTTACGCGGCCTTCATCCACCCGCGCTCGGGTTTGGGGGTTAGGTTGGGGGTGACCATCGTCAACGCACCCGGTACGGTCGACGCCGGCTACCGAGGTGAGATCAGGGTGACCCTGCTGAACACCGATCTTCGCGAGACCGTCCGGCTGCGCCGCGGCGACCGCATCGCGCAGATGGTCGTGCAGCGCGTCGCGCACGCGGTCTTCCACGAGGTCGCCGAGCTTCCGGGCAGCGCCCGGGGGGAGGGCGGCTTCGGTTCCACCGGGGGGTTCGGGGAAGGGGACCGGGTGGCCGACAACGAGGATCGTCGATAAGGAGCGTGTGTCGTGGCTTTTGGACGTCGCCGGCAGGCCGACGAGCAGGTGGCGAAGGACGCCGAGGACCTGGCTCCGGCGGTCGAGGAGGCCGAGGCGGAGGCCGCCGACCCGGCCGAGGGCGGCCCCTGGGACTCCACCGAGTCCTACCCGGAGATCCAGCGCCTGGACTTCGGGGCGCTGCAGGTCCCGGTGGCCTCGGGGCTCGGTTTCCAGGTCAATTTCGAGGCGACCGAGGTGGACGAGGAGGGCAACCCGGTCAACGGCCGTCCGGTGGCCGTCCTGGTCCAGCACGGTGAGAGCGCCATGCAGCTCCAGGTCTTCGCCGCGCCCAAGCGGTCCGGCATCTGGGACGACGTCCGGCGCGAGACCGCCAAGGACATCGAGGAGCAGGCGCAGGGCCAGACGCAGGAGGGCGAGGGCCCGTTCGGCCCCGAGCTGATCGCGATGGTCCCCGCCGCGCTGACCGAGGACGTGCTGGCCGAGATGCCCGCCGAGGTCCGCGAGCAGATCCCGGCGGAGTTCGTCGAGCAGGGCTGGGCGCCGCAGGTCGTCCGGTTCCTCGGGGTCGACGGCCCGCGCTGGTTCCTCCAGGTCGTGGTGCAGGGCGCCGCGATCGAGGACGAGGAGCAGTGGCAGGTGCTGGAGGACGTGCTGCGCGGCGTGGTCATCCACCGCGGCGACCAGCCCATGCCGCCCCGCGACCTGCTGGAGCTGCGGATCCCGAAGGAGTTCAACGAGGCCGGCGAGCAGGACGGCGAGGGCGGCGAGCAGACGTTCGACCCGTTCGAGCGCGGCCCGGAGATCACCGAGGTCCACTGACCCTCCGCCGCCGGAGGGGGTGGGCTTTCCCCTACCTCCGGCGGCGTCCTGGACCCCTCGTGACGGGTCCGCCCGCTCCGTAGCGTCGTGGCCATCGGGCGTTCCGGGAGGCGGGACGCCGTGACGGCGGGAGACGCGGATGTCAGGGCGGGAACAGGCGGGCCGGGGCGAGGCCCTGCGGCTCGACGGAGTCGGGAAGGTCCACGGGACGGACGGGAACCGCGTCCGGGCGCTGGCGGGAGTGTCGCTGCGCCTGGCCGCCGGGACGTTCACGGCGGTGATGGGGCCGTCCGGGTCGGGCAAGAGCACACTGCTTCAGTGCGCGGCGGGTTTGGACCGTCCGACCGAGGGACGCGTGTTCCTCGCCGGGGCGGAACTGGCCGGGCGCGGCGAGGCGGCGCTGACGCGGTTCCGGCGCGAGCGCGTCGGGTTCGTCTTCCAGCGGTTCAACCTGCTGCCGACGCTGACCGTCCTGGAGAACGTCCTGCTCCCGGCGAGGCTGGCGGGCCGCCGCGCCGACCGGGCCGCCGCCGCCGACATTCTCGTGCGGGTGGGCCTCGGGGACCGGCTGCACCGGCTGCCCGCCGAGCTGTCGGGCGGCCAGCAGCAGCGCGTCGCCATCGCCCGCGCCCTGGCCACCGGCCCGGACGTGGTGTTCGCCGACGAGCCGACCGGCGCCCTCGACCTGCGCAGCGCCCGGGACGTGCTGGCGCTGCTGAGCGAGACCGTCCGCGTCCACGGCCGGACGGTCGTCATGGTCACCCACGACCCCGTCGCCGCGTCCTACGCCGACCGGGTGGTGTTCCTCGCCGACGGGGCCCTGGCCGGGAGCCTGGACGCCCCGACCGCCGAGGCCGTCGCCGAGCGCATGACGCGCCTGGCCGCCGCGGTCGAGCGGGGGGCCGCCGCGTGACCGGGCTCGCCCTGCGCTCGCTGCGCCGCCGCGCGAGCGCTTTCACCGCCACGTTCCTCGCCGTGTTCCTCGGCGCGGCCCTGCTGATGTCGTTCGGCGCGATGCTCGACGTCGCCGGGGACGCGACCGGCACCGCCCGCAGCACGCTCCTGACCGTCGGGCTCGTCGTCGGGGGCTGGGGGCTGCTGCTGGTGGCGTTCGCGGTGACGTCCACGCAGTCGCTCGCGGTCCGGCAGCGGGCCGAGGAGATCGCGCTCCTGCGCAGCGCCGGCGCCACCCCGGGCCAGGTCGCCCGGATGATCGTCGCCGAGTCCCTGCTCGTCGCGGTCGCGGGCGGCGTGCTCGCGGTCCTTCCCGGCTGGGCGCTCGGGCACGGCGTCCTCGCGCTGATGCACGACGGCGCGATGGTCCCGGACGCGGTCGGCTACGCGTTCGGGCCGTGCGCCCTCGGCGTCGGGCTCGGCGTCACGCTGGTCTCCGCGCTGACCGGGGGCGCGTTCGCGGCCCGCCGGGCGGTGCGGGGGACGGCCGTCACGTCCGGCGCGGAGGCGGGCGGGCTCGGCCGCGGCCGGATCATCGCCGCCGCCCTGCTGCTGGCCGCCGCGTCCGGCGAGGCGATCACGACCGTCACGGTCATGCGCGGCAAGGGCCTGGACGCGATGGCCACGTCCGGGCAGGCCGACATCCTCGCCGCGCTCGCCCTGGCCCTGCTCGCCCCCGCGCTCGTCGGCGGGGCCGCGCGGGCGCTGGCCGGGCCGCTGCGCGCCCTCGGCGCCGTCGGGGACCTCGTGCTGGCGGGACTGGCGCGGCGGTCCCGGCGGCTCGCGGCGGTCGTCCTGCCGATCATCCTGTTCACCGGGATCGGCATCGGGACGCTGCACCTCCAGGCCACCGAGACCGCCGCGTCCGCCGGGCGCGCGGCGAGCGTCGACGACCGGTCCGTCGAGGTGCTGAACCTGGTCGTCATCGGGATGATCATCCTGTTCACCGCGATCATGCTGGTGAACACGCTGGTCGCGGCCGTCGCCGACCGGCGGCGCGAGTTCGGGCAGCAGCGGCTCGCCGGGGCCACGCCCCGCCAGGTGCTCGCGGCGGTGACCGTCGAGTCGGCCGTGCTCGCCGCGCTCGGGATCGCCGCCGGGACGGTCGCGTCGGTGTTCACGTCCGTCCCGTTCGCCGTCGCCCGGACGGGCTCGGTCCGGCCCGCGGGCGGCCCGCTGATCCTGGTGGGCGTCGCGGCGCTGGCCGTCGTCCTCACCGGCGGGACGGCCTGGCTCGCCGCCCGCCGGGCGCTGCGGGCGCCCGCCGTCGCGGCGGTCGCCTGATCCGGGACGTCCCGGGCGGTTCAGCACGGCGCGAGATGGCCTAAAGTTCGTTTCATGGACGACGTACCGGCCGCCGCCGAGCCGGAGACGCGACGCGAGCCCCGGGGCCTGCGGCGTTTCCTGCGCCGGATGGCCTCCTCGGACGCCGAGCTGGAGGCCGCCGAGCTGCAGGAGACGTCCGGCCGCGAGGGCGCCACGCCCATCACCGCCTGCGGTGAGCGCACACGGCACTGCGTGGCGGGTACGCTGCGTACCGTGACGTTGCGTCCGCGCGGCGGCGCCCCCGCGCTGGAGGCCGAGCTGTACGACGGCACCGACGTGATCAGCCTGGTGTGGCTGGGCCGCCGCCGGATCGCCGGCATCGACCCCGGCCGCAGGCTCCGCGCCGAGGGCCTGGTCAGCGTCCAGGACGGGCGCAAGGTCATGTTCAACCCCCGGTACGAGCTGCGCGGCGGTTCGTGAACGCGCCGGGGCTCGGCCCGGACGGGGGAGGCGGCGTGGACCAGAGCGTGGACGAGAGCGTGCGGCAGGACGCGGACCGGCGGGACGTGCGCGCCCACGACACCGTCGAGGCCGCCGTCCGCGCCCAGCTCGCCAAGGCGCTCGGCGGCGTGCGCGGCATGATCGAGGCGGCCGTCCCGACGATCGGGTTCACGGCCACCTACCTGGTCGCCAAGGACGTCAAGACGGCCGTGATCGCCGGGGTCGCCGCCGCCGTGGTGCTGCTGGCCCTCCGGGTCGCGCAGCGCTCCAACCCGCAGTTCGTCCTCAACAGCCTCGTCGGCATCGCGATCGCCGCGTTCTTCGCGCTCCGCTCCGGCAAGGCCGAGGACGCGTTCCTGCCCGGCATCATCTACAACGCCGTCTACTCCGCCGCGATGCTGCTGTCCATCGCGGTGCGCTGGCCGCTCGTCGGGTTCATCATCGGGTCCGTCACCGGCGACCCGACGGCCTGGCGGTCCGACCCCGGCGTCGTCCGGCTGTGCTCCCGGCTGACGTGGCTGCTGATGGCGCCGTGCCTGCTGCGCGTGGTCGTCCAGTACCCGGTCTGGCTGATGTCGGGCGACCAGAGCGGCCCGCTCGGCATCGCCAAGATCGCGATGGGCTGGCCGCTCCAGGTCGCCGCGCTCGCCCTCATGGTCGCGCTGCTCGCCCGCGGGAACACCCCGCTCGCCGCCCGCCCCGAGGCCGAGGACGCGACCCCGGCCCCGGACCGGGGCTAACGGGCGTTCAGCAGGTCGGCGAGTTCGTCCTCGACGTCCTGGCTGGCGACGAACATCAGCTCGTCCCCGGCCTCCAGCGTGTCGTCGGGCGTCGGCACCAGGACCCGGCCCTCCCGCAGGATCGCCACCAGCGCCGTGTCGCGCGGCCACCGCACCGACCCGACCCGCTCACCGCCGAGCGGCGCGTCCTCGGGCAGCGTCAGCTCCACCAGGTTCGCCTCGCCCTGCCGGAACGTCATCAGCCGCACCAGGTCGCCGACGCTCACGGCCTCCTCGACCAGCGCCGACAGCAGGCGCGGCGTCGACACCGCCACGTCCACGCCCCACGACTCGTTGAACAGCCACTCGTTCTTCGGGTGGTTGATCCGCGCGACCACGCGCGGCACCCCGTACTCGGTCTTGGCGAGCAGCGACACGACCAGGTTCGCCTTGTCGTCCCCGGTGGACGCCACGACGACCTGGCAGCGTTCCAGGGCCGCGTCGTCCAGCGACGCGATCTCGCAGGCGTCCGCCAGCAGCCACTCGGCGCGCGGCACCATCTCCACCTTGATGGCCTTCGGGCTCTTGTCGATCAGGAGGACCTCGTGCCCGTTCTCCAGCAGTTCCTGGGCGATGGACCGGCCCACCGCGCCCGCGCCCGCGATCGCGACCCGCATCAGGCGTCCCCCTCCGTGCGCGCGGCGACGGCCGCGTTGATCCGTTCCAGCTCGTCCGCCCGCGCCATCACGTGCACGATGTCGCCGTCCTGGATGACCGTGTCGCCGCGCGGGACGAGCGCGTCGCCCATCCGGGTCAGGAACGCGACGCGGGTGCGCGCCTCCTCCTCCAGGTCCGCGACGCGCTCGCCCACCCAGGTCGCGCCCGTCTCGACCTCGGCGAGGACGACCACGCCGGTCGGGTCCCGCCACAGCGGCTCGGCGCCCTCGGGGAGCAGGCGCCGCAGGATCTGGTCGGCCGTCCACCGGACCGTCGCGACCGTCGGGATGCCCAGCCGCTGGTAGACCTCGGCGCGGCGCGGGTCGTAGATGCGGGCCACCACGTTGTCGACGCCGAACGTCTCGCGCGCGACCCGCGCGGAGATGATGTTGGAGTTGTCGCCGGAGCTGACGGCCACGAACGCCGAGGCCTTCTCGATGCCGGCCTCGGCGATCACGTCCCGGTCGAAGCCGAACCCGGTGACGCGACGGCCCTTGAACCCGGCGCGCAGCTTGCGGAACGCCTCCGGGTTCTGGTCGATCACGGCCACCGAGTGCCCCTTGTCCTCCAGGATGTGGGCGAGTGTCGACCCCACCCGTCCGCACCCCATGATCACGATATGCACGGTCGTCCCTTCCCGGTACGCGTGCATCGCACCTGCACGTCGCTCCCTGGTTCCTCGCAGCCTGCCAAGCTACACATGCACCCCGGCGAGTACTACCCGGGAAGGGCCCTGCGCAGCCGTCCGGCGGCCGGACGGGGCGCGCCGGAGCGCCGCCGGACGCAACGGCTAGAGTCTCCTGCGTGCCGACCGTTCCGGACTTCGTCAAGCGGCTCCTGCTGGGGCGCGCGCTGAGCAGTGCCAGCGCGCACGAGCAGCTCCTGCGCAAGCGCATCGCGCTTCCGATCTTCGCCAGCGACGCCCTGTCGTCGGTGGCCTACGCCCCGCAGGAGATCATGCTGGCCCTCGCCGCGGGCGGGCTGGTCATGTACCACTACACGCCGTGGATCGCGGCGGCCGTCGTGGTGATCCTGCTCACCGTCGTCGCCTCCTACCGGCAGAACGTCCGCGCCTACCAGAGCGGCGGCGGCGACTTCGAGGTCGCCACCACCAACCTCGGCTCCAACTGGGGGCTGCTGGTCGCGTCGGCGCTGCTCGTCGACTACGTCATGACGGTCGCGGTGTCGGTGTCGTCCGGGGTGGAGAACCTGGGCGCGCTGCTGAAGTTCCTCCAGCCGCACGAGGTGCTGGTCGCGATCGTGATCGTCGTCCTGCTGACGATCGGGAACCTGCGCGGGCTCAAGGAGGCCGGCGTCGCGTTCGCGGTCCCGACCTATCTGTTCATGTTCGCGATCGTCGCCATGCTGATGTGGGGCGCGGTGCGGCTGGCGTTCGGCGTGGACCTGAACGCCGAGACCGCGCACTTCCAGGTCACCGGCAACGAGAGCAACGTCGGCGGGTTCGCGCTGATCTTCCTGCTGCTGCGGGCGTTCTCCTCCGGCTGCGCGGCGCTGACCGGGGTCGAGTCGATCAGCAACGGCGTCCCGGCGTTCCGCAAGCCGAAGGGCGAGAACGCCGCCAAGACGCTGCTGGCGCTCGGCGGCGTCGCCACGGTGATGTTCGGCGGCGTCACCGCCCTCGCCTACGCCACCCACGCCAAGTTCGCCGACCCGGCGCAGGGCAGCCACCTCATCAACCCGAGCACGGGCCGCGAGGTCACCGACGCCGACCCCGTCATCGCCCAGGTCGCGCACACCGTGTTCAGCGGGTTCACCCCCGGGTTCGCGCTGGTCACCGTGATGACCGCGCTGATCCTGTTCCTCGCCGCGAACACCGCGTTCAACGGGTTCCCGGTGCTCGGGTCCGTCCTCGCCCAGAACCGGTACCTGCCGCGCCAGCTCCACACGCGCGGCGACCGGCTCGCGTTCAGCAACGGCATCATCCTGCTCTCGGCGGCGGCGGGCGTGCTGATCTACGCCTACGACGCGTCGGTCACCAAGCTGATCCCGCTCTACACCGTCGGCGTGTTCGTCTCGTTCACCGTCAGCCAGATCGGCATGGTCCGGCACTGGAACCGGCTGCTGCGCGCCGAGCGGGACCCCGCGCAGCGCCGCCGCATGGTCGTCTCCCGGTCGATCAACGCGTTCGGCGCGACGCTCACCGGGGTCGTCCTGGTGGTCGTGCTGATCACCAAGTTCGCGCTCGGCGCCTACATCGTCGTGATCGCCATGCCGGTGCTGTTCGCGATGATGCGCGGGATCCGGCGGCACTACGACCGCGTCGCGGCGGAGCTGGTGCCGTCCGGGGAGGACGTGGCGCTCCCCGCCCGCAACCACGCGATCGTCCTCGTCTCCAAGATCCACAAGCCGACGCTGCGGGCGCTGGCGTACGCGCAGGTCACCCGGCCGTCCACGCTGGAGGCCGTCACGGTGGCGGTGGACGCCGCCGAGTCGCGCCGCCTCCAGGAGGAGTGGGACGCGCTGGACACCTCCGTCCCGCTCAAGATCCTCGACTCGCCGTTCCGCGAGGTCACCCGGCCCGTCCTGGAGTACGTCAAGAGCGTGCGGCGCCGCAGCCCCCGCGACGTCGTGACCGTGTTCATCCCCGAGTACGTCGTCGGCCACTGGTGGGAGACGCTGCTCCACAACCAGAGCGCACTGCGGCTCAAGGGGCGGCTGCTGTTCCAGCCCGGCGTCATGGTGACGAGCGTGGCGTGGCAGCTCCACTCGTCCGACCGGCTGAAGGGACGCGCCGAGCGCGCCGCGCCGGGGGCCTCGCGCCGTCCGCCGCGCCCGCCGCGCGACCAGGACGGGACGGTCCCCGGTGCCGGTATCGTTTCGGACCGTGACTGATCTGCGACCCGGTGACCTGCTCGACCTCGACGTGGGCAATGTCGCCAATGGCGGCTTCTGCGTGGCCCGGCACGAAGGCCGGGTGGTGTTCGTGCGGCACGCGCTGCCCGGCGAGAAGGTCCGCGCCCGCGTCACGGACGTCTCCAAGAAGTTCCTGCGCGCGGACGCCGAGGAGATCGTCGTCGCGTCCCCCGACCGCGTCCCGGCGCCCTGCCCGTTCTCCGGGCCGGGCCGCTGCGGCGGCTGCGACTGGCAGCACGCCGCGCTGCCCGCGCAGCGCGCGCTGAAGGCCACGGTGATCGAGGAGCAGTTGCGCCGCGTCGCGGGGATCGAGCGGACCGTCGTGGTCGAAGAGGTCCCCTACCCCGAGTCCGACGAGTTCGTGCCCGCCCCCGGCCTCGGCTGGCGGACGCGCGTCCAGTTCTCCGTGGACGCCGGCGCGGTCGGGCTGCGCAAGCACCGGTCGCACGACGTCGAGCCGGTGGACGAGTGCCTCATCGCGCACCCCGGCGTCGAACTGATGGGCATCGAGCGGCGCCGCTGGCCGGGGACCGCGTCGGTCGAGGGCGTCGTGTCGGCCGCCACGGGGGACCGGGTCGTCGTCCTGCGCGGCAAGCGGTCCGCGCGGGTCCCGCGGCTGGACGTGCCGGTGCGGCTCGTCCGGGGCCGTCCCGAGCCCGGCACGACCGTCCCGTTCGTGCGCGAGCAGGTCCGCGACCGGCTGTTCCAGGTGACGGGCGGCGGGTTCTGGCAGGTCCACCCGGGCGCGGCGCCGCTGCTGGTGGACGCCGTCCTGGACGCCCTGGAGCCCAAGCCCGGCGACGTCGTCGTGGACCTGTACTGCGGCGCGGGCCTGTTCACGGCGTTCCTCGGCGAGCGCGTCGGCTCCGGCGGCCTGGTCGTCGGCGTCGAGTCCGACGGCCCGGCGGTGCGGGACGCGCGGTTCAACGTCCGGGACCTGCCGCAGGTGTCGATCGAGCGCGGCGCCGTCGAGGAGGTCGTCGGGGACCTGGAGTTCGGCCGGGCGGACGGCTCGTCCCGCACACAGAACAAGCGGTCCGGCACCGGCCACCGCGGCGGCGCCCGGTCGGGCGGCGCGGACCTGGTCGTCCTCGACCCGCCCCGGACCGGCGCGGGCCGCGAGGTGGTCGACCACGTCGCGGCCCTGGCCACCCGCAAGATCGCCTACGTCTCGTGCGACCCGGCGACGCTCGCGCGCGACCTCTCCTACTTCGGCGAGCGCGGCTGGACCCTGGAATCCCTCCGCGCTTTCGACGCCTTCCCGATGACCCAGCACGTGGAATTGCTGGCGACGCTCGTCCGGGGCTGATGCGACGTCACCTGGCCGCCGCGATCTCGGCCAGGTGACGCAGCGAATTCGGCAGGTGTTCGGGGCCGAAGGGCGGGAAACTCAGGTACTCCCGGATGGACGGCGGTACCGCCGACCAGTCGTAGGTGAGGGTGACCTCCGTCGTGTCCGGGGTGAGCGGGACGAGGTCGTAGCGCCAGAACCAGCCGCCGAACTCCAGGCGCCCGTCGTCCTTCTCCTGGCCCGTCAGCCAGGCGATGGTGCGCGGCGGGTCCAGGGCGTCGACCTTGTTGGCCGTCCGGTAGCCGCCGTCGGGATGGTTCGGGTGGTACATGTTCATCCGGAAGACCTGCCCGGCCTCGGTCAGCGGTGCCTGGTCGACGGGTTCGCGGACCCAGCCGGTGCCGTCGATCGCGGCGTGCGCCGCCGGGTCGGCCAGCACCGCGAACACCTGCGCGGCGGGCAGGGCGAACGTCCGGGTGGCGGTCAATCTCTCCTGGTCCACGATTGCTGTGCTCCTTGTCCGGTCTTCCCGCCGTGGCGGGCTCGAAGAGTAAGACCGGACGGCCGCCCCGAAGTCACCGGGCGGGCCGGCGGAATTCGGGGCGGTCAGCCGATGATGTGGAAGACGCCGATGTCGTCGTCGTTGGGACCGGCCTGCGTGGTCTGGTTGAGGGACGCCTCGACGCCGACCCAGCCGTGGAAGCGCCCGTCGTCGTCCACGACCTGGATCATGGGTTTGACGTGGGAGTTCCCGGTGTAGCAGATCTCGCCGCGGGCGTCGGCGAGTTCGGTGTGCCAGTGCCAGAGGGTGTCGCGGCGATGGGCGGGGGCGGCGTTGGCCGGGGCGATGTAGTAGGCGGTGTGGATGGTCGCGCTCGCGTTGGTCTTGGCGCCGAGGCAGCGTTTGTCGGTGCAGATGTGCCACTCCCGGGCCCAGAAGGGCTCGCCGTCGCCCTGGTCGACGTAGCCCTCATAGCCGAGGTCGGGGTCGTAGGCGGTCTTCCACAGGGCGTAACGGTGTTTCATCTTCGTCCAGTCGGCGGCTTTCACGACGGACGCCGGAATCCGTTGCGTCCAGCGCGCATTGCTGCCGTTGCCGAAGCCGTGCGTGGCGTCGAAATCATTGCCCGCCAGTTCCGCGGCGGCCAGCTTTCCGGCGGACGCGGTGCTCAGTTTCCAGGATTCGTCATGGTCGTTGCTCCAATTGATGGTCAGGGTGCCGTTCTTCGTCGTATAGGTTCCGCGCAACGTCTGTGACGCGTCGGCCGTCTCCCACCCGGCGGCCGTGAGGACCGTGCAGTCGCGTCCCGCGCAGTCCTGCGCGGTGATCCCCGTGCTGGTCCGGGGCACGTGGACGCGCTGCGACCACTGCCAGTACTGCTGGACGACCTTGCCGTCCCCGGCGAAGGTGTACTGCGCCAGGCGCACCCAGTTCTCCGTCGAGTCGGCGTCGAGCGAGCCGATGGCCATCGCGTAATTCGCCTTGCCCAGCGGCAGCGGCGTCGCCCGCGCGTGCGCCGGGGCGGCGACGGAAACGACAAGAAGGGTCATAGCCGAAATGGCCGTCGTTCTTGCGCTGAACGGGCGCATGGGGTGCTCCGGGTGAGCGATCGCGGACGTGGCGGACCGGAACAGGAAACGCCACCCACGGCTCGCCGTGTGCGGACACGCCGGTTCTTTTGCCGAATGATCGTCGCGCTGAGTGACGCTCCGTGTCGTAGAGTGCGGGACGGTTTGCGATCTTCGGCCCGACGATCGCCGACCGCCGCCCGGCCGCCCGTCCACTGGTCACCCCGGGAACCCGCGACGCCGGACGGCGCGCGCCCGGGGGCGCACGGCGGGGGCCGGGCGGCCTCCGCGGCCGGTGCTACCGGACGCGGAGCAGGACGGGCCAGGTCTTCGGGCCCACCTCGCCGTCGGCCGCGACGCCGCCCCACTTCTGGACGGCGATGACGGCGCGGCGGACGGTCTCGTCGAACGAGCCGTCCACGGTCCGGATCTCGGGATGGGAGCGGGCGAGCAGCAGGCCGCGCAGCGTCTGCACGTGCTCGCCGGTCGCGCCCTTCTTCAGCAGGGGCAGGTCCTTCACGGTGTTCACCATCCAGGGGGACGCGGTGGTCGGGTAGTCGGGACGTCCGTAACCGGCGATGACGGACGCGGACCGGACGCGGCGCAGCACGGCGTCGGCCGTGTTGCCCTCGATGGTCTGCACCCGTCCGCCGCCGAGCACGGCCTCCACGACGCCCACGTGGTCGATGGCGTCGAGGGAGTCGGAGGCGCCCCAGTCGAAGAACACGATGTCGCCGGGGCGGGCCGCGTCGACGTTCGCGGTCGTCCCGGCGTGCCAGCGGCCCGCCTGCCGGAAGTCGCGCGCGTGCCACACCGTGTAGGCGCGGTCCCCGGCGGGCAGGACGGCGGCGGCGTTGCCCGAGCGGCGCGCCCACTCGGTGACGGCGATGTCGCACCAGGCCGTCGCCAGGTAGTCCGCGCCGTTGCGGGACGCGTAGGCGCGGGTCAGGGCGTTCGGCCGGCCGCGGGTGCCGAGCCAGCGGCGCGCCTCGGCGAGCAGGGCGGCGGCCGTCATCGCGCCACGCCCCGGAAACGCGGAAGCGGCCGGGTTCGCCGGCCGCTTCCGCTGGGGTCGTCGTGTCGTCGTCGCATGTCAGGCTCCCGGGCCGTACAGGGCGGCGAGCACGGCGTCCTCGTCCGGCTCGGTCGCCCGGTGCGCGTCCGGGCTGCGGTCCACACGGGCCGTCAACGCGGCCTCGTCCGGTGGTGCGTCGGTCATCGGATCCCCTTCCGTGCCGGGCCGGCGCACGGTCGGCCAGCCCACTGGGGACCAGTTTCGGCGGCGGGACGGCCGCCCTCAATTGACCGGCGCGGTCACAGGCGCCAGAACAGGACCTTCGCGCCCGCGGCGGAGACCTTGGCCGCCTCCTTGCCGAACTGCTTCACCTGGAAGCGGACGCGGTAGCCGTCGTCCACGGTGTCGGCGGACGTGGCGAACACCAGCGCCGTGTCCTCGCCCGCCGACAGGAAGTCCTGCGTGGCGGCGACGGTGAACTTGGACGTGTCGTCGCCCTTGACCTCGATGGCCCGCGCCTGGATCCGGGTGCCCTGCGGGACGCCGTCCAGCGTCAGGCTCGCGGTGAGCGCGTAGCGCGCCGGGCCCCACAGGATGCTCGGGCCGCCCTCGTCGGAGTGCTGGTGCTCGGCGTCGGAGTAGTCCTTGTCGAAGGCGAGGGTCGTCCATTCGCCGGGCTTGAGCTGCTGGGCGGCGGTGGCGCCGACCGAGACATAGTCAGGCATGTCGTCCTTTCCGGGCGAGGTGCCGATGCGCCACTGCCCGTAGTCGGCCTTCACGGCGCGGTCGTAGTCGAGCCCGACGCCGTTGATCACGTGATCGTTGGAGTACTGCTGGATCTGGGCGCGGCCGTCCCACTTGCCGCCGGACCAGGCGTAGGTCTGCCAGCCGTAGGCGATCTTGCCCGCGTCGAACGCGCGCTTGACCGGGCCGTAGCCCGCGTAGATCCCGACGCGGTCGCCGCCGAGGACGCTCGCCGCGCCGTCCAGATAGGCGTTGATCTTCTTCTGCTGGCCGGACGAGGCGTCGAAGTCCACCGCGAAGTAGATCGGCCGGTCGTCCGGCATCCCGCAGGCGGCGGCCTGCCGCTCGGCCTCCTTCGCGTCGGCGGCGCCCGCGTCCCGTCCCTGGAGCGCGCGGCTCGCGGTGCTCTCCCAGATCGCGACGAGCCAGAAGCCGCCCTCGCAGAGCTGCTCGGCCTCGGCCCGCGTGAGGGTCTTGCCGGACGAATCGTGCGAGAGGTAGCGGCACACGAAGTCGACCCCGGCCTTCTTCAGCGCCGCCACACCCGGCCGGCCCCACGCGTAGTCCACGCCGAATACGGACATGTACCCTCCCGGTGCCGGAATCCGTTGCTCTCCGATTAAAACCCGCTGCCCTCCGTGATCGCAGCGGTTTGACCAACACCGGCGGGGCGACATTTGGGTGACCTTCGGAACGCTGCGACGGCGCGCCCCGCGCGGAAGCGGGACGCGCCGTCGGCGGCCGGACGTCACACCGAGGCGGCGACGGGGTCGGCGCCCGCGTTCTCCTCCTCGTCCTCGGGACGGGCGTGCATCGGCAGCAGGAAGGCCGCGACGAACGTCAGCCCGAGCATCCCGACGACGACCCACAGCGTGGCGGTCATGGCGTCGGAGAACCCTTGCGCGCCGGCGTCCTTCCCGGCGGTGCCGACGATCCGCTGCACGGCGGCCGGGTCCGACGACCGGACGGTCCGGACGGTCTGCTCCAGCCGCGCGCACGACGCGGGGACGGCCTCGTCGGCGTCGGCGCTCGCGCGGTCGTGCCCGCAGGCGCGCAGCGCGGACGCGATGCGGTCCTGGTCGGCGGCGGCGACCGAGACGGCGGCGAGCCGCGTCTTCAGCTCCGGGGCGTCGTGGCCGGCGGCGGTGGCGACGCCGCTGCCGAGCAGGCCGAAGAAGATCGTCCCGAGGACGGCCGCGCCGAGCGAGCTGCCGAGCTGCTGGATCGCGGTGAGCGTGCCGCCCGCCGAGCCGGTCTCGTGCGGTTCGACGCCGGAGATGACGATCCCGAAGAACGGCGCCATGAGCAGGCCCATGCCGAGGCCGGTGCCGATCAGCGCGGGGGCGAGCTGCCAGGGCGTCATCCCGATGCCGGCGATCTGGAGGGTGACGACGACGCCGACGGTGCCCGCCGCCATGACGGCCGTCCCGGCGTGGATCACGTGCCGGCCGAAGCGCTCCAAGGCTTGCGCGGCGACGAAGCCGACGACCATGCCGATCGACCAGGGGATCTGGCTGAGCCCGGCCTTGAGCGCCGAGTAGCCGAGCCCGAGCTGGAAGTACAGCGACAGGGTCAGCGCGAAGCCGGTCATGCCGGAGAAGAACACGAGCCCGACGACGAGCCCGCCGGTGAAGCCGCGCTTGCGGAACAGGCTCGGGGTGACGAGCGGGTCGCCGCCCGTCCGCTGCCGCCGCGCCTGGTACCAGCCGAAGACGCCGAACACGGCGACGGCGCCGGCGATCATCGCGAACGTCCAGGCGGGCCAGCCCAGCTCACGGCCCTGGACGAGCGGGTAGACCAGCAGCGCCGCGCCCGCCGCGGCGAGGACCGCGCCGAGCAGGTCCAGGCGGGTGGCCTCCTCCGACCGTCCCGACGGCAGGAACAGGATGCCCGCGATCACGGCGGCGAGGCCGAGCGGCAGGTTGATCAGGAAGATCATGCGCCAGCCGGTGCCGAACAGGTCGGCGTCCACCAGCCAGCCCGCGAGGACGGGCCCGCCGATCGAGGACAGGCCCATGATCGGCCCGAACAGGCCGAACGCGGTGCCCATCTCCTTGGGCGGGAACATGCGGCGGATCATGCCGATGCCCTGCGGCAGCATGACGGCGCCGAACAGGCCCTGGAGCACGCGGGCGCCGATCAGCATCCCGGGGGACGCGGCGACGCCGCACAGCAGCGACCCGACGGTGAACCCGGCCGCGCCGATGACGAACATCTGCTTGCGGCCGTAGAGGTCGCCGAGGCGTCCGCCGGTGATGAGGCCGATGGCCATCGCGAGCGTGTATCCGGCGGCGAGCCACTGGATGGTGGCGGCGGTGCCGCCGAGGTCGGTGCGGATCGCCGGGGACGCGATCGTGGTGACGAGCGCGTCGAGCATGTCCATGATCTCGCCCGCGAGGACGACGAGCAGGGCGATCCAGCGCCAGCGGTAGGCGGTGACGGCGGGGGGTCCGCCGGAAGCGGTGTCGGTCATGGCTGCCTCCGAGGGGGAACAGTGTTCGTAGTCAACGAACGTAATTCGTAGTCACGAACAGCGTTCGTGTCAAGTACGATGTTCGTCAGTGGATCGGGCGGGACCCCGGGTCCGGGCCTCGATCCAGGGGACACGATATATCGCGAGTCGCGAAAATCAAGATGTATCGCGACATTGGAGGTCCGGCATGTCCGACGTCGAGGTTCCGATGCCCACCCCGCCCGGCCGCCGGCCGCGCCGGACGCGCGAGCCGCGCCGCCCGCTGACCGTGGACCTCATCGTCGAGACCGGCATCCGCGTCCTCGACGCCGAGGGCCTGGACGCCGTCACGATGCGCCGCGTCGCCCAGGAGCTGGGCACCGGCCCGGCGTCGCTGTACGCGCACGTCGGGAGCAAGGACGAGCTGTACGACCTCATGCTCGACCGCGTCAGCGCCGAGATCCGGCTGCCCGAGCCCGACCCGGCGCGCTGGCGCGAGCTGATCAAGGAGTCGGCGCTCGAAGCCCGCCGCGTCATGTCGGCGCACCGCGACATCGCCCGCGTCTCGCTCGGCTCCATCCCGCTCGGCCCGAACCTGCTGCTCGGCGCCGAGCGGATGCTCGCGATCCTGCTCGCGGGCGGCGTCCCGCCCAAGATCGCCGCGATGGCGCTGGACACGCTCGCGATGTACATCGACGCCGACGTCATCGAGGGGACGATCTACACCGCGCGGGCGCTCGGCCCCGAGGACGGCCAGCGGATGTACGAGGACAAGATCGGCCCCATCCGCGACTACTTCCGCGCGCTCCCGCCCGCCCGCTACCCCAACATCGTCGCGATGGTGGACGAGCTGACCGAGGGCGACGGCGACGAGCGCTTCACGTTCGGCCTGGACATCTTCATCCGCGGCCTCGCGTCCTACGTCCCGGACGATTCCTGACCGAGCTGTGTCTCCCGCGCGCCTGCGGCGCGCCCTATGCCGCGCCGAAGGCGCGCTCGAAGGCCGCGTGGCGCGGTGCGCCGGGTGCGGTGTCCCAGACCGCGAACACGATGTGCTCGAACCGTCCGGCGTACGCGCCGCCCGGCCGCAGCAGGGTCGCGAACACCGCCGCGACCTCGGCCGGGTCGTTGCCGAACACGCCGCAGCCCCACGCGCCGAGCACGAGCCGCGCGTGGCCGTGCGCCGCCGCGACCGCGAGGACCTTCGCGGCGCGGGCCGCGAGCGCCGCCGGGACGCGCGCCGCGTGTTCCTTCTCACGGATCGCGCCCCGGTTCGGCGCGGGCGAGGTGACGAACGCGACGTCGTAGGGCGCGTCCAGGAGCGTCCCGTCGTCGTCGCGGAACACCGGCACGGACGGCGAGTAGATCATGTGGTCGCTGTAGAGCAGGTCGCCCTGCACGCGGTGGAACGCGTAGTAGTCCGGGGCCGCGCGCAGCGACGCGTACAGCGCCGACGACCGCGCGAGCCCCTCCTCCTGCGCGTGCGCGCCGCGCAGGAAGCCGCCGCCCGGGTTCTTGGCGGACGCGAAGTTCAGCGCGAGCGGGGGCGCGTCGCCGCCGGTCAGGCGGTGCGCGGCGGCGAGCGTCGTCTCGCCGGTGACCTCGATCCGCGTCGGCAGGCCGGGCGCGGCGGACGGGACGCGCACCAGTTCGTCCAGCTCGTCCGGGCGGTACAGGACGGTCCCGGCCACGGCGGCGGCGACCCGCGCGGCCAGCTCCACGACGTGCCCGGACGGGGCGCGGTAGGAACCCTGATCGAGGATTTCGACGGTCTGCTGCGCGATCGCGCGGCGCGGATTTCTGCTCATCGTGCGGCTCATTCTGCTGCTTTTCGGACACCGTGGCCACGTGTTATGCCACCGGGCGTCCGGTGCCGCCTTGGGTGATCTGATCAATGGACGCCCCGGTTTCTGGCATGCTGAGCTGCGCCATGCAGCCAGATGCCCCTCGCCCCGGGCGGCGGCGCGCTCGATCGCACCGCCGCGGCGCACCCCCGCCGGAGCCGCTCGCCCCCCGCGAGCAGGCCCCGCACGAAGCGGCACCGTACCAAGCGGCCCCGTTCGACCCGTCGCCGTTCGACCCGGCGTCCTACGAGGCGCCGCCGCCGGACCGGCCGCCGTACGAACGGGAGCCTCCGGACGGGGAGTCCGGCGACCCCGCGCTCGACGCGCTGCTCGACCCGGACCGTTCCGGGACCACCGACTCGTTCGCGGTCGACGGCCTCCTCGGCATCGGTGGCGACCTCGACCGCGCGTTCGGCGCGGCCCGGCGCAGCCGCATCCGCAACCTCGTCCTCGGCGTCGGCTCGCTGACCGTCGTCACCGCCACCGGCATCGGCGCGTTCGTCGCGTGGGGGATCATGTCCAGCGGCCCGCCGAGCGACGTCCCGTTCGAGGGCGCCGGGACGGTCCGCGCGGCCCCGCCCGGCTCGGTCGCCTCGCCCGCCGCGTCCGGCGGCCCGCCCGGGTTCGCCGACACCGCGCCGCCGTCCGCGCCGGTCGCGCGGTCCGAGCGCGGCTCCGGCAAGTTCGTGCGCGCCCCGGCCGCCGTGCCGCCGCAGACGTTCGGGCACGGCCGGCTCGTCCGGTACCGGGTCGAGGTGGAGGGCGGCCTCGGCCTCAGCCCGGCGCTGTTCGCCCGCGAGGTGGACCGCGTGCTCGCCGACGCGCGCGGCTGGACGGCGTCGGGCAAGCGCTCGTTCCGCCGGGTGGCGGCGGGGAAGGTGGACTTCGCCGTCCGGCTCGCGTCCGCGCCGACCGCGCAGCGGATCTGCCGCGCCTACGGGCTGGAGGCGGACGCGACCGTCAACTGCGCGGCGGGCCGCCAGGTCGTCATCAACCTCGGCCGCTGGCTGGCGCCGTCGGCGCCGTTCCGGTCGTCGGCCGAGAACTACCGGGCCTTCCTGCTGAACCACGAGCTGGGCCACCACTTCGGGGCCGGGCACCGGACGTGCGGGGGCGACGGCCGTCCCGCGCCCGTCATGCAGGACCAGATCGCCGGGCTGAACGGCTGCCGCGCCAACGCCTGGCCGTACGACGCGCACGGCCGCTTCGCCACGGGACCCGAACAACCGTAAGAAACCGGGTGAAGACGGGCGACCGGTTCCGTCACACTGACCGGCGTGCTGCTCACGATCACCACGACCGCCGCGCCCGCCACCGACCTCGGCTTCCTCCTGCACAAGCATCCCGACAAGGCCCAGCGGTTCGAGCAGGCGTACGGCACGGCGCACGTCTTCTACCCCGAGGCCGACGCCGGACGCTGCACCGCCGCGCTCCTGCTCGACGTGGACCCGGTGCGGCTCGTCCGGACGCGCGGCAGGAACGTCCCGGACTTCTCCCTCGGCCAGTACGTCAACGACCGGCCCTACGCAGCGTCGTCGCTGCTGGCGTCCGCGCTGGCGGGCGTGTACCGGACCGCGATGCGCGGACGCTGCGACGCCCGGCCGGACCTGGCCGCCGCGCCGCTCCCGCTGGAGATCGCGCTGCCCGCGCTGCCGTGCCGGGGCGGACCGGCCCGCGCCGAGCGCCTGTTCGCGCCGCTCGGCTGGACGGTCGCGGCCGAGCCCGTCCCGCTGGACCCGGAGTTCCCCGAGTGGGGCGACTCCCGGTACGTGACGCTCACGCTCACCGGCACCGTCCGGCTCGCCGACGCGCTCAACCAGCTCTACGTCCTGCTGCCCGTTCTGGACGAGGCCAAGCACTACTGGCTCGCGCCCGACGAGGTCGACAAGCTGATCCGCGCGGGCGACGGCTGGCTCGCCGCGCACCCCGAACGCGAGGCGATCGTCCGCCGCTACCTGGCGAACCGGCGGACGCTCGTCCGGGCCGCGCTCGGCCGCCTCGCCGACGCCGACGACGCGCCCGACGACGCCCTGGACCCGGTCGAGGACGAGGCGCCGACGACGCTCGCCGAGCACCGGATCCTGGCCGTCCTGGACGAGCTGCGCCGCGAGGAGGCCACGACCGTCCTCGATCTCGGCTGCGGTCCGGGCCGGCTGCTCGCCCGTCTGCTCGCCGACACCGCGTTCACCGGAGTCGGCGGCGCGGACGTGTCCTGGCGCGCCGTCGAGATCGCCCGCCGGCGCGCCGGACGGCTCGGCGGCGACCGGTTCCGGGGCGTGTTCCAGGGTGCGCTGACCTACGCCGACGCGTGCTTCCACGGCTACGACGCGGCCGTGCTCATGGAGGTCGTCGAGCACGTCGACCCGCCCCGGCTCGGCGCGGTCGAGCAGGTGGTGTTCGGCGACGCGCGGCCCCGCGTCGTGGTCGTGACGACGCCGAACGCCGAGCACAACGTCCGCTACGAGGGCCTGGCGCCCGGTGCGCTCCGCCACCCCGACCACCGCTTCGAATGGACGCGCGCGGAGTTCGCCGCGTGGAGCGGGCGCGTCGCGGCCGAGCACGGCTACCGCGTCCGGCACGTCGCCGTCGGCGACGACGACCCCGAGGTCGGCGCCCCGACCCAGATGGGAGTGTTCACCCGATGACCAGGGAACTGAGGGTCCCCGCGACCGGGCTCGTCGTGCTGGTCGGCGTGTCCGGGTCGGGCAAGTCCCACTTCGCCCGGCGCCACTTCCGGCCGACGCAGGTCGTCTCGTCCGACTTCTGCCGCGCGGCCGTGAGCGACGACGAGAACGACCAGGCCGCGACCGGCGACGCGTTCGAACTGCTGCACCACATCGTCCGGACGCGGCTGCGGCGCGGGCTGCTCACCGTCGTGGACGCCACCAACGTCCAGCCGAGGTCGCGGGAGGCGCTGCTCGCCGTCGCCCGCCACCAGGACGCGCTGGCGTGCGCGATCGTGCTGGACGTCCCCGAGCACGTCGCCGTGGAGCGCAACGCGGCCCGCCCGGACCGGGACCTGCCGTCGCACGTCGTGCCCCGGCAGCGCCGCGAGCTGCGGCGCGGCCTGAAGGCGCTGCACCGGGAGTTCAAGCGCGTCCACGTCCTGACCGGCGTGGACGAGATCGACGCGGCGGTGCTCGTCCCCGAGCGGCCGTGGAACGACCGGCGCGAGCTGACCGGCCCGTTCGACCTGATCGGCGACGTCCACGGCTGCCGCGCCGAGCTGGTGGACCTGCTCGGCGACCTCGGCTACGCGGTGGAGCACGACGCGCTCGGCCGTCCGTGCGGCGCGCGGCACCCGGAGGGCCGCACCGCGGTGTTCGTCGGCGACCTGGTCGATCGCGGCCCCGACACGCCCGGCGTGCTGCGGCTCGTCATGGGCATGGCCGCCGCCGGGACGGCACTGTGCGTCACCGGCAACCACGAGGCCAAGCTGGTGCGTGCGCTGAAGGGCCGCAAGGTGCGGGTCGCGCACGGGCTCGCCGAGTCGCTGGAGCAGCTCGCCGCCGAGACCGAGGAGTTCCGCGCCGCCGCGCTCGCGTTCATGGACGGCCTGATCAGCCACTACGTCCTGGACGGCGGACGGCTCGTCGTCGCGCACGCCGGGCTCAAGGAGGCCTACCACGGCCGCGCGTCCGGACGGGTGCGCTCGTTCGCGCTCTACGGCGACACCACCGGCGAGACCGACGAGTACGGGCTGCCCGTCCGGTACCCGTGGGCGCTGGACTACCGGGGCGCCGCGACGGTCGTCTACGGCCACACCCCGGTGCCCGACGCCGAGTGGGTCAACAACACGATCTGCCTGGACACCGGCGCCGTGTTCGGCGGACGGCTCACCGCGCTGCGCTACCCCGAACGCGAGCTGGTCGCCCGGCCCGCCCGGGAGGTCTGGTACGCGCCGGTCCGTCCGCTCGCCGAGGGCCCGGCCCGCGCGACCGGGCTGCTCAAGATCGGGGACGTGCTGGACGCGGGCGGCGTCGAGACCCGGCTGCTCGGCCGCGTCGCGGTCCGGGAGGAGAACGCGCTGGCCGCGCTGGAGGTGATGAGCCGCTTCACGATCGACCCGCGCTGGCTCGTCTACCTGCCGCCGACGATGGCGCCCGCCGCGACGTCCGGGCTGCCCGGCCGTCTGGAGCACCCGGCCGAGGCGCTGGCCGCCTACCGCTCGGCCGGGCTGGAGCGCGTCGTGTGCGAGGAGAAGCACATGGGGTCGCGGGCCGTCATCGTGGTCGCCCGCGACGCCGCCGTGGCCGCCGCGCGGTTCGGCGTGGACGACGGCAGCTCCGGCGCCGTCTACACCCGCACCGGCCGCGCGTTCTTCCGCTCGCCCGATCTCACCGCCGGGCTACTGGACCGTGTCCGCGCGGCGATCGGCGCGGCCGGGCTCTGGGACGAGCTGGACACCGGCTGGCTCGTCCTGGACGCCGAACTGCTGCCCTGGTCGGCCAAGGCGCTCGACCTCGTCCGGACCCAGTACGCCGCGACCGGCGCCGCCGCCCGCGCCGCGCTGCCCCGCGCGGCGGACCTGCTCGCCCGCGCCGCCGCGCGCGGCGTGGACGTCGGCGACCTCGGCGCGCACATGGCCCGCCGGGCCGCGAACGCCGCGCTGTTCCGCGACGCCTACGCCCGCTACTGCGCCCCGGTGGACGGCCTGGACGGCGTCCGCCTGGCCCCGTTCCAGATCCTCGCCGGGGAGGGCGCCGTCCACGCCGTGGCGCGCGAGCACGACTGGCACCTGGAGATCGCGGCGCGGCTGGTCGCGGCGGACGCGTCGGGGCTCCTCGCGCCGACCGCGTCCGTCGTGGTGGACCTCGCCGATCCCGCGTCCGAGGCCGCCGCCACCGCCTGGTGGACCGACCTCACCGGGCGCGGCGGCGAGGGCATGGTCGTCAAGCCGCTCGGTCCGGTTCCGGACGGCCGGACGGTCCAGCCGGGCCTGAAGTGCCGGGGCCGCGAGTACCTGCGCATCATCTACGGCCCCGACTACACCGAGCCGGGGACCCTGGAGATCCTGCGCCGCCGCGCGCTCGGCCGCAAGCGCTCGCTCGCGTCGCGCGAGCACGCGCTCGGCGTGGAGGCGCTGGAACGGCTCGTCGCCCGGGAGCCGCTGTGGCGGCGGCACCAGCCGGTGTTCGGGGTGCTGGCGCTGGAGTCCGAGCCGGTCGACCCGCGCCTGTGAGTTCTGCCGGGCGTCCCGTCACGGCCGCGTGACGGGACGCCGCGCGGTTCTCAGGTCGAGAACAGCATGTGGAAGACGCCGCCGCCGTGGTGCGGGCGGTGGTGGCCCTGGTGGTGATGGTGGTGGACCGCCGGGGCGCCCCACGCGGGCGCGGACGGCGGCGGGGGCGGCGCGTGGTGCGTCGCCTCCATCCGGCTCAGCGCCTCCAGCTCGCCGTAGTCCAGGAAGATCCCCCGGCAGTTGTCGCATTGCTCGATGTGGACCCCGTTACGGGTGTAGGTCCGCATCACGCCACGGCACTTGGGACAATGCATCGCTGTGTCGTCCTTCCATCAGAACCCCAGATTGAGGGTAAATGTAGGGGAGCCGGAACACCACGTCATGCCGTGCGGCGGCTTCACGCGCGGATGATCCGCGCGCAGGCGTCCACCATCGCGGTCTCGGCGTCGTCCAGGTCCCGGTCCCCCTCCCGTGCCGATTGGACGCACGTGGCGGCGATCTGGATCGCCAGGGCGCGCGCGGGTTCGTCCAGGGCGGCCCAGAGGTCGGTGTCCGGGGACGGGCCGTAGCCGTCGAGGAAGGCCGTCCAGGCGTCGGCGGCGAGGACGCCCGCCGCGTACAGCGCCGCCGGGCGGGCGAGGTCCCACGCGGGGTCGCCGACGCCGAGGTCCTCGACGTCGATGAGGAGCCAGCCGGTTTCGGTCCGGACCATCTGGCCGAGATGCCAGTCGCCGTGGATGAGGACTCGCCCGGCGGTCGGCGGCGCGGTGTCGTCCCGGATCCAGGCGGGGAGCGTCGCGAAGGCCCGCCGGATCACGTCGGTCTCGGGGCCGGGGGCGAGGCGGCCGACGACGCGCGCGACGCGCCCCGGACGGCCCCACGGCGGCGCGTCCGCCGGGACGGGGGAGCGGTGCAGCGCGGCGAGCAGCCGTCCGGCCTCGGTCCACGGCGGCGCCTCGGGCGGGACGGGCTCGCCGTACGGCCACACGGTCACGGCCCGTCCGTCCGCGTATCGGGGCGGGCCGAGCGGCGCGAGCGCGATCCCGGGCAGCGCGCGGGCCGCGTCCAGCCGCCGCGCCAGCGCCGGGCCCGTCTCCCGGTCGGCCTGGTGCAGCTTGACGACGACCGCGCCGACCCGGACGACGAGCACGCCGTGCCGGTCGTAGAGGACGCCGGGCTCGCCGGTGCCGCCCGCGTCCCGGCCGAGGGCGGCGAGCCGCGCGATGTCCATCGGATCAGTATGGCGCGTCCGCAATGCGGCCTATGTCGGCATGAGTGTTGCCGTGCGCAGAACGATCGTTCTAGGGTCGGGTCCGGCACCGGGAGAGCGCGGGCCGCGACCCTCCCCGCGGCCCGCCTCCGCTCCCCGGTGCGACCGGGCGCGTCCCGCCGCGCGGGGGCCGGCGGGACGCGCCCCGGATCAGTCCAGCCGGGAGAACCGGCGCGCGGCCCACATCAGGCCGAGCGCCGCGAGCCCCGCCGGCAGGAGCGCCTCCAGCACGACCGGCGGGTGCCAGGACCCCCACGCGACCGGCGCGAACAGCGACGCGGGCGCGTCGGTCAGGTAGACGGCCATCGTGCGGTGCATCGCGTCCACCGCGTAGGTGAACGGGTTGACCAGCGCGACCGCCTCCATCCAGCCCGGCATCGCCGACAGCGGGAACACCGACCCGGACAGGAACATCAGCGGCGCCATGAGGACGGTCAGCGCCGTCCCGTACGTCTGCGGCCGGACGAACATCGCCAGCAGCACCCCGAGCACGGTCATCGCCAGCGCCGTCAGCGCCAGCTCGGCCGCCAGCAGCACCAACAGCCCCGGATCGGGCGGCACGCCGATCACCGCCCCGGCGCCGAGCAGCAGCCCGGCCTGGCACGTCGCGACGGTCGTCCCGCCGAGGCAGGTCCCGAGCAGCAGCGTGCCCCGGTGCACCGGCCCGGCCAGCATCTCGCGCAGGAACCCGCTGCGGCGGTCCCACAGGAGCGCCGACCCGACCCGCAGCGCGGGCGCCTGTGACGCCGTCACCAGCGCGCCCGAGAACAGGAACACCTGGTAGGACCGGCTGCTCGGCCCCGCCATCAGCCCCGCCAGCCCCACGCCGAGGATGAACAGGAACAGCAGCGGCTGGAACAGCGAGATCACGGTGCCCGCCCGGTCCCGCAGGAAGTGCAGCATCTCCCGCCGCCACACCATCCGCAGCGCGCGCAGCTCCGCGCGGACCCCGCCGGACGCCACCTCGGGCGCGGGACGCGGCGCGGGCACCGGCGGCGGCGCGTCGTCGCCGGACGGGTCGGCCGGCCCTTCCGCCCGGATCCGGTGTCCGGTGTGGTGCAGGAACACGTCGTCCAGCGTCGGCGGGGTGACGCGCGCCTCGTAGACGGGCACGTCCAGTTCGGCGAACAGCCGGGGCAGGATCCGTGCGCTGTCGGTGGCGGTGAACGACAGGCCGTCCGGCGCCTCGGCCACGGTCAGCCCGAACCGCGTCCGCAGCAGCCGCGCCGCCGCCGCGTCGTCGTCGGTGCGCAGGTCCACCCGGTCGGCGCCGAGGACGGCCTTCAGCTCGGCCGGCGAGCCCTGCGCGACGATCCGGCCCGCGTCCAGGATCGCGACGCGGTCGCACTGCTCGGCCTCGTCCAGATAGTGCGTGGTGAGGAACAGCGTGACGGTCTCGCGCTCGCGGATCCGGTGCAGGTAGCGCCAGACCTGCGCGCGCGACTGCGGGTCCAGGCCGATCGTGGGCTCGTCCATGAACAGGATCCGGGGCCGGTGCAGCAGCGCCCGCGCGATCTCCAGCCGCCGCCGCATCCCGCCGGAGAACGTCCGGACGAACCGGTCGCGGGCGTCGGACAGGCCGACCAGCGCCAGCGTCTCGTCCACCCGGCCGGGGACCAGCGCGACCGGGATGTCGTACAGGTCGGCGTGGAAGCGCAGGTTCTCCGCCGCCGTCAGCTCGCCGTCCAGCGTCGACTCCTGGAAGATCAGGCCGATGCTGCGGCGCGCGGCGACCGCGTCGGTGCGGGTGTCGTGGCCGTCGATCTCGACCGTCCCGGCGGTCGGGACGGCCAGCGTGCACAGCATCGCGATCGTGGTGGACTTGCCCGCGCCGTTCGGGCCGAGGAAGCCGAAGCTCTCCCCGGCCGCGACCGACAGGTCCAGCCCGTCCACGGCGGTGACGTCCGGGTACCGCTTGGTCAGCCCCCGCGCGCGGATCGCCGGCGGCCCCGTGACCGCAGGTGCAGGCGGAGCATCCGGCCGCACGCTCATGGTGCCTCCCGCAAGCGCGCTTCTCTCGTCGCAAGCTCCCGACGTCTCTCAGTCCGGCGCACGGCGGTCACCGGCGGGCCTCCAGCGCGTCGGTCCAGGAGTCGGGGACGACGAACCCGAAGCTCCACCGGTGCCGCCGCGTCGGGTTGACGATGCAGTGCCAGAACAGCCGTTCCGGCTCCTGCCCGATCTTGAAGAACCGCGCCAGCCGGGGCCGCTCGCCCAGGGTGACCAGCTCCGACGTCCCGGGCCGCTGGTAGCGGAAGAACGACGTCTCGGCCGGGTCGTCGAACTCGGCGTCGAAGTCGATCAGGTACATGCGCCAGCCCGGCTGCGTCTCGTTGGTGTGCCAGAGCCGGTACGACGACGGCGGGTACCACATGCTCCCCGAGAAGCGGACCTCGTCGCCGAAGACCTTCTCCAGCGCCGCCACCGTGCGGTTCTTGGCGGCGAGGTAGCCGTCGTAGGCGGGGTGGTCGACGTGGTCGTCCAGGTTGACGAGATGGAAGTGGCGGGCGTCGTTCGGGCCCGCCGGGGCGTCCGGGCCCGCCCGCCAGCGCCGGAACTCCGCGCTCGCCGGGGCGGCGGACGTCGAGCGCAGGTCGTCGTCGCGGAACTCGCGGTCGAACGCGTCCAGGTCGACGGTGTCCGGACGGATCTTCAGGTGCGGCAGCTCGTCCAGGACCGGCGCGAACCCCGGGATCTCCTCCAGCGCGAACTCGTAGTGGTGGAACCCGGGCACGGGCCGCTCCGCGCGGCGCGGCGGGGGCGGGACGAGCCGGGCGGCGGCGTCGGTGGCCGCCGCCGCGACCAGGTCGCGGTCGTCGAACGCGAACCCGTGGACGCGCCCGAGCCGGATCATCTCCGCGACCCCGGTCATCGCGCGCAACTGGCGCCGCAGGCCCGGATCGTCGCCGACCACGCGCAGGAACTCGGTACAGGACTCGACGGACACGGTCACTCCTTGGTTCGGGCGGGCGGCGGGTCGAGGAGCAGGACGGACGGGACGCGCTCGGGCCGCGCCAGCCGCAGGAAGTGCAGCCCGAACCCGGCCATGCCGAGCATCAGCCCGGGGAAGAACCCGGCCTCGGGGCCCGGCCGCGCCTGGTCCAGGTCCCGCCACTGGCTCTGCACCTGGACGTTGGCCTCCAGCCGGAACGCGGGCTGGTCGCGCAGCAGCGCGTACCGCAGGAACAGCTCGGCGTTGCCGGTGCGGCCGTGGCAGAGCGAGTCGTTGGCGAGGCGCGGGAAGTTGCGCATCGTCGCGGTGAGCGCCTGGTGGGCCTCGGTGAGCAGCGGCTCGTCGTCGCCGCCGAGCAGCGCCCAGCTCGCGATGCGGGTCAGGCCGATGCCGGACGCGCCGTTGCACCAGGCGTTGGCGTAGTGGCGTCCGCGCCACGTCGGGCCGCCGGGGACGGTCCGCAGGTCGTACCAGTCCTGCGCGTCGGCGTCGAAGTGGCGGGTCTCGTAGGCGAACGCGCGGCGGCCCGCGTCGACGTACTCGTCGCGGCCGGTGCGGGTGCCGAGCAGGATCAGCGCCCAGCCGATCCCGGCGCTGCCGTGCGACAGGCCGGTGAGGTCGTCCAGGACGACCCGGGGATCGCTGTTGGACCACGACAGCCCGTCGCCCCGGTCGCGCGCGTGCCGCAGCAGGTGGGCCGCGCAGCGGTGCGCCAGCGCGGTGCCCCGGTCGCCGCCGGTGGCGTCGTCCAGGGCGAGCAGGACCGGGACGAGCCCGGCGACGCCGTGGAAGACGTCCAGGTGCGGGTCCCGCTCGATGCGCCCGTCCAGGGTCTCGGCCATCGCGACGGCCTGGTCGAGCAGCGCCCGGTCGCCCCACAGCCGGTGCAGGTGCAGCAGCACGTAGATCAGGCCGCCGAGCCCGGGGAACGCGCCGATGCGGTCGCGGTCGCCCGTGGCCAGGG
Source organism: Actinomadura rubteroloni (assembly GCF_002911665.1). Lineage (NCBI taxonomy): Bacteria > Bacillati > Actinomycetota > Actinomycetes > Streptosporangiales > Thermomonosporaceae > Actinomadura > Actinomadura rubteroloni. Next base: position 286,212 of record NZ_MTBP01000004.1, read on the forward strand.
CGTGGTCCAACGCCCGCCGCGCCGCCGTGCGGAACTCCGGACGCGGGTCCAGGTCGTTCAGGTACGCCAGGAACAGCGCGATGCCCGCCGAGCCGTTGTAGAGGTCGCCCTCGATGTCGACCTCGTCGCGGCCGTCCGGCCTGATGATGTAGGAGATCCACGGAGCGGGCGCGTCCGGCGCGCGGAGCGTCGCGCACAACCGCTGGCCGAGGCCCGCCGCCTGCGCCACGCACGTCGCGGCGAAGTCGGAACTGGTGACGTCGCCGCCCGACAGCCCGGCCGCGATGTACTGGTCCTGCTGGGCGCGGTTCTCCGGGGTCAGCCGCCGGATCCGCGCGGCGGCGTGCTCCAGCGGCCCGGCCTCCAGCGTCGCCGGGATCACGGCGCGGTGGTCGTGGACGAGCCGGTCGTCGGCGGCGTCCACCCAGAACAGCGGGACGTCCAGCCGCCACATCGACTCCAGCTCGTAGGCGGGGAGCACGCCGTCCTGGTCCCAGTTGCGGGGGAACGTCCGGACGGTGTTGAACAGCAGGTCCACCTCCAGCGGCTCCATCAGGCACTTGGGGTGCCGCGCCGCCGACAGCAACTGCACGTAGATCTGGGTGCTCCAGTTGACGAACCGGACGCGCGTCCCGTCGAACAGCCCGCCGACGCACTCCGCCGCGCGCTCGGGGTCCTCCTGGAACCAGCGGTGGACGCGGCCGAAGCCGTCCTTGATCTCGTCCACGAAGTCCTCGGCGCGGGTCAGCTCGTCGCCGACGAACACGCGGTTCGCGGCGCCCGGCTCGACGCGCAGGCCCGTCCGGTGCGTGACGGACGCGGTGAACGACAGCGGCCGGTCGTCGATCTTCGGGATCGGCATCGGGATCTCGTAGGCGTCGCCGCCGGAGTAGCCGCTGAGCCGCATCCCGGCTCCGTCCGCGTCCGGCGCGGCGGGCCACTCGATCAGGCCGGTCTTGAACACCGAGTCCATCAGCGTCCCGGCCGGGCGCGGCTGGCCCTTGGGGAGCGCGCCGAGCACGGTCTCGCAGTCGCAGATGTACGCGTGGCCGTCGGCGACCAGGACGTTCTCGAAGTGCAGGTCGCCGCCGCCGAGCACGTAGAAGATCGCCAGGTAGCCGCCCAGCTCGGTGTAGACGCGGGCCGCCTCGGCGCGCGTCGCCACCCGGTTGCGCCCCGGCGGGATCAGCGCCTCGTACCCGTACCCGTCGCGGGGCAGCACGGCGCGCTCGGCGAAGCCCACGACGCCGTCGGCGCGCAGCCGCGCCAGCAGGCCCTGGAGCGCGGCCTCGCCGCCGACGCAGCGCGGCTTGTAGACGAACGGCGCGGGGGAGCCGTCGGCGAGTTCGGCGTCGACCATGACGACGCCCCGCGCGCCCGCGTGCGCGTCCGAGCCGCCGAGCCGGACGTCGCGGACGGCGCCGAGCGGGCGGCCGAAGAACGCGTCCCCGATCGCCGCCGCGTCGGCCCGCAGCCGCACGGCCAGCTCGCGGCCGTGCGCGGCGAGCAGGTCGGTGACGTGCGCGAGCCAGCGCCCGAGGACCGGGTACTCCAGGTAGAAGCGGTGGTAGGACGCGGCGTCGGCGAACGTCTTGTCCAGGTAGGCGAGGTAGTCCTCGCGGGTGGAGGTCTCGGGGTCGATGTCGCGCAGGCGGCAGTAGACCTTCGCGTCGGCCTCCACGGCCCAGGCCAGCGCGAGCGCGAACCGGTCGAGCAGGTGCTCCTGGAAGACCTCCACGACGCGCGGCGCGATGGTGAGGCCGCTCGCGTCGAGGACGGGCGTGAGGCGGCGGCCCAGCTCGACCAGGAACGGCTCGCACGCGATGGCGAGCCTGCCGTAGTAGACGTCCGGCTCGCGCCAGCCCGCCGCGGTGTCGCTGGGGCGCTGGAACGCGTCCAGCGCGCCCCGGTACGCCGTCAGCCAGTCGCCGTGCAGGTCGGCGAGGGCGCTGCCGAGCGGCCCGTCGGCGCCGTCCATCGCCAGCTCGTGCCGCCGGTAGGCGGTGAGGACGTCGGTCAGCGACGCGCCGGTGTGCCGCGCGGCACCGCCCTGGCGGCGGCCCTCCTTCTGGAACCGCTGGGCCAGCCGGGCGGCGAGCCGGTCGATCTTCCAGGCGTCGAACGGCTCCAGCGGGCCGGTGTCGGGGGGCGGGCCCAGCGCGGACACGATCTGCGTGCGCTCGGCCAGGGTGGCGGCCCGGGCGGCGATGTCCGCGGGATAGCTCGGGTTCACGCGCGCGGCTCCTCGGGTGGGCGGGGGAGAGAACAGGCCGGTGGGCCGACGCGAGGCCGGCCCACCGGGTGGGGCGCCCGGCCTATGCGGCCGGGGTCGTGCGGATCGTCAACCTGGCGTCAGCCCTTGGTGGTGCCGTCGCACGCGAAGGTGAACGGCCCGGACGTACACGTGCTGGAGCACGCGTAGGCGTCCACGGCGGCGACGCCCTCGGTCCAGTAGTTGAGGGACGCCTCGTCCTGCCGCTCCACCGACTCGGGGACCGTGCCGGCGGCGACGCCGAAGACCTCGGGGTTGTCGAGCAGCTCGGCGCGGAACTCGGCGTCCGCGGCGGCCTGCCGCAGAATGGTGCTCGGGGACATGGTCTTCCTCCTTTTTCGGTTTTTACCTGGTTCGCCGGCTACTGGATCTTCTCAGTGGCCAGACGTATTCCGATCCGCCGCTCGATCTTCTGCATCTCCTCGACGGCGGCGTCCATTTTGGCCTTGTTGTTCTGCCACGCGACCAGCTCCATCTCCTCGGGGGAGATGAGGTCGGGGTCCCAGAGGGACTCCAGCCAGGTCTTGGTGGTCAGCGGATGGAGATCGCGGACCGGCGTGATCCGGCCCGGCAGGCTCGGCTCGTTGATCGACAACGCGATCGTGAGCGCTTCGTGGAGCCTGCTCCCCGGCGGCAGCAGCTCGCACAGCACCATGAGGTGCTGGAGCTGGCGCACGGTGTCGATGTTGCGGTGCTTCGTGAGATCGCTGTCCGGCTTGGGTCCAGACCTCATGCGAATGCCCCCTTCCGGGCGGGGATCGGCGGGCGGAGCCCTGTGGTCTCAGTGGGGCCGCGGTCCGGTCGTGGTCCGGTCGTGCGTGGTCGGGGGTGGGACCGGGCGGCCACTCTCTGTATGTCCGCTGTCGCAGTACGCAACCACGGATAAACGTCAAGGATTAGTCAAGAACACTTAGTCCGTTTCAAAAATGATCACGAGAAAGGCAATTTCCTTCTTGTGATCAGCTCACGGAAAGCCCTCTACTCCCACAAAATCAGACAAGCGCCCCTTGACACTTCGGCTCGCCCGCCGATACCGCCCGCCGTCCACAGCCGTCGGCGAAACCGGGAAAATCGCGGGGTTCCACACCGGCACCGCGAAAAGGGTCATCGAGCGCCCCGCCGGGCGGCGGCCGATGTGGTGCGCGCCCACGGAACGAGTTCCGCTTTTAGCGCTTCCAGCCGTCGTCGAGGCACGTCCGCAAGAAGGCGCCTGCCGCGACCTTCCACGGCGTGGGTCCGCTCTCGGCGCCCTCGCCGAGTACCGTCGCCGTCGTGGCGACGTCGTCCGTCTCGGACTTCGCCGCCAGCGCGGCGACCTTGCGCGCGAGCTTCACCCGCGACCCGGGCGTCTGGTCCTCCGAATACCCGTGGGCGAAGTCGTCGCACGCGCGCTTGGCGGGCGCGTCCAGCGCCCCCTGCCCCGCCGCGTCGCCCGTACCGCCGCCGCATCCGCCCAACGTCAGCACGCCCGCCACGACCCCGCCGCACAAGATCAGCTTCACTGCCACGCGCGGACCTTAGCCCGCCCCGCCTTCCGCCTGACCGGCCATGACCACTACCGGCCGCCCCGGCGAGCGCGTGGACGCGGGCGCTCAGCCTTTGACGGCTCCGGAGAGGACGTTCCGCACGATGCGCGGGCCGAGGAGGGCGAAGAGGGCCAGGGGCGGCAGGACGGCCACGGACGCGCCGGCGAACATCAGGGCGTAGTCGTTGTAGTAGGCGGTCGCCAGGTTGTTCAGGGAGAGCTGGACGGTCGGGTCGTCGGGGCTGAGGACGACGAGCGGCCAGAGGAAGTCGTTCCAGGTCTGCGCGAACGTCAGGAGGCCGAGGACGCCCGCGGTGGGGCGCAGGGCGGGCAGGACGACGTGTCGGTAGACGGCGAGGGTGGTGCAGCCGTCCACGCGGGCCGCCTCGATCAGGGCGTCGGGGATCTCGCGGGCGGCCTGGCGCATGAGGAAGACGCCGAAGCCGGTGACCAGGAAGGGGACGGTCACGGCTTGGAGGCCGTCCTGCCAGTGCAGGCGCAGCATGATCAGGTAGAGCGGGACCACGCCCGTCTGGACCGGGACCATCATCGTCGCGACCACCGTCAGGAGCAGCGCGTCGCGGCCCCGGAAGCGCAGTTTGGCGAACGCGAAGCCGGCGAGCGAGCCGAGCAGGACGGTCCCGAGCGCCACGCAGCCCGACACGAGCACCGAGTTCAGCAGGCCGCGCGCGAAGTGGGCGTCGGGGTTGGCGAACAGGCGCCGGACGTTCTCCGCGAAGTGCCCGCCGGGCAGCAGGGGCGGCGGGACGTCGGCCGCCTCCGCGTTCGTCCGGGAGGCCACGACGACCATCCAGTAGACGGGCGCCGCCGTGAGCAGCGAGGCCACGGCCAGCGCGGCCCACGTCAGCGGGCCGGCGCGGCGGGCCGTCATCGCGCGCCGCCCGTCCGGCGCCGCAGGATCAGCGCGTTGAGCAGCGCGAACGCGACGATCAACAGGAACAGCGCCCACGCGACGGCCGCGCCGTAGCCGTACCGGTCCTGCCCGAACGCGCTCTCGAACAGGTACATCGTGACGGTCTGGAACTGGTGCTGCGCGCCGCCGTCCATCCGGTGCGCGCCCGCCGCGCCGAACAGCGTCGGCTCGGTGAAGAGCTGGAGCCCGCCGACGGTCGAGACGACGGCCGTGAACACGATCGTCGGGCGCAGCAGCGGGACGGTGATCGTCCAGAACCGGCGCGCGGGCGACGCCCCGTCCAGCGCGGCGGCCTCGTACAGCTCGCGCGGGACGGCCTGGAGCGCGGCCAGGTAGATCAGGGCGTTGTAACCCGTCCAGCGCCAGTCCACCATCGCGGCGAGGGCCGTCCAGGACCAGCCGCGCCCGCCCTGCCAGTCGACCGGCGGGACGCCGGCGAGGCCGAGCAGCGCGTTGACGAGCCCGTGGTCGGCGTCGAAGAGCTGGGTGAAGACCAGCGCGACCGCCGCCGTCGAGGTGACGAGCGGCGCGGCCAGCGCGACGCGGAGCGCGGTCGCCCCGCGCAGCCGCCGGTCGAGCAGGTCGGCCAGGACGAGCGCCGCGAGCAGTTGCGGGACGGTCGACACGGCGAAGATCCCGAGCGTGTTCACCACGGCGTGCCAGAAGTCGGCGTCCGTCGCGAGGTAGCGGAAGTTGCCGAGCCCGACCCACCGGCGCGTCCCGGACCCGAGTTCCCAGTCGTGCAGCGCCATCCACAGCGTGAACAGCAGCGGGAACGCCCCGAACGCGAGGAACAGCAGGAAGAACGGCGCGACGAGAAGGTACGGCGTGGACCGGCGCATCAGCGCCCGGCCTTGGCGGCGGCCCGGACGGCGCGGGGCCACGCGTCGCGCGCCGCGAGCCGGCCCTGCCCGACCGAGAGCAGGACGTCGTCCACGGCGACCCGGACGTCCTCGTCGCGCGGACCGAGGAACACCGGCCGCACCCGGGCGGCGACGGCCCCGAAGATCCGCCCGGTGGGCGCCCCGCCGAAGAAGGCGTTCACGCGGCCCGCGACGGCCGGGTCGCGGGCGGCCTGCGGCGAGGACGGGAACGTGCTCCGCGCCCGGAACGCCGCGACCTGGCCGTGCGGGCTCGTCAGGAACGCCGCGAGCGCGGCGGCCCGCGCCGGATGCCGGGTCTGCCGCGGCACCGCGAGCCACGACCCGCCCCACGAGCCGGCTCCGCCGGGCGCGGCCGCGACGTCCCACCGGCCGCGCCCGCCGGAGAACGCCGCGAGCCCGCCGAGCATCCACGCCGGGCACGGGACGGTCGCGAACCGGTCGCGGCGCAGCGCGGTCTGCCAGGACGGCGTGAACACCTGGAGGTCGGCGGTCAGCCGGGCCCGCTCGAACCGCAGGGCCGTCGCGAACGCCGTCCGGACGGCCGGGTTGGACGCGAACACGAGCCGTCCGCGCCGGTCGAAGGAGGTGAAGCCGGGCCCGCGGCCCGCCTCTTGGAGCAGGGCCGCGCGGAACACGGCGGTCGGTCCGTCGAGCCACCGGACGCCCGGGATCCGGCGCGCGAACGCCAGGCCCGTCCGGTAGTAGGCGTCCCAGGTGGGCCAGAGCCGCGCGGCGGCGTCCCGGGCGGTCGGCAGCCCGGCGCGGGCGAACAGGTCCGTCCGGTAGCAGAGGGCGAGCGGGCCGATGTCGGTGCCGAGGCCGACGAGCCGTCCGTCCGGCGCGACGCCCATCCGCCACTTCCACGGGAGGAAGCGATGTTCCAGCGCCCGCCCGCCGTACGCGAACAGGTCCACGAACCGTTCGGGCCGCCGCAGGAAAGCGGGCAGCAGGCTCTCTTCGAGCGCGACGACGTCCCCGGCGCCGTGGCCGGTGGCGATCCGCTGGCGCAGGCGGGGCGCGTAGTCGTCCAGCACCGAGATACGACGCTGCCGGATGCGTATCTCCGGATGCGCCGCCTCGTACTCGCGGTACAGCCCTTCGTAGCCGAACTCGCCGAACAGGTCGACGGTGAGGAGCGTCCGGCCGTCGCCGGGCGCGCAGCCCGCCGCGAGCAGCGCCACGGCGGCGAGTCCCCTGAGCATCGCGTGCCCCTCTCGCGTGAGCGTTTCCCACAGCAGAGGCCGCGACCCGCGTCGCCGTCAACGCTCCGTGACGGAACGGTCACCTTCCCACCAGGCGGCCGTGTCCGGCGGCAGCTCCAGGACGCCGCCGGACGCCGACACCGGGCCGCTGGCGAGCAGCACCGGCCCGGCGGGCACCCGGACGGGCGCGGACCCGGCGTTCACCGCGCAGCCGAGGACCCGGCCGCCGGCCTCCCGGACGAACACGAGCGCGCCCGGCGGCCCGTCCAGCCAGCGCGGCGGCGGGCCGTCGCCGAGCGCCGGATGGTCGCGCCGCAGCCGCAGCGCGTCCCGGTACAGCGACAGCGTGGACGCCGGGTCGCCCTCCTGCGCCGCGACGGTCAGCGACCGCCACTGCGGCGGCATCGGCAGCCAGCTCGTCCCGGTCGAGAACCCGAACGGCGGCGCGTCGCCCGACCACGGGAGCGGGACGCGGCACCCGTCGCGTCCGGCGCCGTCCCCGCGCCGGGCCTGCGGGTCGTGGCACACCTCCGGCGGCAGGTCCAGCACCTCGGGGAGCCCCAGCTCCTCGCCCTGGTACAGGTACGCCGAGCCGGGCAGCGCGAGCGTCAGCAGCGCGGCGGCGCGGGCGCGGGCGAGCCCGGCCGCCCCGCCGCCGTACCGGGTGACGTGCCGGTGGACGTCGTGGTTGGACAGCACCCACGTCGCGGGCGCGCCGACCGCCCCCGCCGTGGCGAGCGACGCGTCGATCGCGGCCCGCAGCGCGCCGGCGTCCCACGGCGTCGTCAGGTAGTGGAAGTTGAACGCCTGGTGCATCTCGTCCGGACGGACGTACAGCGCCAGCCGCTCGTTCGTCGGCGCCCACGCCTCCGCCACGCCGACGCGTCCGCCGGGGTAGGAGTCGAGGATGCGCCGGAACGCGCGGTGCAGCTCGTGGACGCCGTCCCGGTCGAAGTACGGCACGTCCGGGCCCGGGTCGGGTCCGGCGTCGGGCAGCCCGGCGGCCTTGACCATGCCGTGCGCGACGTCCACGCGGAAGCCGTCCACGCCGAGGTCCAGCCAGAACCGCAGGACGTCGGCGAACTCGTCCCGCACCTCCGCGTTCTCCCAGTTCAGGTCCGGCTGCTCGGGCGCGAACAGGTGCAGGTACCACTGCCCGTCCGGGACGCGGCGCCACGCGGGCCCGCCGAACACCGACCGCCAGTCGTTCGGCGGCCCGGACCCGCGCCCGTCGCGGAAGACGTACCGGTCGCGCTCGGGCGAGCCGGGACCGGCGGCCAGCGCCGCGCGGAACCACGGATGGGCGTCGGACGTGTGGTTCGGGACGAGGTCCACCAGGATCCGCAACCCGTGCGCGTGGGCGTCGGCGACGAGCGCGCGGGCGTCCTCCAGCGTCCCGAACACCGGGTCCACGTCGCGGTAGTCGGCGACGTCGTACCCGAAGTCGGCCATCGGGGACGGGTAGAACGGCGTGAGCCACAGCGCGTCCACGCCGAGCCGCCGCAGGTAGGGCAGGCGGGACCGGACGCCGGGCAGGTCCCCGACGCCGTCCCCGCCCGAGTCGGCGAAGCTGCGGACGTACACCTCGTAGATCACCGCGTCCCGCCACCACGACGGGGCGGATCCGGACGGGGGCTGCGTCATCGGGGGCCTTTCGGTCGGGGGCACGCCCCCAGCCTCGCCGGGAACCGAGTTGTCGTCCATGCGCGGGTTGCGGGACTCTGCACGGATGCTCGAATTCCCCGACCACACGGTCCTGTCGGTCGTCGTCGGGTCCCGCGCGTACGGCCTCGCCACCGAGGACAGCGATGTGGACCGGCGCGGCGTCTTCGCCCTCCCCGCCGAACGGTTCTGGCGCCTGGACAAGCCGCCGACGCACCTGGACGGCCCCCGGCCCGAGCAGTTCTCCTGGGAGATCGAGCGCTTCTGCGCGCTGGCGCTCGCGTCCAACCCGACGGTGCTGGAGGTGCTGTGGTCGCCGCTGGCCGAGCACGTCACGCCCGTCGGCGCCGAGCTGCTGGCCGTCCGGGACGCGTTCCCGTCGCGGCGGGCCACCGAGACGTTCCTGCGCTACGCCGACCGGCAGTTCCAGAAGGCGAAGGCGGGGCTGCGCGGCGGCGGGGCGTCGCGCTGGAAGCACGTCATGCACATGCTGCGGCTGCTCATCAGCGGGAACCACCTCGCGCGGCACGGCGAACCGCTCGTGGACGTCGCCGCGCACCGGGACCGGCTGCTCGCGGTGCGGCGCGGCGAGGTGCCCTGGCCGGAGGTCGAGGCGTGGCGGGACCGGCTCGTCACGGCGTGGCCGGACGGCGCCGCGCTGCCCGCCGAGCCCGACCGGGCGCGGGTGGACGACCTGCTGGCGTCCGTGCGGCGGCGGAGCGTGCGCGCGTGAACGTCCTGCCGTCCGGCCTGGTCGACGCGCTGACCGGCGCCCACCCCTACCCGCGCGCGTTCGTGACCGTGAGCGGCGCGCACCTGTACGGCTTCCCGTCCCGCGACTCCGACGTGGACCTGCGCGGGATGCACCTGCTGCCGCTCGCGGACGTCGTCGGCCTCGCCGAGCCGCCCGAGACGTTCAGCCGCATGTGGGACCACGACGGCGTCGAGGCCGACGTCGTCACCCACGACCTCGCGAAGTTCTGCCGGCTGCTGCTGCGGCGCAGCGGCGACGTGCTGGAGCAGCTCACCTCGCCGCTCGTCGTCGCGTCGTCGCCGCTGCACGAGGAACTGCTCGGCCACCTGCCGGGCATCGTCACGACGCGGTTCGCCCACCACTACCTCGGGTTCGGGCGCGGCCGGTGGCGCGCGTTCGAGGAGTCGGGACGGCTGAAGCCGCTGCTCTACGCGTTCCGCGCACTCACGACGGGCGTCCACCTGATGCGGACCGGCGAGGTCGAGGCGGACCTGACCCGGCTCGCCCCCGTGTACGGCCCGGCGTACCTGCCCGAGCTGATCGCGGCCAAGCGGGAGGCCGAGCAGGGGGCGCTCCCGGCGGATGCGCCGTCGCGGGCGCGGCTGGCCGCCGACGTGGCCGCGCTCGCCGACCGGCTGGAGGACGAGCGGGACGGTTCTCCGCTGCCCGACGAACCGCCCGCCCGTCCTGACCTGCATGCCTTTGTTGTCCGGATACGCCTGGCAATGGAACGGTGACTCAGGGCAAGTAGAGGTCGCGGGACGGCAAGGTTTGTCCAAAGGCCGCGTGGATCTCGTGATCCTCCCGGGCCGTGTGCCCCACGATCTCCGGGTGTGGCCGGTGGGCCGACCAACCCCCGGTCCGAGACGTAACGCGGAATGGAGAACACGTGCTCAAGCGACTGCTCGTCACGGGCCTCATCGGCGCGGCGGGCCTGACGGCCCTGACCGCCGGCCCGGCCCAGGCCGACGACCCGAAGTCCAACTCGCTCGTCAACGTCCAGTTCTGCCGCGACCTGGACGTCGCGGCCCTGGGGGCGGTCCTCAAGAACCTGCTCTCGGTGGTGGACGAGCACGGCGACTGCTACAACGGCTCGTCGGTCACCAACCAGCACAACCAGATCGCCGTGCACCGCGACGGCGGCAAGCACGAGCACGGCAAGCCGCACGACCCGCACGGGCTGCCCAACACCCGCTGACGTCCGGCCGGCCACGGGGCCGCGGCGAGCGCGACGCTCGCCGCGGCCCCGCCCGTTTTCTCCGGCGTCAGAGCGCGAAGCGCAGGGTGGCGGCGGTGCCCGCGCCGCCGGTCAGCTCGCTGAACCCCGCGTCGCCGAGGACGGCCGAGCGCAGCATCAGCGGCGTCGCCGGGGCGTGCAGGGCGCCGTCGGCGGCGGGCAGCGCGGACGCGACGGTCGCGAGCGCGCGCGGCTCGTCCGGCGACCCGTACAGCCACGGCTCCCCGCCCCGGTCGGCGCCGAGCAGCAGCGTCTCCACCCGGCCGTCGGTGAGCGCCCGCAGCGTCCCGGGCGCGTCGTCCACGGCGGTGCCCTGCGAGATGCGGTCGTGGAAGTCGTCGATGACGTCCTCGCGGCCGCCGGCCGTCACGTCCTCCAGCGCGGCGTCCACGGACTCGCGCAGCGCCCCGGCCGCGTCGTGGTCGGCGCGCCCGCCGGGCAGTTCGACCACCGGCGGCTCCAGGGCGTCCAGATGGGCGCGGAGCAGGCCGATCGCGCGCTGGTCGCCGCCCACGAACACGACGGCGGCGCCGACGTCGCGGACGGCCCGCGCCACGTCCTGCGCGACCTGCTCGGCGTTCTTCTCCCACACGTTCTCCGAGTGCCGCTGGTAGTGGCTGCTGGCCATCCCGCCGCCCCGGACCTTGTGGACGTGCAGACTGCCGCCGTTGAAGAACCGCGCGGTCGCCGGGTCGGGCACCGCGACGTCGTAGGCGAACACGTCCGCGCCCTCGCGGTCGACGGCCGCCACCACGTAGGGGAGCAGCCGGCCGCGGTCCAGGACGAGGTCGAACGGGTCGGGGACGGGCAGCCAGGACGCGCGGTCCCGGACGGGCGGGCGCGCCATCGTGTGGACGGCCAGCACCTCGCCGTCCGCCGCGAACACCGCCTCGCCCTGCGGCCCGCCGATGCCCCGGACGCCCCCGGCCACCGACTCCATCGCGTCGAGCGTCGCGGCGTCCGCGCCCTGCCGCGCGAGGTCCTCGCGCAGCGCCCGCCAGCGCAGCTCGATCATCTTCTCCGCGTCGGGCGTGTCGCGCGTGGTGTCCAGGCAGGCCGACGCCACGGGTCCGCCGGACTCGTACAACGGTCGAAGGAAAGCGAGGTCCATGCGGTACCGATACACGTCTGGCGTCCGGTTAATCGTTGTTCGGCCGGGAATCTGATGCCCGGTTGCCACCATTTTGCGAGCCTCGCCGCGCAATCTTGATCATGCCTTGGGTTACCGGGGCCACGGGCGCGGACATCCCCGGAGCGTCGGCGGCGACCCCGGGGAGGGCAGGACATGCACGTGACGGCCCGGCTCCCCGAGCGGCTGCGCCTCGGCAAGTTCACCCTCCTCGCGTCCGTCGCGACCGCCGCCGCGGTCCTGTCCTGGATCGGGGACCCGGCGAAGGGCCCGGTCTGGACGCGGATCCTGGCCTGGTTCGGCGCGCTCGTGTTCTGCGTGGCCGGGCTCGCGGCGACGTTCCGCCTGGGCGAGGAGACCCGCCGGGTGACGCTCTCGGTGCTCGGCGACTCCCGCGCCGGGCTCGCCCGCGTGTCGGTGGTGCTGCTCGGCGGGATGCTCGTCATCCTGCTGGCGCTGACGCTCGTCCGGGTGCCGATCGGGCAGCTCATCCTCGGCGGCGCGGTCATCGGCGCGCTGCTCGGCATCGCGGGCCAGCAGACGCTCGCGAACGTGTTCGCCGGGATCGTCATGCTGTACGCGCGGCCGTTCGCGATCGGCGACCAGGTGACGATCCGGTCCGGCCCGCTCGGCGGGCCGCTGGTGGGCGTCGTCCAGCAGATCGGCCTGCTCTACGTCGAGATGGACAGCAAGGACGGACGGGTCTCGGTCCCCAACACCCAGATGCAGCTCGCCGCGATCACCCACCACGCGCCGGACGTCGACACCTACTCCGACGACCCGTCGGAGAACGCCTAGAGCGCCGCGTCGACGGCGTCGGGCGCGAGGATGCGGTCCAGGACCATCGCCGCGCAGCCGATCAGGCCCGCCGCGTCGCCGAGCGCGCTCGGCTCGATCCGCAGCCGGCTCGTCGCCGGGGCCGTCGCGCGCCGGTAGACCTCGGCGCGGACGCCCGCGACCAGCGGCTCGTAGGCGCCGGTGAGGTCGCCGCCGAGCACGACCAGCTCCGGGTTCAGCAGGTTCACCGCGCCCGCGATGACGGTGCCGATCCGTCCGCCCGCCTCGCGGACGAGCGCGACCGCGTCCGGGTCGCCCGCGCGGGCCAGCGCCGACAGCGCGGCCAGGTCGGCGGCGGGGGAGCGGGCCAGCAGCGCGGCGCCGCCCGCGACGGCCTCCAGGCAGTCGGCGGCGCCGCACCGGCAGGGCGTCCCGCCGCCGCCCGCGACCGCGATGTGCCCGATCTCGCCCGCCGCCCCGAACGCGCCGCGCTGGATCCGGCCGCCCATGATCAGCCCGGCGCCGATGCCGGTGGACAGCTTGACGAACAGGACGTCGCCGGCGCCGCGCGCCGCGCCCGCGTGGTGCTCGCCGAGCGCCGCCGCGTTCACCTCGTTGTCCAGGAACGCCGGGACGCCGAACCGCGCGGCGACGGCCGGGGACGGGTCCGAGCCCGCCCACCGGCCCGCCTCCATCGCGTCCGGCACGCCGAGGCCCGCGCCGCGCACCGGGACGAGCGGCGCGTCGAGCTTGGCGAGCAGGTCGTCCCAGCCGTCCAGCAGCCGGGGCAGCGCCTCGGCCGGGGACGCGCCGGGCGGCAGGTCGGCGTCGGAGCTGATGACGACCCGTCCGGCGAGGTCGCAGACGGCGAGCTGGCCGCGCGAGTGCCCGAGGTTGGCGACCAGGACCGTCCCGCCGGACGCGTCGAACTCCAGGCGCGCGGGCGGCCGGCCGCCGGTGGACGGCCCGTCCGCGCGCTCGGTGAGCAGCCCGGCGGCGAGCAGCGCGGCGACGCGCGCGGCGACGGCGGGCCGCGACAGGCCGGTGACGCGGCCGAGTTCGGCGCGGGTGCCGACGCCCTCGACGCGGACGAGGCGCAGCAGGTCGCCACCGGTGGCGGGACGTCTGGTCATCCCGCCAGTGAAGCACGGCCGAATTCGGTTCGTCCATTTGATGGAAGTTCGGGTCTTTTGTCAGCTGGGCTGCGAAAGTACGCTTGTCGCGATCGCCGATGTCTCGGTAGGTTGCGGCACGCCGCCCGATCCCGCCCCGAGGAGCGTCACCCGTGAGCAGCCCGCATCCCGTCCTCGCCCGCGTCACCGCCCGGATCGCCGAGCGCAGCGCCGCGACCCGCGCCGCCTACCTGGACCGGATCGCCGACGCCCGGCTCGCCGGGCCCGCGCGCGGCGCGCT